>JASLXP010000793.1 GCA_030740295.1 Planctomycetota bacterium
ACGTGGTCCTGTTCTTCCGGCGTCAGGGTCAGGGAGTTGTAGATGGGATTCATCGTCGGGAACGGAAATGTGGCCAGGATGTCAACGATCCTGTCGCCGCCGTATTTGTCGGTGGTAACGGTCAGATCGGGCCCCATGACACCACCGCCAAGTGCCCCGATGCCGCCGACACTGTGACACCCCATGCAAGGCGCGCTGCCGCTCTCGAAAGGAACACTGCCCGTGAACAGGTCCTTGCCGATGACCGGGTCACCTGAGGGCAAGGCGGGCGCGGCACCTCCCGAAAGGGAGAGAACGTAGTAGACGAGCGCCCACCGATCCTCTTCACTAGGTATCGCCTCAGCATAGGACGGCATGGGAGTCCCCCCGATTCCTACCATCAATGTTCGATATTGGTCCTCGGGCGTCGAGCCCGCCTTCATCCTGCCGGCGATGGTGAAGTCATAGGGGACGATGGGGGCGCCCCACGAGTCCTCGAGAGTGTCGGAGGAAGGGCCATCTCCTCGGCCCGATGGGCCGTGGCACTGGTCGCAACGAACTTCCGCGTACACTTCTTCCCCTCTGGTAAGAAGCTCTTCCACGTTCCCAGGAGGATCGGGGATCGGGACAGGCTCATCCGATCCGGCTGCAAACCTTTCGGAGAAGGTCTTCACATAGTCCACTAACGCCTGCCGCTCCGGTAGAGACAGATGGGCGAAGGAGGGCATGAGTGTTCCCGGCATGCCTTCGCCGATTGTCCGCAGCAGGTCGTCGTCGGTAGGGAGGAAGGGCGTGGAATGGACCTTGAAGATCCCTGTCGTAAAGTCACGTGGCGCTGGAAAGAGGAAGGGGGCAGCAGGCCCGTCACCCTGCCCCAGGTCGCCGTGGCATAGGGCACACCCGTCCTGCGCTTCGTACAGAGCCCTTCCAAGGGCGAGATCCGCCTCTTGGGCATGCGCCATCGAGGCGATGGCCAGGACGGACAAGCAGAAAGTCGCGCCGACGAGAAACCCGTCAACCAGATTGTCCTTCTTCATCGTCGCTCCCTCAGCTCCGAAATACGTACCTGTGCCTTGTGACACAAGCAGGAGACAAATCCCATGACAATTGTCATATATCAATGATTTTGTTAAGAATGAAATGACTCTCTCGCAAGATAACTGGAGACGATTTCTGGCTCCGGTAGGTCACCGAGCGTGTGGCACAGTGCCATTTCGAGGCATCGATAGGTCGGAAAGCCGTACGCCTTTCTGGTAGTTAGTTTGGATTTGTCGTTTGACCTAACATCCGTCGAACGCCTCCACCGAAATCTGTCCGCGGGCCTTGCATCGGTTCAACAACAAAGGTGCGGTGCGCGCACAGTGAGCGCGCAACCTGCCTTCCTCGTGTCAAGGCTTGGTCGCATCACCTGGGTGTACCACCGGTCCAAGAACAGGTCCGCCCAGTGGGCCGACCGATACCGCCAGAACGGCTCGGAGTCTTCGCGCAGCAGCATGCTGCGCACCGCTTGCAGATTGAGGCGGACGAGGGCCGGGAGGCGGCTCCGGTCCTGCGCCGTCCGGTGGTCGCGGCGCCGCAGCCACAGCCACCGCGTCTTGGTCAGCCACGTCGACCGCCCCCCGCTGCTTCAACGCGCGGACCTCCACCCGCCGCACGGTGTCGATCGCGTCATTCATGTTGAGCGCGATGTGAAGTCGGTCGAGCACGTGCCAGGCGTGGCCGGCCTTCTTGGCGACGACATTGAGGTACGGCTTCCACATGTCGCTACAGACGAACCACAGGGCCTGCGTCCGCACCGTGCCGAACCAGCGGAAGAATTTCAGTAACGTCTTTGAGCGGCGCGGCTGGCCGATCCAAAGGAGCCGTGTACGCCGCGGGTCGATCTGGCAGACGAGGGTGGGGTAGTGTGTCGTACTGAGGACTGGGGCGCCCGCAGCCGGCGCACCGGGGTCGGTTGAGCAGGTGAGGGTAAATCTCGACCTCGAGCCTGAGGCTGGCCCCCTGCGTTTTCGAGATGGTTCGTCGAGGAGAGCACCTCGTGCACTAAGACCTGGTCGCGTTCATCTGCGACCCGCGGGGGTGCGGAAACGACGGGTCCACCCGGTTCACGGGGCCTTGCCCGATCTGCAGATTTCCCACCGCGACGCTCGACCCGCATCCCGAGCGACTGACCGCAGCGGCCCGAACGGCGTTGCAAGCCGACCATCCATCGTGGGACCTCGACCAGGGGCTGTGCGCTCAGTGTGTCGACCTGTACAACGCACGGGTGGCGATGCGACAGGAAGCCCCTTCCGCGACCGGGCAGTCCGTATAAGGTTTCAACATTCGGGTGGAACCAGCGAGATTTGGCCTCCCTGAGGTCGTCGGTCACACTTTCAGTCCTCACCGAATCTCCAAGAGGTGACGCACCGAGAAACGGCACCACACCTGCGCCATGCCCATTTGGAGTATGACGGCCGTCATACGGAAGCGCATGCAACGCCACTAGGCTTATCCCGACCTTCCGGTCGAGGTGTTCGGTGGTCCGCGGAAGCGGCTGCCGTCGTCGTAGCCGGCGCGTTCACTCCAACAGGAGCGGGGAATAATGAGACTCCGGACCGGTGCTCAGCCGACTGTACGGCACAGGGCTCGTTCCGATCGCCACGCTACACGTCATCAAAGAGTACCGAATTGGCCGCGGCTGCCATCATCCCGCGTATATGCGGGCGGCCTTCACCGACAGATGTGTTCGTGGTTGTGAGAGTCGCAACGTGCATCGTGCAAATGGAGGCGGTGTGACAGTAACTGAGAGAACAGATGTCATGTCCGAAGTGCATCCCCGTATGGTGGCGAAGGACTTTGGTGTTCACCTTCGAACGGTATTTCGTTGGATAAGTCGAGGTTATCTGACCTCCATAGATGGTCGAGTGGTTAGAAATTATAGTGACGGACTCTTGGATGACTGGAGGCGCACCTGTTACCTGTGGGACGCAAGAAGGGAACTGAAGATTTCGGTTGGCACTTTGAGGAGCTGGAGAAAGAAAGGCCTGGTAAAGACCGTCAAGATCTTGGGCTTTGAGCGCGTGTCGTTGAGTTGGATCGAAGAGGTCAAGAAACGAAGAAAGATCGGCACTTTCTCTATACATCATCCTGATTACGGCGTGCCTCAGAAACTCCTGATCATTACAGGCGTCGGCCAAAAGAAACTGACAGAATGTCTGGACCAAGGACTCATTCCTTCAAGAATGATCGAAGGTCGAAGGATGATTCCTACGGTGGAATTGGACAAGATAGAAAATGAATGGAGGTCGTCCTGCAAGATTATCGAGGCGGCCAGACTGTTGGAGACGCCGAGAGCGACTGTCAGAACATGGTTGGATAATGGAAGATTAGAATGCGTCACTATCCTTGGGAAAAGAAGAGCTCTATTGTCATCGATTGCAAAGCTGCAAGGAGATGGGCGAGGTGTCAGTTCTCACCGTGCCGCTGAACGATCGAAATACAGAAAAAGAAAGAATGCTGGAAAGCTTGCGTACCACAGAAAGCAGGCGCACGCCGATTCCGATAACGGCAAAGTTAGAAGGGCTACTAGAAGTGCATCACATAGGCTCTTAACGCCGCACAGTAGACTACAGGAAGGCGTGCAGGCAGGGAATGAAAGTTTCTCTATTGAAGTGAAAGGCACTACAGCGAGGTCCCCCGCCGGAGAGGTCATCGGAAACCGGAATAGGACTAAGGGGACAATCCCGGTCCTGTCGTGCGAGGGGGCTTGTATCCGAGGAGAGATCGCCCGTCTCGCCGCCAATCGTGTAGCCAAAGAAGACGCCTATGGACGGGCCTGTCACGGGGAGTTGTTATCGGCGCCTGGTTCTGCGACTTCCGCTTGGGTTCAAGGAGCGGAAAGAGTTGTTGTGATAGATGGCTGCGTGCTTCACTGTAACGAGAGGATGCTGGAACATGTCGTGGGGAGAGAAAAGCTGGTCCACTTCGATGCTCAGTCGCATTACAAGAAGTACACGGATCTGTTTGACATCGACTCTGTTCCGGCGGCAGAAAGGAGTGAAGTGGGTCGCGACGTGGCGGAGTGGGTGCTTGCCAATCTGAGAGATTGACAACAGTGAGGGCACCGTCATGGTGCCGAGAAGTGGGCACTGCGTCGCTTCCGTCGGGAAGACTGCGCGAACAGTGGTCCTTGTATCGCTCGGGCCTCCACATTTCAGACACCAACGGTCCCCCCTCGTGGCATCAATCCACGTGCTTTCGAAGGAACCGTCGCATCAGTTGTGCGATGCGGTCGCCATCCTCCTCTAACGCGAAGTGCCCAGTGTCGAGCTGGACTTTCCAGGGTTCTTTAGACACCCTGCAAGCTCTGCGCGTAGTCGGCTTCGAACTGCTGGGGCGATACCCCGCCGACGTGACTGTGTCGCCGCTTGACGTTGTAGAACAACTCGATGAACGCGAAGATGTCGGCCCGCGCCTCGTCGCGTGTGGGATAGACGCGTCGCCGAATCCGTTGCTTCTTGAGGGTCGAGAAGAAGCTCTCGGCCACCGCATTGTCGAGGCAATTGCCCCGACGGCTCATGGACGGCACCAAACCGTGCGCAGCGAGGAACGTGAGGTAGTCGTGACTGCCATACTGACTGCCCCGATCGCTGTGGACGAGCACCGGCCCCGTCGGGTGGCGACGCCACACGGCCGCCAGCAGGGCGTGCAGCACCAAGTCGCGCGACGGCGTGGGCTGCATCGACCAGCCGACGACTCGACGTGAGAACAGATCCAACACGACCGCCAGATAGAGAAACCCTTCGTCGGTGCGAATGTACGTGATGTCGCCGACCCAGGCCTGATTGGGCGCGTCCGCCGTAAACATGCGGTTCAGTCGGTTGGCTGCGACCCGGGCCGGAGGGCCGCTGGCGATCCACCGGCGCTTGTAGCCGATCTGCGCCCGTAGGCCGTCCTGGCGCATCAATCGCGCGACCCGATGCACACTGCATGTTTCTCCCAGTTCCCGCAAGTCTCGATGGATCCACGGGCTCCCATACGTCCTGCCGCTGGCCGTGAACAAGTCGCGAATCTGTCGGAGCAATCGGGCGTCGTCCTGCGCTCGGTTGGACACCGGTCGCTGTCGCCACGCGTAGAACCCACTCCGCTCGACCCGCAAGACCCGGCACATCGTCCGAACCCGAAACGTGTGCCGATGCTCCTGAATGAACGCGTACCTTACCCGGATGCCTTGGCAAAGTACGCGGCGGCCTTTTTTAGGATGTTTCGCTCCTCCGTGACCCGCTTCAACTCCGTCCGCAGTCGGCGAATCTCCTCGTCTTTGTTTGTCAGACGAGTCGTCGCGCGACTCGCGGTCGCCCGGTGCTTCCGCACCCATTCGTACAGGCTGTAGGTCGATACGCCGAGGCGTTCAGCCACATCCTTGACGGCGTGTCCCTTCTCCGTGACCTGCCGGACCGCCTCGAGCCGGAACTCGTCCGTGTAGCGTTGCTGTCCCATCTCCACACTCCTGATTGCTGCCTCATTTTAGTCAGCAGGAGTGTCTACGAAAGTCTGGGAAGTCCTGGAAGATACAGAAAGGAGACCGCGCCACTGGTATCCATGTCGGATGCGGATGTGGGAATAAAGATTTCATCCCCGGGCTGGATTTGATTCGGATTGGGCCGCTTTGCACGAAACGCGGCGTTGCTCGGGGTGGTTGTAGATCCTCCCCCAGTCAACTCCATGCCGCCGGCCAATGGCCGAAAGTGAATCGCCGCGTTGAACCTTGTAGGTTCCGGCAGTCTCGCGAAAGAGCCAACCGGAAAGCAGTCGCCATTCAATCTTGCCTTGATCCGGTGGCCACGGGTCGTACACCTTAACTCGGTCACCATCGACGCCCGCAATTACCACAATGTGCCGGTCGCCGTTTACCCACAGCGGCCCGCGTCCTCGCAGCAGCGATTCGATGTCGCTGGATGTTTCCGACATGGGAGGGACTTGTTTGAGCCCAAGGCGCACGGCCATTTGCACGATTACCGGATTTGTGATGCCGGCATCGGCACCGCGAAGCGCACGACATTGCGCGTCGAGTTCTGGTGGGACAAGATCGTTGAACGACTGTCGGCAACGGCCCATTTGCCAGTTTATGATCATCTTCGCACTGGCGTACCAACACGACATGTTGAGGCGCTGCGGAATCAATTTCATGCCGGGTACTTCGTACTTGGCCATGTCGCCTCTCCGGATTCGTTTGAGGAGGACTGCTGGTCGACAGTCTAGCAGGGTGATGAAAAAGCTGGCTCTACCAATCACTAAAGGGACGAACCAGATCACGATGGTGATTAGTTGGTGGAGGCCGGCTGCCAACGGGTCGCAGCCACGCATCCGAGGCCAGCTCAGCATACCACTCACGGGTGCTT
>JASLXP010000794.1 GCA_030740295.1 Planctomycetota bacterium
GACCGCGCAGCCATGCACAGCCGCCTCGTCTGGCAATTTGTCGAAAAGGCCGCGAACTGGATGAGGGATGCACACCCGGACAAGCTCATCACCTGCCTTGCCTACTCCAGCTATTCCGAGCGCCCGCCAAAGCTCAGGAAACTTCCGGAGAACGTCGTCGTCGGCATGTGTCCCGCCCAATACGCGCGCACCCACAACACGGCCGAGGAGGCCCACTACAAGGACCTCTTCCGCATGGTCAGCGAGTGGAGCTCGGTCAACGAGCGACCCATGCTCATCTGGCTTCATCACCTCTATCGCCACCGTAGCGAACGACGCCGCGGCGTGCCCATGCTGCTGACAAGACATCTCGCAAGAATGTTCAAGGATCTTTCGAAGCATGCCAACCTCGCCACCATCGAGATCGATTCCGACAGCATCATGCTCGAGCACATCAATCGATACGTGATGCTCAAAGTCCTCTACAACCCGAATCTCGATCCCGAACAGCTCGTTGCCGATTACGCGAAAAACTTCTATGGGCCCGGCGCCGATATCGTGCACCCAATGCTCAAAGATATCGAGGCGCGCAGCATCGCAGTGTCCGGCACCTACGCAAACAACATCGACGTCTGGGAGAAACACTTCTCCGAAAAAGTGACGAAGGATTACCGGGACCAGGCCGACGCGCTCGTGGCCAAAACGAAAGGCTCGAAATACGCCACCGCGGCCCACTGGTTC
The DNA here is from genome assembly GCA_030740295.1 of Planctomycetota bacterium. The sequence goes on from JASLXP010000794.1 coordinate 721, forward strand.
TCGAGATACTTCATCGGCGCCATGGAGAAGGGACGCGCCATCTACGTGCGGGACGTCAAGAACGTGCTCTCCAGAAAAGACGCAAACGTATCCATCCGGCAGCTCGTCGGCGAAATAAAAATCGATGGCGACCTGAACGAAGAAGGCTGGCAGCGCTCTTCGAAGCGGAACTTCATCAGCAACGTGGACGGCAAGATGACGCAGTGGAAGACGGAGATTCGATTCCTTCGTGCGCCCGAGCACCTCTACTTCGCGTTCACCTGTTTCGATCCCAATTCGCTCAATCTTCCCGATAAGAAAGGCGAAGCCGACAGTATCGAATTCTTTCTCGACCCGGAACACGATCACGACAGTTACTATTTCGTCCAAATCGATATCGCCGGTCGGGTCAACTACGAGTGGTATTTCGAAGGCGGGGGCGAACCGCCCGACCGCACCTGGCAGAGCGGCCTTGAGCGCGCCATCAAACGCGATAAAGACCGCTGGGTGGTCGAAATCAAGCTCCCGCGCAAGAGCATCAAAGACGGCCTCATCCGCCCCGATGGCCGCCCCTGGGGCGCTAACTTCGGTCGCAGCACGGGCAACCCTCCCCGCCCGGAGGATCGCTTCAGTTGTTGGAGCCCGCTGTTGCGAGGGAAGTTTCACCAGCCGGATCTGTTCGGCCATCTTTACTTCACGAAATGATTCCGCGCTCGCTCAACATTTTTTTTCCTTTTCTGAAGAAGAAGGAGCGCACAGGTTGGCGCGGCAGGTGTCATCGATGGCTTACCCTCCTCGGGCCGGTCTGGAGGAGCTCTCCAGTACGGCGCGTCATCCAGGTCGTCTGCCTGGCCCTGTTTTTCTATTTCTTTTTCTTCACTTGCTGGCCCTACGCAGAACATTTCACTTCGACTACTTTCAGTGACAAGGAGTGGATGCCCGTCGATTCCTTTCTCCTGATTGATCCGCTTGTGGGGCTTTCGACCGTGCTGGCCGGGAAGGTGCTCAACTGGAGCACACTGGTCTGGATGGTTGGCATTGTTGGGCTGTGCCTCCTCATCCCGCGCGGTTTCTGCGGATTCCTTTGTCCGCTGGGGACCCTCATTGACGGATTCGACTGGCTTATCGGCCGGCACTTCAGAAAACTGCATCTCGAAGAACCGCGAGGCGGCTGGGTGCACTTCAAGTATTACCTGCTCGTGGCGGCATTGGTTTCCTCGGTCTTCGGAGTTCTCACATCCGGTCTGTTTGCGGCCATCCCTGTGCTTACTCGCGGCGTG
>JASLXP010000795.1 GCA_030740295.1 Planctomycetota bacterium
GCTCGATACTCGATGCGGTAATGCCGATTTTGTCTGAAAACCGGTTGGAGCAGTGATGCTCGATACTCGATGCGGTAATGCCGGTTTTGCTTGAACGCCGGTTGGAGCTGTGATGCTCGATACTCGGTGCTGGTAATACCGCTTTTGTCTGAATGCCGGTCCGAACGGTCGCTCCGAGCCTGAACCGTACTACCAGCATCGAGCATCGAGCATCCAGTATCCCAATTGAATCCGTCGTCACAACAACACCGGCCATCTAAGCCCAAACTTACTCATTACTTATTACGTATTACTCTTTACGTATTACGTCCTCCATGTCCCTCTCCGCCTGCCTGATCGTCAAAAACGAAGAACGCGACCTCCCGCGCTGCCTGCGCAGCCTCGAAGGCGCGGTCGATGAGATCGTGGTCGTTGATACCGGGTCGACAGATCGAACGGTCGAGATAGCGAAAGAGTTCGGCGCAAAGGTTGGTTACTTCGAATGGTGCAACGACTTTGCCGCAGCGCGCAACGCCTCGCTCGACCTTGCCACCTGCGACTGGATTCTGCAGATCGATGCGGACGAAGAACTCTGGCGCGAAGACATCCACGAACTGCGGAATCTGATCGGCCGTAAAGACATCCCAAACGTCGATGGCGCCTACATTCTTCTGCGCAGCCTTCTCGATATCCCACCCGCCGTGCAGGATGGTGAATCACTGCCCGATCCCCGGGAATGGCGACAGACCGCAAACCATCTTCAGCGGCTCTTCCGGCGAAAGCCACACCTGCGTTTCACCGGCGCCATCCACGAAGCCGTCCTCGAAATCCAGGCCACCGTGCTCACCAATATTGCGATTTATCACTACGGATACGCGGCCGACGAAGGGACCATGAACCGCCGCTTCGAGCGTAACCGCCAGCTTACCCTCGACTACATCGAGCGTGAGCCCGACAACCCAGTTCCCTATTTTTACGCGGGCGGCACCTGCATGAACAACGGACTCCTCGAAGAAGCCGAAGCGCACTTCCACAAAGTCCTCAACCTCTGGAAGCCCGAGCACGACGACAAACAACACTTCCTCCTCAACACGCTCATGAAGCTCGCCCAACTCGTCGGCAAGCGCGGCGACTATGCCACCATGAAGGGCTACGCCGAGCGTGCCCTTGCCCTCGATTCCGAATATCTCGACCCCTGGATGCGCCTCGGCGAAGCCCTCTTCAATCTCGAGTATTACTGGCCCGCCGAACGCGCCCTCCGCCGCTACCTCGAAATCCACGACGACCTCAACGCGGACATCAAACCGCTCCCATACGTCCTCCTTTTAATGAACGCCAAACCCCAGGCCCACTACATCCTCGGCCGCATCGCCGAAGAGCGCGAAGATATCGAGGACGCTGTCCATCACTACGCCCGCTCACACGAGCTTGATCCGCATCACCCGACGAATCCGGGCGAGGCGTTGCAAAGGCTGGAGAAAGTGACGACAAACGATCTACTTTAAGGACACAGACGACTGGAAAGTCTACTTATCCTTAATCTGCACTCTCATTTCATCTGCCGTTCCGTATAGATCTGGGGCGTACATCCCATATCCCTTGGTAGGCAGGGCGTGGAAGTGGCCGGGGACTTCGGCGCGCATCCGGTATCTCAATCTATGCTTGCCCTGATGGAGCATTTGGATGAAGAAGACGACCTTTTCGTCACGGAGCTCCATGTTGGCGACGAGGCCACGGGCTGGAGGCCTTTGAAGACACGGGTTGGCAGGCAACCACGTGGCACAACGGAAGTGGTAGGGAGATTTGAATCTTTCGTTACTGTTACGGAATTCCTAGTCCTCGAAGACACGGGTTGGCAAGCAACCACGTGGCACAATGAACGTGGTTCTGAAATGGAACGTTTTTTCTTGTCGGAACTTCCGTTCTGTGCTCAACGTGCTGAAGAAGATTGAAACCTCCCAACCAATGTTCCATATGCCACGTGGTTGCTTGCCAACCCGTGTCTTCTCAAGACAAGACGAAGTAACGAAAAACGTCTACCTTCAAGGACACAAAAGATCGGTGATCAAGAATACCAGAACCTCCATACCACGTGGCACATGAGGAGTGGTGGAGTGGTAGGAAAACACCTTCCTAATCCTACTTATCCTTAATCTGCACTCTCATCTCATCTGCCGTTCCGTACAGATCAGGGGCGTACATCCCATATCCCTTGGTAGGCAGGGCGTGGAAGTGGCCGGGGACTTCGGCGCGCATCCGGTATCTCAATCTATGCTTGCCCTGGTGGAGCATTTGGATGAAGAAGACGACCTTTTCGTCACGGAGCTCCATGTTGGCGACGAGGCCTTCTTGTCTTGATGAGCCGCTTCTTACATCCAGGGGTTCGCAGCCGGCGGGTTTCATGTCCTCGAAGACCAGGTAGTCGTAGTCGTTTTTGGCTTCCAGCATGAGCTCGACTTCGAGTTGGTCGCCGCTTGTCAGTTCGTCTCCGTTTTTCAGGGCGACGCGCTCCATCTTGGCGAATTTCTCCGCTACTTTTGATCCGCTGGTGGTGGTGACGTCGACTGATTTCACCTTGGGAACCAGTTTAAAGTAATTGCGGGTGACGCGGAGCTCGAGGCCGGCGCCTTTGATGTCTTCTTCTTTGGTGAAGAAGCTGGTTATTGAAGAAATATAGGCGGCGCCTTTTCCGCGCTTAATGATGCTGATGGTGTGGTCGCCGGGGCCGACTTCTTCGCCACTGATCTCGAATATGTTGTCGAAGAAGAACATATTCTTTGAATTGACCTTGAAGGTCTTTTTGCCCAGGGCGCCGTTGTCGATGGCGACTTCGAGTTCGTAATCCGGGGCGAGCTCGCCGCTGGCCTTCAGGTATTGGGCGAAGGCGTTGACGGTGAGGGCAGTGTCGCGGGTGGAGTGCCAGTAGTGGCCGTGGCGGCGATTAGTGAGAAGCCACTTTACTAATCGGCGGGGCTTTTCGTCTTTGGGTTTGAGGGCGTTGTAGCACTGGAGGAACCAGGCGTTGGTCTCGACGTCGTTGTTGAACCAGCGCCACCAGCCTTTGCTCGGGGTATCGAGCCAGGCGAGCTGGACTTCGTCGTCCTGCTTGAGGTATTGCTCGATGTTCTGGAGGAGCGTGGTGGCTTTGCCGAGGTTGCCTGACTTGTGGTAGGTGAGGCAGAGGAGGGCTTTGCCGTAGTTGTTGAGGCGGTCGCGGTGGGTGAACATGATGTCCAGCCACTTGTTCATTCTGGGGTCTTTGGAACCGCTCAGGCTGGCGACGTAGCAGGCGTAGGCGTGGCCGGTGCCGAAGCTGTAGTGGGTCTTGCCTTTTTTATCGTTCCACTCGAATTTGCCGTAGTCGTGTTCGAGGTTGTTGAGGATGTAGCTGGCGGCGCGGGCCATGACCTTGGGGTCGACCTGGATGCTGGCCTGCTGAGCGATGTTAAGGCTGTAAAGGACGTAGCAGGTCTGGTAGACGCTGGCGCGGGAACTGCCCCACCAGCCCCAGCCGCCGTTGCCCTGCTGCCAGTTCATGATGCGTTTCATGCAGGTCTTGACGATGTTGTCGAGCTTGGTCGTATTGAAGACCGGGTTGCGCCAGTAGCCCTTTTTGTATTCGGGGGTGCTGGTGAGGAGGTCTTTGCGCTTTTCCTGGAGGGCCTCGAGGTTGAGTCCGGTATCAACAAGCATGCGCTTGGCGACGATGGCCGGGAGGAAGCGGCTCAGGGTGGCTTCGACGGTGTCGTATTCGTAATCGAACAGGTACGGCAGCGCATCGAGAACGGCGCCGGCAAGGCTCGGGGCGATCTTGACGGTAACCCTGGTGGCCTCGGGTTTCATTGCCGCGGGCAGCGTGAATTTATATTCGTAACGTCCGAGCTCTTTGTCCGGGGCGATGCTGCCGACATTGGCGAGCTGTTTTCTTACGCCGTGGACGAAGACGGGGAAGGCCATTTTCATGGCGTCGGATTCTTCGTTGGTGAGGGCTTTTACTGTTATTTCAGCAAGACCCTCTTTAGTGGCGATGACTTTCCAGTCGACGCGCTTCTCTCCACCGGCCGGGACGGTGATGGTCAATGGTTTAATGGCTGATGGTTGAATGGTTGCAAGTGTGCCGTTTTTGCTGAGACCTAATTCGACCTTCACCTTTTTCTCGGTCTTTAAATAGTTATTTACTATTGCACTCAGGATTACTTCGTCGCGCTCGACGTAAAATCTCGGCGACTGGAGCCGTACCATCAAATTTTTAGTGGTGATGGTGCTGGCGGAGGTGTAGCCGACCTGGGTTTTTGCGCTGACGCCCCAGGCGTTGATTTTCCACGAGGTGAGGGATTCGGGGAAGGTGATGGGGATACTCGCCTTGCCTTCGGCGCTGGTGGGTACGGATGCGGCCCAGAGCGCGGTGTCCGCGAAATTAGTGCGTACTTTTGCTTCGGCCATGGTGTCGCCTAATGCCGCGTTTCCCTTTTTGTCCGCGTCGGCGCGATCCATTTGTTTTTCCATAACAGCGCCGGCTGCATTGGCGCGGCCGCGCCGGTTGGCCATCTTTGCGGCGGGCGCGCCGGGGGCGGCGGCCACTTCGGCGTCCATGGCGATGCCGTTTGCCGCGGACATGCTTCTTGCTGATTTACGTTTGAGCGATGCGTAGCCTCCACCGCCACCGAAGCCGGCGATCTGTTGTCCGGTGGCCTGGGCCCAGTAGACGCCGGCGGGGCCCCAATATCCGTTCCAGTCTTTGGCTCCGCTGGCCCGAAATGGGTTGCGCACTCCGCCGCCCTGCGCGTTGAAGGCCATCTGCAGGGAGCTCTGGGTGTTGTTGCGGTGGTAGCGTTTCTGGCCGTAGAACAGTTGCTCGATCTTGGGCGTGGTCTCGGGCTGGATGTAGAGCACGGAACGATCGAACGCAGCGACGGCCAGCTCGGTCTGGACGGGTTCGCCGGTGTGATCTGTAACCTCGACCATCAGATTGCCGGAGTCACCAGGCGAGTAGCTCGGCTTGTCGGGCGTGACCTTGATCTCGAGGAAGTGACGCTTGGTCGGGACGGCGAGCTCACGCATCATCGAGCTCACTTTGCCGTTGCGGATGACGGTGGCTTCGATGTGAAAATTAGGCTCGTGCCGCTTTTGGACGGGGATGTCGATGACGACCGAACGCTTGGGCAAATAGAGGAGCTGATACTTGCGCATCGTGCCCTGGTAGGCATCGGGGCTGAACAGGACATACGATTCCGTATCGGAGACGTTGAGCATGACGTGCGCGGTGTCGCCGATCTTGTATTCACGTTTGTCAGTGAGGACTTCGAGCTCGTTAAAGCGGTAGTGCTGGCCGTCGAAATCATCGCCCGCGACCCAGACCATGGCGTTGCCCTGCACTTCCCCACCCCACGGATCTTTCGTTTTATAAGAGACACGGAACTGCCCCGAACGGCCGATGCGAATGGGCAGCTCGGCGAGGCCGTTGGCGCCGGTCTCGATGTCGAAACTCTGGTGCACCTCTTCGACGACTTCGTCGTTGGTGCGGCCTTTGTATTTGACCGATGCGATGGTCAGCTTGCCCTTGGTGGCGACGGGTACTTCGTCGGGCGTGACGGTCTTGATGGTAAACGTGGCCTGGTCGTCGGGCTTGAGCCAGCCGTGGTCGGTGGAGACGTAGGCATAGAAGGACTGGCGGGTCGCACTGACGCTGCCCGAGCCGGTGATGGTGCGGCGGGAGCTGTCGGTGACCTCGGCTTCGATGAAATAGCGGTGGTCGCTGTCGCCGTGATTTTCGGCTGCGGCTTTGGTATCGATGGTGATTTCGAGTTTGCCGTTATCGATCTGGGCTTCGCCGTGTTTGACGAGCTGCCGGGCTGCGGCGGGACGCCACTGATACCACGGAGGCGCGATGCGGCAGCAGCCCCAGCGCTTCCACCATGGCATCCATTGATAGGGATAATCGATGATGCCGTAGCCCTGGCCGTAGAGCCAGTCGTAGCGCCCACGGGGCACGTAATTGTGGGCGAACGCCTGCCGGAAGACCTTGTATTTGACCGTGGCTTCGGTGACGGGCGCGCCGAAATAGTATTTGGCCTCGATGTTAGCGGTGAGGCTCTCGCCGAGCTTGGCGTTGTCCTTGCCCGGCTTCACGCTGACCTCAAACTCGGGCTTCTTGTATTCCTCTACCCGGAACTGCGCGTTGCCATACCAGCGCCAGCGTCCGCCCTCTTTTGAGCGCACCTGCATGCGATAGCGCCCGAGTGGCGGCTCTTCGCCGAGCACGAGTTTGCCCGCGGCCGAGCCGTTTTTGTCGGCCTTCCAGTCCTTGGTGAGAATCTTGTTGTTCTTTGCGTCAAAAATCTCGACGTGGAGGTTTTGTCCGGCGGAGGTGATGTATTCGCCATTCTGCTTCTTCCGAATCCAGATCTTGAAGTTGACCGTGTCTTCGGGGCGGTAAACGGGCCGGTCGGTAAGCGTAAAAATGCGGGCGTTGTTGTCGCGCCGCCAAGTGGGATTCTGCGGCGACCAGTAACCCATATCGGTGTAGGCGAAACGTGCCTTGGGCGCATCGACCGGTTGTCCGGCCTCGGGAATGTGCGCGACGGCAAACAGATTCCGCGACCGGCGCTGCCTGATTGGCGGGAGCGAAAGTTCAAAAAGGCCGGCTTTGTCGGATTTGGCTTCGTGCTTGACGACGTGATTGATCTGCTGCCATTTATTGCCGGCACGGCGGCTCTCGACCCAGACCTCATAGATGCTGAACGGCGCATTGTTGACAGGCGCTCCGGAGATGGCATCGGCGAGGTAGTAGAGGCGCTTGTTGGGGATGTTCTTTTCGAGGATGGCGATGCTGGAGACGATGAACATCGACCGTGACGGGAGGCGTGCACCGGCGACCCGGGCCTCGACAAAGTAAGTGCCGCCTTCGTGGATGGGCGAATCGATGACGGTCTGCGCGGGGCGCATCGTGCCATCGTTTTTGACGTCGACCGTCCAGCTTTTGGGCGCGCCCTTGAGCCATTTACGGTAGCGGTTGAAGCGCTGGTCGAGGAGATACGAGCTGAGCTGCCAGCGGCGGATCATGTTCTGGGCGTTGCCCATGATGCCGTTGATATCGACTTTGGGGTGGCGTGGGACGGTCTTGCCGTTGAGCTCGGGGATGCGGGCGATGTAGCCGGGCAGATCGATGGGCTGGATGGTGAACGTGACCTTGCCGGTGTTGCGATACGAAATCTGCAGGCGGGCCTTTTCACCGGCGAGCTGCGCTCCGATCTGATGGATCTGAATTTCCTTCTGCACAATCTGCTGGCGGGCGTTGGTGGCCTGGTTGCGATAGGTGGTCTGAGGAAACTTGCCGAGGAGGGTTTCGTAGGCTTCGAGAGACCGTGGATACTGCTGGCGGGTCTGGAAGAATGCGCCGAGCGCATAGAGCGCATCGTCGGCAGTCGAGCTTTTGGAGTATTCGTGCGCGACCTCTTCGAGGAGGGTGACGATGTTTTCCTTAGGCGGGAGCGTGATGACTTTGAGCTGGCCGGCGACCCATGTGAGGGCTTCGTTTTCCTTGAGATGCCAGAGCTCTTTTTCGGGCTTGGCGGGATCGTTTTCGAGCGGCTCGCCGAGCCGGCCGAAGCGGCGATGGCCCTGCTGCCACCAGCGGGTGACGATGTCCGGCCCAAAGCGGGCACGGGCTACCATGGCGCGGCGGTAGATGGCGAGCGCCTTCATGTCGTTATTGGGGGTGGGGTCTTTGGCCTCAATCTCTTTCAAAAGGAAACGCACCCGCTGATCGTCGGGCAGCGCGGCCTTGTAGCTCTTGGGCTCGACGGTAAAGATGGGGTTACCTTTCTTATCGACGCGGAGCCCCGATGGCGGATTGCTGCCCCGGACGCCCCGGCGGCGGTATCCATAGCCGGGCTCGTATTCCTCGAACTCTTCCGTCTCTTCGCCGAAGCTGTCCCACCAGTCCCACGATTGCGTATTCTCACCGCGGCGGAGCAGCGAGCCCGCGAGATCAAAATTGCACTCGAGTGCCTCGGGCAAAAATTTGTCCTGCTGATCTTTGGGCAGCTCGGCGAGCTTGTTCTTGTCAGCGAGGGTGGCCTGGTAGATGGTGCGCGCGGCCTCGAAGTGCTTGATAGCCTCCGTGCGATCCTTTCGGAAGGATCTCACATACTCTCCCTGCCCCCGTTTGCCGCGATGGAACTCCCCTGCCCGGCGCATCCCCCAATGCGGAGCAGCCATCAACAGATTGGCATAACGGCGGTGACTGCGCCCTTCCCAAACGGTGTCCTTGTCCGCCTCGATACGGCTCTTGGCAAACGTCAACGCGTCGGCATGCTCTCCCATGCGCAGCCGGCAGGCGATGACCTGGTTTACCGCGTGACGATACTTGTCGTGCTTCTTCGCTTCCGGCCCGGCGACGAATTTTTCGTAGGCGACGCGGGCGTCTTTATAGTTCTTCTTGTTGAACGCGTTTTCCGCGTCTTCGAGAGGTCCGGCGAAGAGGGGGGCGATCAGTAATGAGTAACAGGTAATGAGTAAGGCGAAGCGGGATGCGGGATGCGGGATACGGGATGCGCGCATGATATGAAGGTGTGGAGGATGGGAGTGTGGTGGAATGATGGAGTATTGGAGTGACGGGGCTGTCGGCAGTGATACTGGATGCTGGATGCTGGTAGTGCCGGTGTTGTTTGGGCGTCGGGTGGAATGGGATGGGATGTTGGAATGATGGGCGTTTGGAGCTTGGTATGCGCTCCTGATTCCTGATTCCTTTCCGCCCGGATTGTGTGGGGTGAGGTCTGGGGTGTCAATGTCAGAGCCCTCGGTACAGACCTTAGCTTATGGGCAAAGACGCAGGATAGCGTGAGGGGTTACATGGATATGAATGAAATGGCTTCATGAGCCGGTATGTTTGGGCTACGAGTTTCCTGCCATCCGGCGTTCCCATTTGTATTTTCCGTATACCCAGACCAGGTAGGGCAAAAACAGAAACTTGAAATACTGCTGCACGGGCGCGGCTACGATCGTCAGCCGGCCGAAATCGGTGTACCCGGCAAACGTGGCCATGAGCAGGCTGTAAATAAAAACAAGACCGAGGGCGGCGTTCTGCCACCAGAACAGAACCGGAAATCCAGCCTTTGCCGGCCCGGCCGCGGCCAGGATCAGAATAATCACGAAAACAAGCACAAAGCTGAGTTTCCACGGACCGGACGTATACCGATTTACCCAATCGATAAAACGGCTCATCCACCGGCTCCTTGATTTGGATGGGACACCCACGGACGGATACAGCTTCGCCCCAAGCACGGACGGTATCAGTTTCAGATTACTGATTAAAAAATGGAACGGAGCGCGGAGGATACAGGCCTTGCACATGGCCTCGAGAGTGTCAGTGTCTGGCAGCACTCCTTTTTCTGAAAGATCCTTCTCCAGATGATAGGGGGACGGAATACTGGAATTTTTGATGTGTCGGGCCAACGTTGAGTATTCATCGGGTGCGAATTCGTATTGTTTGATCTGCATGACTTTCCCGAGCAGGTTGTATCGTCTGACCTGCGAGAATTGGAATTTCCCGAAGTGGTAACAGTTGACCGACTGCCATAGCAGAATCGGCAGCAGCCAGCCGGCGATGTAGATGCCTGAGGCCTTTCGGACGCTTGCTGGGTTCGTCGGCGTCTCGCCGGCGAACCTATGCCACCGGAAAACCAGCAGCGGCAGCACGAACAACGGTAAAAACATAAAGAACGGTTTGGTCAGAGTGAGCATCGCCTGGGTGCCGACGACCGGCCAAATCCATTTGAGCGATCTGCCTTTTTCCGGCTGCAGATAAAACACGAGAGCGCATGCATGGGCTGTGACAAGAAAGATGCAAAGTGCTTCTGTCAGGATCACTCCTTCAAATGAAATGACTTTATAGTTGAGTCCGATCACGGCCGCGCAGGACAGGGCCGCCCATCGATTGCCGATAAGCAGCAGAAACGTCCCAAACCAAATAAGAGAGACAGCTATACCGATGGCATGCTGCGCCTTTACGACTGCGTGGTGCGCGCTTTCGCCGCAGATGAAATAAATCATCGAAAGAAACAGGGGATAGCCCGGCGGCCGAATACGAGAGGCGATACTGCCCTCATTCAGAAGACGCTCGGCCGGCATGATGTATGAGCCGGAATCAGGCACGAGCTGCGGCTCTTCGCCCCGAAACAACTCGACGCGCGCCAGAATGCCCAGGATCAGCAGCAACAGCAGGCAAAGCATGGTCTGCCAATCCGGTAGGCGATCTTTCCACACCGGTTTTTCCGGCTGCTCGGCTGGGCTGGTGTCTTTGTCGGTTTCCACGGCTCTATTGGAGCACAGAAGGTGGCTCTGTTCGAGCACTCACAGGCTGGGAGAGTGATGCTCGATACAGGATGCTGGATACTCGATAGAGTGCCGGTGTAGTTGTTGTGGATTCAAGGTATACAGAATCCAACATCACTCTCGACTGCGACGACCTCACAGTATCACCCCTCCCCTCCTCTACCCATCCCTCCATGCCTCCAACCTTAACTCCCCCTCTCAAAGTTCAGCGGCAAACTTCACAAGGTTTCTCACGACCAACACGCCAGTATCGAGTATCCAGTATCCAGTATCCAGTATCCAGTATCTAAGTCGCTGTCCAACAACACCCTAACTACTTCTTTCTGCCCTCCGGCCCCTTTCCACGTTTTCCCGGCCTAATCCCAAAATTGCAGTTGGGGATAATGAAGGTGCTTTCAGCGATAGCCCCCAAAGGCATCCTGAGAGCAAAGTTGCCTTTGGCTGGGCAACGTCCTTCTTCCGCTATTCTGCGGAACAATTCGGCTGGGAATTCTTGGTACTGCGCTGAACGTGCATTCGTCTCGTTCACACCAGCCGGTAACCATACAACTTGATGTCACTCGACAAGAGTCAACCAAGCGAAAAAAGGCTTAAGACTCTGTCTTGAGTTTGAGGTTATGGGTTTCGCCCGATGCCTTCAGCAATCGTCACTGCTGATACAAAGCATCCGGCTTAGCATCGACGCCCGCAATGCAAGAGCGGGCATCGGAAAGGACATAAATCATGTCATTCACTACCGTCACCGTCGGCCAAATCTTCAGCGTAGGCACTGGCCGCTCGACACAAGAAGATGGTAAATCTCAGTTCGCTCTGTCCGCCGGATTCAAGGCACGCAACGCCAACCGCCAGGGACAGAACAACAACCAACTGACCACCACCCCCAACAAAATTCAGGCACGCCTGACGGCCGACCGGCCCCGCCTTAACGGCCATGTAGATATCCTCGCTATAGACGGCGTCGGCTCAGATGCCGATTCCGACAGCTTTGAGGGCCAGGGCCTGCAGCAGGAAGCGCTCGGCGGGCTGCCCAACCTGCCTTATGGATTCAGCACCTCCAGCACCCACGGCATGGGCGCCAACAAGGGCGAACAGGTCCAGCGCAGCCGCCAGGGCTCAGATGCTGACAACCACGTCACCGGCGAAATCAACCAGCCCGGCTCTGGCCTGCCCGGCGGGCCCCAGTTCGGCTCTGAGATCTGGGTCGACAATGTTGATGCCGACGCAGCCAACAAAAACACACAGCTCCAGGATGTCGGCCAGCGCTCCGCCGTGAAAAAAGACCGCCCCTACGGCCACTACAGCTTTTTCTGCCCGCCGGCACAGACCGGTGGATGGGCCGACAACCGGGCCGACCAGGATCAGGGCAGCGACCAGACCGCCCGTGCCCGCAACTACCTCGGCCTCCGCAAGAACGGCGAATTCGGTTTCTGCCCGCCCGCCCCGGCCGAAGTCGGACACGTAAGAAATCAAAGCACCAACGACAGCCTCCAGGCACAGAACCTCGACCAGCAGTCGCTGACCACCGGCCGCAAAGAAGCCGACCCCAGCTATACGCCTTACGACATTCTTTCAGATATTGCATACACCGGTCACGGGCTCATCAGTGGCGAGCCGACCGACCTGGATGCCGCCGGTGGCCGTGCCATCGTCGAAGACAAAATCGCAGAACAACTGACCACCGCGCCCAACCAGCAGAACGACCAGGCACAGATTGCTTCGCAGCACTCAGAAGCCTCCAGCCGTGGACGTTCCAAGAACAACGGCGCGCAGGAACAGCAGAGTGACCAGACAACCGCAAGAGCTAACAGCCCAAGATTAGATTTTAGAATTTAAGACCGGAGACCGAGACCAGAGACTGAAGATCAGAGACTCTGAAGGCCGGAGACCGGTAAACCAAATTTCGTCGCAGACAGAGTGTTGATTTCCGCAAGGTGATAGTTACCCGACTCATTCGCCAGTGCTCCCAGTACGCCCGCAGAAATCGATGCCCTTGAAGCGGCACTATCGTCCAGCCAGAGGAGGCGTTTCGGCAAGACGCCGAGACGCCTCCTCTATCGGCTTCCTCGCGGCGTAGATCGCAGGACACCGCGGAGGAGGCTTGTTTCCCGGGGTACGTCATCGTAGCAGCCGTCCCGGCTGTCATGGCAGGTGTTTGCCTGCCTGCGAAAGCGCGCCCCAGCATCGGAGTATCTACGTTTATTTGGTCGTAATTAGAAAGGACCTAAACCATGTCTATCGGCAACCTAATCACCGTCTCAAAATTCAATGCCGGTTCTCTCGCCTCCAGCGTACAGAATGAGGCTCTCGAGCAGCAGGCCAAGGCACGCGAAGCCAAGGCCGACAACTACGCCAACCAGGCCCAGGACAGCAACCAGCTTGCAAAAGGCCCGAACGAACTCCTCGCCGTCATCGGCATCGACCGGCCACGTCATCCTTATACAAGTGACATCATCGACGTCACCGATTTTGACTCCAGGGCACAGGCCGACAATTTCGGCTCACAGAAAGCCGCCCAGGAAGCGGAAGCCGGCGAGCCCAAGACCGATATCCCCTTCATCGTGACCCTGCCAGACGGCAGCACCGCCAGCCAGCTCGGCAGCACCAACAACGGTGTCTGGCAGCACCAGGGCGCCCTGCAGGATGTCGACAGCCACAACACCGTCGAAACCCGCATCGACCAGCCTTCCAATTACTACTCCGTCTCCGGCTACCCTCTGGCCCACACGTTCGTGGATAACATGAACAGCCAGGCCGGTGGCACGAACGTGCAGTTACAGGACTTGAGCTCCAAAGGCAAAGTCGGCCCGAACTACCTCAACCCGTGGTGCCCGCCAGCCCGTACCGTCGGTGGAGACTCCATCAATGACGGCGACCAGGTAGCCAGCAACGGCCAGAAGATTAAGAGCACCAACTACATCGACGTCGTCGAGAACATCGGCATCGAAGGTGAGCGCTACGACCAGGGCGACCCGAAGGTCACCAATCTCAATTCAGCCGCCGCCGGCGACAACGTCCAGGCCCAGAGCGCCGCACAGGATGCCAAGACAGCAGCCCGCACCCTTTCCGGTGCCGACGCCCGCAGCAGCCTGTTCGAAAGCCAGAGCAACGACCAGGACGTCGATAGCGCCAACGCAGTCAACATGCGCATCAACGACCGTCTCAACTTTTTCCAGTCCGCCATTGCCCACGACTACAACTCCGCTTCCTCCGCCAGCAACCTCCAGGATCAGACCGCCTCGCAGAAATCCGAATCTGTCTGGAGAGGCGCTGCATCCAACCGTGCAGAGCAGGGACAGTGGAACGGCCAGACCGCCAACAGCGGCAACTGGCTCAACGTCAGCCTCTAAGAAACGTGATGCGAAGGCGTGATGCGTGCCGCGTGAAAACGCCAATCGCATCACGCCTGACCTTACCCACTTTTTCACTTTTTGATTTGCCTGTTTGCCCAACGGACGACCGGTGTCCGCCCAATACCGGTCTGCCAATACGTAATGAGTAATGAGTAAGTGCCGGGCCGCTAAGCCCACGCGGCTCAGGAGAAGACGAGATAAGTAAATCGAGTCAGGCGCGCACTCATTCAAAGGCTCTTTGAAACCATCGTGGACACCCCCTGTAGCGACCTGGCCACCCCGGCCATCGTAGCTACAGGCTGCCAGCCTGTAGACCGCACCAACAGACTGCCAGCCCGTAGTTACAGACAACTCCGGACAAGACGAGCCCAGCGAGTCGAGTCCCCCGAGTTGAGAAGAAGCTCTTTGAAATTCGTAGCTGAAGGCCAGCCTTCGCAGCTACAAGTTGCCACCAGCTTGTAGACCGCACGCAGCCCGGCCCACGCAGCTACAAACGAAACCCATTCTTCAGGACAACCCTCGAGTTGTCGGACAGCCCCCTTTTTGCCCAGCGGGCTGACCAGCAGCTCGCGGCGATGTGCCCTGACGCAATAAAGAAAACCTCCGCCCGCAAGAAGCAACGGATAGGAAGGAGGATACGGACACGATGGAATCACGGAGCCTGCCCAAAACTCCAACATTCCACCACTCCATTCTTCCACAGTCACAAAGGAAGTAACAGCAGCCCATCAACATTCACACACCACTTACACACACCACTACATAAAGGAGCAACTATGCTCGGTAATCTCATTCACATCACCAAGATCAATGCCAGCTCACTCACCAGCGGCGTGCAGAACGAAAATCTCGATCAGCTCGCCAAAGGCCGTGAAGGCAACGCCAGGAGCATCGCCAACCAGGCGCAGGACAGCAACCAGAAATCGAAGGCCCCCAACGAAATCAACGCCCACATCGGCCTTCGCCGCCCGCGCCTTGCCCATACCAAAGACATCATCGACATCAGCAAGATCAAATCCGTCGCTTCCGCCGATTCGCTCGAAAATCAGGCCGTAAAGTCTGAATCCAAGGTCGGCTCACCCGTCGCCCCGAGCAGGCCGTGGGCCAGCGCCCTCTTCGGCAACGCCTACAACGGCGCATGGCAGAAGCAGAACAGCGGACAGGATGTCGACAGCGTCAATGACATCAACCCGCGTATCGACCAGCCCGGCCGCGAACTGCACGTCTCCTACTTCCCCACCGCGAATATCTTCGTGGATGACATCGACAGCGATGCCTCCGGCACAAACGTCCAGGTGCAGGATCTCGACCAGGACGCCACCGTCGAAAAGAATCCGACGCCTTATCCATTCTACTGCCCGCCGGCACGCCCAGGTGGACATGCCTCGAATGCAGGCGACCAGATTGCGCACAATGCGCAGGACATCAACAGCAAGAACTTTGTTGACGTCATCGAAAACATCGGCCGTCGTCCGCTTTCCGTGCAGGGTCTCGACCCGACAGTCACGAACATCAACAGCAAGGCCACCGGTGACAACATCCAGGCCCAGAGTGCGTCGCAGGACGCGCTGACCGAAGCCCGCAATCTGGCCGGCGCCAACGCCAGCAGCCGCCTGTTCGATGAACAGACCAACGACCAGAAGGTCGACAGCGCCAACGTCATCAACATGCGAGTCAACGACCGGGTCAACGCCTTCCAGGTCGGCCTCGTCAAAAAGGTAAACGCAGACTCCACCGCCGCTAATCTGCAGGATTCCACCGCCCATCAGTCCGCCGCATCCGAATGGCGCGGCGCCGGCTCGAACAAGGGCGAGCAAACCCAGTGGAGTGGCCAGACTTCCGACGGAGGCAACTGGATCAATGTAAATATGTAAGTGGTGACTGATGTTGCGGTGGGGCTCGGTGCCCCATCGCAACATCGGAGTAATGGAATGGATGTAGTCGAGTTCCCAACTCCCCAAGCCCCATCCCAGCTCCACACCATTCTTTGAAAACGTAGATACGCCCTCATCGCCCGCAGCCCGCTCAACTGTGGCGGCCGGAAGGGAAACCCGACCGAGATGAGAGCAGCAGACCTGAGATCAAATCTTGGCTCTGTACTCCGAGCACCGTGCTCGAGCGACAAGGATTTCGCCGACACAAGGTAACGTAGCTCTGGCCTCCAGGCCGGAGTCAGACGTACCACAATAGCCTCACCGAGACCCCTTAGCAGGAAGGCTTCGGAAAAGGCTGAAAGGAAGGAATCAGGAATCCGGTATCAGAAATCCGGAGGCTCTCTTTCTTTCCTCGTTTGTCCGAATCCTCGGGAAAAGGACTCGGGAATCAGGAATCAGGAAACCAGAGGTCTTCCCACGTGTTGCCCTCAATAGTGTTGCCCTTCTTTTTCCTCGTTTGTCCGAATCCCTGGGAAGACCTTTTTTATACGAACCAGTGTTTCACACACGAAAGGATCAACCATGTCACTCGGAAACTTCATTCTCGTTAAAAACATCACCGCCAGCTCACTCGCCAGCAATGTCCAGAACGAGATCTCGGATCAGCTCGCCAAGGCCCGCGAAGCCAAGGCCGACAACTATGGCAAGCAGAACAGCGACAGCAATCAGAAGGCAAAGGCCCCCAACGACATCAACGCCAACATCGGCTTCAACCGGCCCCGCCTCCCCTACTCCAAGGATCTGATTGATATCAGCAACATCACCTCCACCGCCGCCGCCGATTCGCTTCAGAATCAGGGTCAGACCCAGGCAGCCGAAGTCGGTTCGCCCAAGGCCCCCAGCTACTTCGGCAACCGTTACGGCAGCGCCCACAACGGCTCATGGCAGACCCAGAACAGCGTACAGGATGTAGACAGCTACAACAACATCCGCGCCCGTATCGACCTGCCCCGGATGCGCCGCCAGCCCGGTGCAGAGATCTTCGTCAACAAGATCACCAGCACCGCCACCGGCAGCAACGTCCAGGTCCAGGATCTCGTCCAGGACGCCCTCGTCAAGAAGACCCCGGCCCCGAGGCCTTACTGCCCGCCCCTCCGCCATGGTGGCAGCGCCACAAACGTCGCCGACCAGGTGCAGAACAGCAGTCAGGATATCGACAGCAAAAACTACATCGATGTGCGTGAAAACATCGGTGGCCGTCCGATGCCGCGCCGGGTCGACCCCAGCGTGACCAACATCGCCAGCGCCGCGTTTGGTGACAACATCCAGGCCCAGAGCGCCGCGCAGACAGCTCTCGATGCTGCCCGCAGCACCGGTGGCACCCACGCCGGCAACCGTTTCTGGGGCAGCCAGTCCAGCGACCAGGATGTCGACAGCGCCAACGTCGTCAACATCACCGTCAACGACCGCGTGAACGCCGCCCAGGAAATCATCGCCAAGAAGATCGATTCCACCGCCGTCGCCACCAACCTCCAGGATTCCTCCCTGACCCAGAGCGCCGAATCCGCCTATCGCGGTTCCGCATCCAACAGCGGAGTCCAGGGCCAGTGGAGCGGCCAGGACGCCAACAGCGGAAACTGGATCAACACCCGCATGTAATCAAAGGCCCAGTTACCCAAACGAAAAGCCTTGCCGGACGAAAGTCCGGCAAGGCTTTTTTAATGGTTAATGGCTGATGGTTGATGGAAGAGGCTGGCTGACAATTCTGGAGTGCTGTAACTTGCTTGTTACCGCTTTGGATTTCGTACGCCTCCAATCCGTAGCCGCCATCACAACGACATCGGCATTACATCGAGTATCGAGTATCGAGTATCCAGTATCCAGCATCACGATCGTCGTTCAATGCCCATTCGCATCTTCTTCCCATTCGTCATTCAAATCAGCCCCTCCTCTATCTGCTCCCCTACCCACGGGATCACCTCATCCAGCATCGTGCTCAAATCCGTCGTTGCCTCGTAACCCAGTACCTCCTTTGCCTTCCGCACGTCCGGGATGCGGCGCTGCACATCGTGCGGATACGGGTCATCTGAAACGTAGGCGAACGGCTTGGCGCCCTGGTGAATTTTGTCCCAGATGAGCTCCGCCAGCTCGAGCACGTTGGTGCCCGCCGCGGTCGAGATATTGAAATCCTCGTTCACCGCCTTCTCGCTCTCGACAGCCAGACGGATACCCTCAGCCAAGTCACCGCCGTAGGTGTAGTGACGCACCTGCCGGCCATCGCCGAGGATGTGCAGCGGATCCTGACCGCGCAAAACCTTCTGCACGATATCCGGCACGACATGGCTCAGCGCAAGCTTCACGTTCCCGCTCGCGATCTCCTTCCCGCCGAGGGCCCGGCGCTCGCCGATACCGACGCAGTTAAATGGACGCACAATCGTGAACGGCAGTTGATACTGCTCCCACGCGCCCTTCGCATAGTATTCGGTCGCCAGTTTCTGGAAGCCGTAGGTCGATTCCGGCGGCGGGCATTGACGCTGATGCCCCTCCGGCGTCGGGAACACATCCGCACACTCATAGACCATCGAGCTGCTCACCACCACGATGCGCTGGAGCTGCTTCTCCTTATGTGCCCAGATCGCCGCGTCAAACGCGGCCGCGGTGATGCGTTCATTCTCCGCCAGCAGGTCGTACGCGTATTCGTGGAAGTAACTGATCCCGCCAATCTTCGCCGCACCCGCGACAAAGAGATCGCAGTCCGTCAGGGTCTCCTTCAGCAGATCGATATCCTTCGCGTCGCCCTGCACGAGCCGGTAATTCTCATGCGAATCGTAGCTCTTCGAGACCTGCCCATACTTCGAATAATTATCAAGCCCAACCACCTCATGCCCGTGGTCAAGCAGCTCCTGAACAAGATACCCGCCGATAAAACCGGCCGAGCCGGTGAGAAAGATTTTCATGATGCTGGATACTCGTAGTACCGTTTTTCTACAAACGGCGGTCGTTACCTGGCTGCCCCCACCGAGCATCCAGTATCACTGCCAACCGCCGCCAAAACAACATCGGCACTCACATCCGGACATTACTCATTACGTATTACTCATTACGTTTTATTCTGCCGCCATCTGCTGCAGCAGACCGTACGTGGTCGGGAACGCGGCCTGGATCGGCTTGGCGTATTTGACCATGAAGAGCTGGGCGGCGAACTTCGGGCTCTTGCCCTTCTGAATGAGCAGGGCACGGGCCTGGGCGAGGAAGTTCTGCGCGTCCTTCAGCCACGGGCTCTTCTCTCGGAGCGTCTTGAAGGTCGCATCCGGGTCGTCCGAATCTTCAACCTCCAGGGACATATCGAGCAGGTTGGCCAGCGCCTTGAGCTTGGTCTGGGCCTCCGGCGAATTCTTCACGAACTCGTCATTCTGGAGCTCTTCCAGGGCCTTTATCGGATCGTCGCTATCCATCAGTTTGCCACTGGCATCGGCGAGTTTCTGCTTGAATTCTTCGGTCGCCTCCGGGGCCGGGGTCGTGCTGAGTGTTTCATTCAAAGCGCTCATGGCCTGGGCCGTCTGGAGCGGTGTCGGCAGATTGCCAAGCTGGGCACGCTCGGAGGAAAGCGGCTCAATAATCTTTGTCGAGATACCTTCGAGGCCCTCGAGCTCGATGCCGAACTGCTTGAGCAGTGCAATCAGCTCGGTATTCACATCCGGTTGCTCGACCACCTGCACCTCAATCACCGGTAATTCGATAACCACTTCCGCACCAAGCTGGACGTTCTTGCCTTCAACGCCACCTTCCTGCGTCCGGGCGGATGTGCCGCCGCTGATCGTGAAGCTCTTTTCGAAATTCACGATTCCCGCATCCAGGTCGATGATGCCGTTGGTCTGCGAGTCGATGGCCGTATCGAGCGTCAACTCGGTCGAGGTCAGGGTCGCATCGCCCGAGGTAGTAAACGTGGCGGCATCGATGAGCAGAGCGCCGAGCGTGGAAATCAGGTCGCCTTCCAGGTTGATGGTGCCGCCGGCAGAAACGAGCGAGACATCACCGGTGGCAATAATCTCTTCGAAGCTGACCGTCCCACCGCCGCCATCGATGCTGAAATCGTCGGCAGAGACGTTATCCAGGCTCACGGTTCCACCGCTGCTGTCCACGGTGGCGTCCGTCGCGCTGAAGTCGCCGGTAGTGATGCTGCCGCCTCCGGAGTTAATCGTCGCATCGGCGCCCGCGGTCAGCGCACCAGTCGAGACCGAACCGCCGCCGGTGTCAATCGTCTGGCCGGCACCGCTGGAAACGTCTCCAACATTAATATTCTGATTGGAGGTGGTGATCTCTACCGTGCCGTTCGTGGCCGTAATATCGTCCGTGGTCACCGTGCCCGTGTTGGCGGTCTGGGACACATCGTTACCGGCGGTGACCGAGCCGGTATTGACGCTGCCCTGTGCGGTCTGAGTCACGCTGCCGTCGGCTTCCACAGAGCCGGTGGTAACCGAGCCGGTATTCGAAGTCTGCTGCACGCTGCCGCTCGCATTCACGTTACCGGCATTCAAGTTGTCTTGCGCGGTCGTCGTCACATCCCCGGCGGTGATATCGCCGGCCGTCACCGAGCCACCGGTAGACTGGATAGTAACGCCCGAATTCTGCAGGTTGACATCGCTGACCGTCAGGTCGTTCTGGCCGGTGATGGTGACGTCTGAGGCGAGCCCGGTGTCGCTGCCGTTGACGTTAATGGTGTCGTTACCGGCATTGGCGTCGATATTCAGATTCTGGTTCGGATTCTGGAAGATGACCTGTTCGCCCTGGTCGGAATCGATGGAGGAAAGCCCGTCGTTCGAAGTCCCGTTGTCATCGACCGTAATAGTCTCGTTACCGCCATTGAACTCGAAGTTTATGTTCTGCGTGCCAATCAGCGCAAAGACCGGTTCGAGGCCGGTGTAGTTAATGGTTCCTGTGCTTGTGCCAGTGAGCGTGATGCTTCCATCACTCGGATTCGTAAAGTTGAAAGATGCCGAAGTAAACAGACCAGAATTCGTAAGGAAGAGGCTGTCGCCCGGGTTGGCGGTCGGATCGCCTCCATTAAAGGTGAGCCCGTCAAACGGCGCGACGTTGGTGCCGCCGCTGAAATCAATCGTCAAATCATCCTGGCCAGCTTCACCGTTAATGACATTGCTGGTGAGCTGACCACCATTCTGAAGGGTGATATTGTCGTTACCGTCGCCTGCGTTGATCGTGCCCGGCAGCACCCCGCCGTTGATGGTGATGGTGTCGGCATTAACACCGCCGACGATGTTCGTAATGTCGATGGCGACCGTATTGAGCGTGCCTACGCCGCCGGCGCCATTGATGATGAAGGTGTTGCTCGTCGCGTTCAGACCGGTCAGCGTGGCGGCGAAGATCGTGCCGCCACCGGTCATGCTGGTAGCTTCGCCAAATGTCACGTTGCCTGAGCCCGCATTGAGGTCACCACCGATGGTAAGAGCGCCGGTGGTCTGCACCAGAATCTCACCGCCGGCCGTGCTGACGTCTCCACCGGTGTTATCGAAGCTCGTGCCGCTGACCTGGAAGTTCGCTCCGCCGGTGTTGATATCCAGGTCGAGGTCCACCGCGCCGGTGATGTTGAGGTCAACCGTGTTGCCGGCGCTGCTGAGTGAACCTGCGCCGGTCGAGAGCGTGGCCGCGTTGAAGCTCACTGCACCGTTCACGCTCGCCGTGCCGGAGATATTGAAGCCCAGGTCATCGACATTCTGCGTGGTAAGGCTGCCGGTGGCAGTAAAGTCGGTGGCTGTCAGGGTGACGTCCTGCCCACCGGCATCGATGGTGTCGACGCCGTTAAGATTAATGTTCAGGCCGGCGGTAATGACCACGTTCGCGGCCGAGGTAATGTTGCTCGAAAGCGTTACGCTGCCGTTGTTGGAGACCACGTTCACGTTCGGCAGGTCGATAAGGCCGGAGTCATAGCTCTGGTCGCCGTCGGTGGTGACCGTGCCGTTGAGGTTAATCGTGGCGGAGCTGGTCGAGTTCGTGGTGATGGTCAGGTCGTCGATAAAGGCCCCGCCACTGCTGTCCGCACCGGTAATCGTCACCGTGCCACTGTCCGTATTGCCGACGGTGTTGATGGTCAGATCGTTGGCGGCATCTGCGGTCAGTGTGGACTCTCCAAAGTTCACAAAGCCGGCGTTGGCATCTCCACCGTCTTCCGTATCAATCGTGGCGTCGCCGGTCACAATCACCAGCCCGCCGCCGGTGACGTTCAGGTCGCCGAGGTCTGCGCCGTTAGCATCCAGCGAGATGTCGGCACTGATGGAGACGTTACCGGCCGTAGTACTATTGCTGCCGGTATTGACAGTCAGGTCATTCACAAAGTTGCCGCCCGCATTGCCGAACTGGCCGAGCACCACCTGCCCGCCATCCACATTGCTGGAGGCATCCAGATTCAGGTCGAGCCCTGCGCCCGTGCCGGAGATATCGACGCCGGTCATCATCACGATGTTGCCTGCGCCGTCTGCCCCCTGCTCGGTATCAATCGTGATGTTCGCACTGATGCGCACGTCGCTGCCAAAGGTCACGGTGCCTTCGACAAAGATATCGTTGCTCAGGCTGATGATGCCGTCCGTATTGGCGGAGGTCAGCACG
>JASLXP010000796.1 GCA_030740295.1 Planctomycetota bacterium
GCTGCTCGCAGGTTGTCCAGAATCTGATCGTAGGAATCGAAAAACAGAGCTCCCCGATTCTGGTGCTTTTCCGCCATTTCCAGCTCCTTCTGGAATCCGCGGCTGTAAAGGGGGGAGATGCTGCAATGCGTCAAGAAGGCGTATTCCTTCTTGATGGGAAAAAGATCCTGACTCTTGTCAAACATCTCAGTTATGCCGAAACCTGGTGTGGGGAATACGATGCAGACAGGACAGTACTGTCAGATTCCAGCAAATGCATCCGCCGAACTCGCCGATTCCATTCAAGCCGGACGCCTCAACAGCGAATCGGAGGTACGCAGCTTGGCGTGTCCGCTGCTGACAGACTCCTCGCCCCCGCACTGGTGAGTTGTTATGGACCCGCCGCCTGGCAAAGAAGGAGAATGTCATCTTCGGCGGGTACACGCCCCGGAGAGGGACGACCTATGTCGGGGCGGCAGATCTTCTCTGCAGTGACGGGAAGACGATCTCCGTGGCCGGGTGTGCCCGCGGGCGATTCAATCGCCAGACCGGAAAGGCTCTTGGCTACACCAGGGGTGGGCCCGCCTTCGGATGGACGCCGACGCGTTACTACACCGACCAATACGGAACGCGAAGCGTACCCGTGGCGTTTCTCGGAGGGACGGCCATCGTGAGAGACGGAAGGAGCAGCAGCATCCGCAGCACCATCAACGGAGGCTGGCGCGCAGCCGTTCCCCGTACGATGATGGTCGAGGCCTTGGCTGCTGCCAGCGGCGCTGGCAATGGAGGCTCGAAGAGTTCGAAAGGATCCCTGACAGAGGAGGTATGGCGTCCTGTGTCGAGAGTACCTGCCCTGGAGCAACCGCCTGAGATCGACGGCCGCATCGATGCTCTGTATACGGAGCTGGCATCACCCCTCAGGTACTCTTTCCTCGACGGCGCGAAGCGGTCGCCCAGAGAATTGACCACATGCTACGCGGTGAGCGACCGAGAAAACCTCTACCTGGCATTCCGTTGCGAGAAGCCCAATCCGGAGAAGGCCGTCAGCAGGAAGAC
The DNA here is from genome assembly GCA_030740295.1 of Planctomycetota bacterium. Next base: position 1,036 of record JASLXP010000796.1, read on the forward strand.
GAAGCGTGACGACAACATCTGGCAGGACGAGTGTGTCGAGATTTTCATTGACACCCAGGACAGCCGCAAAGGCCCGTACTTCCAGATCGTTATCAATCCGGCAGGCGTGGTTCAGGACAGCTACAACAAGGACAACACATGGAATGGGGCATTGGACGTTCGGTGTGGCAGGGAAGAGGGCAAGGCCTGGATCGCAGAAATCCGGATTCCTTTTTCCGAGCTGAGCGCGAAGTCCGGCAAGCTCGGCCAAGCTTGGGCTGTCAATTTCAATCGCAGCGCTCGCAACCCGGACAATCCGCAGATCTACGAGGACACGGCCTGGTCACCGACCTTCTCCGCCTCTTCTCACGTGCCCGAAATGTACGGGTACCTGTGGCTCGATGCGTTGGCGAAGGACCACGGCAAAGACTCTTATGCCGACTGGCAGAAGAGCCTTCGCCCGGTTGTTCGAGATCTGCCCACCCCGCTTCCTGGAATTGGGAGTGATACGGCCAGCGTCTTTGCAGCCATCTCGCACAACCACCCCGATCGGCCCGGCGGTGAGCTTTGGGTCCTGTCCGCCAGTGACGGGGAGAAGCTGGCCACCTATCAGCTACCCGCAGCACCAGCCTACGATGGCCTCGCCATCGCAGGTAAGAAGGCTTATGTTTCCCTGCAGGACGGCAGCGTGGTGTGTCTGGAGGGTGAGTAGTCCTGCAGCGTTGGATTTACCAGAATTTGGCCCACACCAGCTTGCGTTTTTCTTGGTCCCCATCCCTCACAGATCATTCAATGTCCTTTGGATTTAATCCGATGAGGCCACTGGCTTGCCCTGTGACCTCTTAAATCGAGAGACCCATCTCCCCATGAGAAAACTGCTAGAGAGCACGTGTGGATTGCACAGCCTGCTGGTCCTATTCCCTTCCCTCTTTGTCTTCGTTGCGTCTTCCCAGGCAGAGGCGCCGCCGCGCCTGTTTCGCGTGTGGGCAACAAGCTGCGCGCATGTGCCCGCCGACATCCGCCGCGGCCGTGAAAGCCTGGCCAAGGCGATTCGGCAGTCGGAAGGACTGGAGAAAAGAGCCCCGGCATTCGATTGGGACATCATGATCGATGCCGGCGACCTATCCGCTCACCAGACCCCGCCCGGCGACAAAGACGGGAGAGAATTGATTCGTCAGTACCGGGCTATGACGAAACACCGGCGCGAGCAAATCTACAACGTGCCGGGGAACCACGATGCTCCTTACTACGACCATGGCCCCGGCTCCTGGTTCAGTAAATGGGGCGACCCGCTGGGCGAGAACACAACCGTCTCTGGTGTCGATCCGAAGCGCAGGCCCTTCCCGGTCGAAGGCACCTGGGAGCGCTACCGGTTTCTTGCGGGCAATATCCTGTTCCTCATGCTCGCTGACCGGAACGACGCGCCCACACCCGTCGGACGCGGGCACAGCAGGGAACGCAATTCAGGCGGCTACCCGCCGGGGGCCGTCACGCGGGAGACTTTCAAGTGGTGGAAACAGCAGGTTCTCGATAACCAGGACAAGATCATTGTCACCATGCACCACAACGCCCTGCGGGACACGACGGTCGGCTCCGGTAACGGCGAAGGTCACCCGCGATATCACGGCAGTAGCGGAGGCGCCGAGGGATCTTCATATCTCTATTTCATTATCGAAAAGGACGACCCCGCCGACTTCCAATACACCAAAGACGCGCACGTGTTCGAAGATTTTCTCGACAGCTTCCACAAACAGCACGGGCGTGGTGCAATCGATCTCTGGATCGCCGGTCACACCCATGTGAAAGGACCGGATGATGACTGGGGAGGAAAGACGATCACAGAGATTAAGTGGGGCGTGAACTTCCTGCAGGTCGCGGCCCTGACCCGTTTCCATGGCGGATCGCACCCTCTCAGCCGGTTGCTGACTTTCAAGGACAAAAGCGACCAGATTAAAGCTGACGTCTACCTTCACGAGCCATCCTACAAAGGCAATCCTGTGGGATGGTACGCCGCCGCCTCAAAGATTCTCTCGCTGCGCAGGAAGTTCGTTGCCCCTCCGCCCATCAGACCGATGCCGCCATTTCCTGAAGAGACCAAAGTCTTTGATGAGCCCTACGTGAAATCCTCCCGCTTCGTCCCACTCACGAAAGCTGCGCCGTCACCCGACCTGACGACACGTTGGGATGAGGTTAAAGGCGGCAGTCTTCACGTCGAAGCGTTGTTGCACGAAGACAAGGACGACAGAATCGACAGCAAGCCTGCTCTGCTTGCGAAGAGCCCGTCAGGCAAAGGCACTACTGCCAGGTTTGACGGCACCCAGCGTGTGCGAATAGGCCCCATCAACATGGCCACATGGACTGGCCTCACGGTGTGCGCGTGGATTAGCACATCCAGCAAACGGGCCGGAATGCGAGTTGTATCCAAGGATAGGATTGGTCAGGCGGGCAACTTCATGTTCTGGTACGACCAGAAGAAAGCGTGGACGATTCAGGTACGGGATAGCCAAGCCAAAGCATGGCGTGTCGCTTCGTGGCAATCCGATTCGATCAACAACGGTGATTGGCATCATCTGGTTGGAATCGTTGATTCGAAGAATGCCAGAGTGCTGCTCTACGTAGATGGCGAATTGAAAGCCGAATCTCCCTGGACAGCTAAGACACTCGACGATTCAGATAAGACGGACCTTGTCATCGGCGCCGATTCAGGTGAAGAACGTTTCGGGCACACTTTCCAGGGAATGATTCACGACACGCGCCTTTACCCTCTTGCGCTCACCGCCGAACAGGTCAAAGCGTTGTTTGACGGACGAGGAAAAGGTGAGAGTTTGACCGGGGAAGGCAAGTGACGCTGCGGACCCCAGAGCGGCTCATTTCCATTTGGCCGGATCCCGTTCGCCGAGGGGCAGGGGCTCGCGCACGGGGTCGGAGCCTTCCCAGCCTTCGGTGATGGGCATATGGACGAGGCTGAAAGAGGTCTCGACCGGGTGGTTGCAGATACATCCGACCGAGAAGCATGGCGCAGACAGAACACCGTCAGCAGGGATCAGGCTGTTGGTGCATCCAGATCGCAAGTTGCGCAGATAGGTGGCCTTTCCGGTCTGGATGCTGAAATAAGCCGCGGTGAAAGTGCGGCGGAAGAAAAGGTGCGCGTTAGCGACCGCGTGGTTGCATCCGTTGCCGCCGCGCACGCTTGCTTTTGTGGGGATATTCTTGTTCGTGCGAACGTCCCACGTTCCACCTCCCTGATCATAGTAGACCTCGCCGCGAACAATAATTGGCTGGCTCGGACCATTTTCCCGCTCCCAGACCTGTGTTCCGCTTGTGCCGCTCATAGCTCTGTAACGTCTATCTTTGTAGACAATCAGAATGTCGCATGCCTCCGAATAAGACAAGGCATCATCGCGGGACTGCACGTTCCAGGACGCGTCCCCGTACGTGGTGAACGGATTCGATATGACTTTCTGCCATTTCACTTTTCCAGTGCGCGGGTGAATGGCAAGAACCGTCGAATCGATCGTCTTCGGTTCGGCCCCCCGGCGCTGCAGTTCGCCCGTTGTCTCATTCGATGGCGAATCGACACAAAAGACCAGCTTGCTGCCTAATGCCAGGGCGTGATGGCAGAATCGCTCTTTGGCGTTGAGGGTCCAAAGTTGCTGTCCGCTCTGGCGGTCGAGCCCGATGAGCGCGGCGCTGTCGTAGAGGCCCTTGGCAATGTTGCGCACCTTCTCGAAGGCAACCGCTATCACGATCACGTCGTGGCCCACCCGGATGTCGGAGACGAACAGCTTGCGGTCCTTATCGTCACCCGCGGTGTAGGTGAAACGCTTTCGTTCCTCGCCCGTTGCCGGGTCGTAGACCACGCACATATTCCCCCCGGCCACGTAGATGCCGTCTACCATCGAGGCAAACCGCGTAAATGCTTCTGCGGTCCTTTTCCAGATCGACCGCCCGGTGTAGACGTCGTGGGCCTGGAGTGTCCTGGTGAGATCATTGAAAGCGAAGAGCCGCCCGGTGACGACCTGGGGTTTCACGCCGACATGGTAGTCCTTGTTCTTTTTGAAACCGTGATCGGGGCCGTCGCCATACCAGAGAACACCAAGAGGCGGTTTGACAAGTCTGTCGTGCGAGAAATAGGAGCGGGCCGCGTCGCTGCTTTCGTGGGTCCAGGGCGCAGTGTCGGGCAGCGCGCCCTCTCTGCGCAGCAGGCCAAAGCGGCCAGTCCGTGAAAGACTGGTCTTTTCCCGCCTGGCTGCTCCAGCCCACGTTTTGAAGGACTCCCATCGAGCGGCCGGAACATCGAGACAAGCGGCTCCTCCGTAAGGGCGGAGCATTCTTATGAGACGTTCACGAGTCATTTTCTGTGACAACTGCGAACCGTCGTAAACTTCTGACACCACAAGGCTCGCGATATAAGGCGGGAAGGAGAAGGTGAGAGGATCGGCCACAAACAGTTCGGAGCGGCTGCCGTAAACACCGGCTGCAGCGAGCTTGTCACGGAGCGCATCGATCTTTTTTCGATCAGCGTCGACCGCCATGACCCTGAGTTTGGTCTGTCTCAACAACTCCTCGACAAGCCGCCCGTTCTTCAACCCCAGCACGAGGCAGAAGCCTTCAACCGTTGACCTGGCCTCGAGGATATCTGTCGCCTGCCGCTGCCATTCGTCATTGATTTCAGGCAAAGGTCTTTTCACCAGCGCATGCACATTGGGCTTACCGGTTCCGCCGCCGAAGCAAAGGATGCCGCCTTCCCGAGTCACGACAAAGAGCTTGCCATTCGCCGCGGCCATGGATGACGGAGTGCCGGGCAGTTCCTGCTCCCAGGAGACTTTTGGCTGCTCGCCTTCACCGGGAAGCTGAACAGCCATCAGCATCCGGCCCGAATGGCCGAAGAGCCGGCGGCCAGCCCGAATGAGCGCGCTGCTCGGCCACTTCTTCGGCGCGTGTTGGGTCCGGAGTTTCCACCGAAGAGGCGCGTCCCATTTACCCGGATCCAGGTCGAGTTCGGCGACCTTCTTTCGGTAGGTCGACTTTTTGGCCTTGACGATGTCGTAGGCGTAGAAAGTACCATGGCGGCTCCCGTAGACTGTCGAGGGGTCAAGCACTGACCACGCGTCGCAGCCAGGAATGAATTTGTAGGCATGATAGGGCCCCTCGAACAGATCGTACCGCCTGCTCCATCCTTTGGGAGTGTCTTTGTGGCCGTCGTGCCAACGCTGCCCGACTTCTCTGCCGGTATTTATGTCCAGCGCGGCCTGCTTGCCGACGAAGACGTATTTTCCTCTTGCCGTCACGCGACATTCCCCTCGCCGATATCCCTGGACGTAGTAAAGCAGCTTTCCCGTTTCAGGATCCAGACCGACGGGCATGGACCGGCCGTTTGGGACGAGCAGTTTACCGGCCTCTGCCACGAGGTAGCCTTGCGGGGCGAGCGCGCTGTCGGTCACCCGGTTGTGGTCGATGCGAATGTTCGCGATGTAATTGAGCCGGGCGTTCGACCAGATCTCTTTACCGGTTTCTGGATCGACCGCGTAAACGAAGGTGCCCATCGTTGGCCAGATGCCAGAACCGAAGTAAAGCGTGCCGTTGGCAATCACCGGTCCTCCGCGGACGGGCCAGAACGATACCAGACGATTGTTACCAAGATGATGGAGATCCGGGCGCCCGCCGGGAGCTGCCCGAAAGGTCCAACGGACGCTTCCACTACTGGAGTCCAGGCAGTAAACGCGGCCGTCGTCTGAAGCGACGTAAAGCTTCCCCTTCCAGACCACGGGAGCAAAACGCACTGGCCCGTTCGTATAGAACTTCCATTTCTGGTCGCCTGTTTCAGTATCGTAAGCGGTGACACTGCCGTCATTCGGCGAACCGATGAACAGTGAGTTCCCCACGATGACCGGCTCGTAGCAGACATCAAATTGCAGACGGCGCTCGAAGGGCCATGCCGGAACGACAGGCGGGAGGTCGCGCCGCCATTGCAATCGGAGCTTTTCCGGCAGCTCATCCGGCGACGCCCCGGTCCTGCCAACGTCATACCGCCACATTGGCCAGTCACCAGCACGGGCGACGGACAGTGACAGAATGATCGGCATGACGCCCAGGATGCACTTGAAAAGGCTTGGCGAAGATTGTGTTTTTCTCATCCTGTAAACTCTCTCCCGGGGTTCTTTGCGTTCGCCATTTTGAAGCACACAGATTGTTCAGGGACAACGATTAAGACGAGGAGAAAGACCAAGATTAATAATCCCCCTCAATCCTCTTGTTTGCGCCAGTCCGTTCCAGTGAGGAAGCCGCCATCCACGTAGAGGACCTGCCCGGTCACGTAATTGGAGGCAGGGGATGCGAGGAAGATGGCTGCGCCGGCCAATTCCATTGGCTTGCCCCATTGTCTGGTGGGAATGCGGCGGAGTATCCAGTTGTTCCGAAAGTCCTGCCGCAAAGGCTCTGTGAGCGAGGTGGCGAAGAACCCGGGGCCGATCCCGTTCACCTGGATGTTGTTGGGCGCCCACTCGACGGCCAGCGTTTTAGTCACCATCGTCAGCCCGCCTTTAGCCGCAGCATAGGCAGGAATGCCTGGCAGCCCGATAGACGATGCGAGCGACAGGATGTTGATCACTTTGCCCCCTTCGCCGCGTTCGATCATCGCTTTACCGCATTCCTGCGAGAGGAAGAAGGCTGCCTTCAAGTTGATGCCCGTCACCGTGTCCCAGTCCTCCTCCGGATATTCCGCGCTGTCGCCGCGAATATTGATACCGGCATTATTGACCAGCACATCGATGTGCCCCATCTCTTCAACGATTCGCGGGACAACACCCCGGACAAAGTCCATCTCAGCAATATCGCCGTCAGCGATCATCACCTTGCGACCCGTCTTCTCTCCAATGGATGCAGCGACTTCTTCCAGAGTTTCCCGCACGCGCCCGTTAATCACGAGGTCTGAGCCGGCGCCCGCCAGCCCCTCGGCGATAGCCAGTCCCAGTCCGCGGCTCGCCCCCGTAACCAGGCTGACTTTTCCGTCCAGCCTAAACCCATCGATGATACCAAATGCGTTTTCCGTCATTCTTGCCTCCTTATGTTTCAGACAGTAAATCGAATCTATTCGAAATGATCATCCATTCAAATCCCCGAGGAGAAGCTGACCTCAGATTCCCTGCGGCGGTGCTCTGCCACGGCTTTGGCCAGAGCGATGGCGAACAGGACGAATCCGACGGCACCCCACGTGACGAAGGGCAGCAGGATGGCCCAGACCGCGGCCGGTATTGCGAGAAGGAGAAGGGATCCAACGAAGCTGCCACCGATGGTGAGGAGCACCCATTTTCGGGCAAGCTCACGCTCTCCGTCCCACAACACAGCCGAGGTGTCGAGCGTACGAGCGCGATGCAGCTGGAGGCCGAGCATGGCTGCGCCATACCAGATGAAGGTTGCCAACTGAATAGCTGGGGAAGGAAGGTGCTCATAATTCAGCAGGAAGTAGTAGGCCACATAGATCAGGCCGAGATAGGCGCACAGGCCGATAAATCCCTTGCCCTCGAAGCAGACCACGGGCAACCCTCCACCGCTCTCCCAGGTCGGCCGAGCAAAACGGGAAACAAGGCCGAGAAGGACAAGGATGAAGGCCCACTCTGCGAGGAGCAGCACAAGACCGGGATTGTTAAAGCTGAGTATTCCAGCCAGCGAGTAGAAAACAGCGACCC
>JASLXP010000797.1 GCA_030740295.1 Planctomycetota bacterium
ATGACTGGGGGTCTGTTTACCCGGACAGTCGTCGCATCCGTGTGCCCTTCATGCGTCTCGGTAGTCTCGTCCGTTTCCACTTCCGGGGCCATCGTGGTTTCGTCAACAATCGGTTCAGGCAGTTCTCCCGGAATGGATTGAATGGTCGGGATGTCTTCGAGCTGCTGCCAGAGAGTCGCCGGATCGGAACGCTCAATCCCGAAGCTGGAATCGTTTTCAGCATCTGCGAGCTCGCCCAGAGCTGTCTTCAGCCCCACACTCGGTTCATCCTTCGAGGTGCTTGCGACGGGCACCGTGCCGGTGGTCTCATGGGTGAAATCCATGGAGTCATCCTCAGTGGCATCGGGATCGGCTGGCTGTTTTTTGGCGCTCGGGATGGCCACACCACACTGCGCGCAGAAACGGGCAGTGAGCTCGTTGTAATGTCCGCATTTGGGGCAGTGCCCGGGAATCGGAGGCAAGTCAGCCATACTGAGTGAATCGATGCAGAGGTGAACCTGCAATGATCATAAGGGCGGCGTGGAGGTTCGACAACGTGGGGCGAGAATGAGTAATGAGGAGAGAGTGTGCGGATGTTTGAGATTCATCCGACCGCACACTCGGGACGCATTCACGCAGGCGCCGGGTTCAACTTTCACTTTCAATGGCCCGGTCCATCCGCTGGTTCCGTCACCCACTTTGCTGCCAGGAAACACGCGCCCATAATGGCGTAGGCGATGGCCCAGTTCCATGCCGGGGTGAGATGGATGGCCGTATCACCGGGCTTCCACTGGTAGGAATGCATCAGGCCGGCGACGGATAAAGCGGCACCGATCCATGTCCACACGGCCGCGGCAAGAAATTTTCTTTCGATGATAGAAACGGTCGCGGCGGATATCAGCATGGCGGTGAAGATGAAGCCCTGCTCCAGCGCGAAGGCGCCGTGCACCCAGACATCCATCTTCTGGAATTCGCTGAGGAACATTTCCTTGCCATCAAGAAACGACTTTGGCTGGACCTTGTCATTGATGAGTTCACCCGCATTCTTATACAGCTCGTGCGAAGCCTTGAGACCGACGCGCAGTGAATTCTTAATCAGGATGGTCGCACCCCATGCGCCGACGGCCGGCAGCAGGCCCATAACGACTGCCGGCGCGTGTTCTCTCGGAGTCGCCTGAAAGGCCTGCGCGGTGATGACGATGCCGATCCAGATCACGATGGCCATTCCCGCGTCGATCGGCACTGCCCAGACGATGTGAGCGAGGGTGCCGGTCAGGCAGATGATGGTGATGAAACCGCCGTTTAGAACGGAATACCCGATGCGTGCGCCGAGACCTTTCCAGCCGGGATGGCCGATGTAGATGGTCGTTGGAAAACACGAGCCAAATATGGCCGCGCACAGAGTTCCGATACCGTTCACTGCCAGCGAGGAGCGCGTATCAAACTTGTCTCCGGCAGCTTCAGCGGATTCGATATTCTGTAGCGAACCGATCACGTTGAAGAGCCCCATGGGAATGATGACCGACATGTAAATGGCGAAGTGTCCACCGAATCCATCGAGCAAGTCGCCGATGACTGGAACGGGGAACCGCAGTCCGATATTGCCGGGTTGATTTTCGCCGGGCGCGATTCCGAGGATCCAGGCCAGGCCGGTGCCGATCGCCACTGCCACAAGCCCGCCGGGAATGCTGCCTTTGAATCTGACCTTTCCAAAATAAATGAGCATGACGATCCCGAGGGTTGTCAGGCCGACGATTGGCCTGGCAAAGGTACGGTAGATGAAGCCGAGCGAAATGAACGTCAGCGCGATGCCGGCGAGGGTTGAAAGGAGCGCGGCCCTCGGCGTTGCCTTCCGGATTTTTTCGGCGACGAAAGCACCACCGAATTCGATGAGCCCGGATCCGACACAGGCCACCAGGCCGGCCTGCCAGGCGATGCGTGCCGCGGCCTCTTCATCCGCGCCTGCTTGAATCGCCACAATCTTCGCAGGCAGCATTACCAGAAATACGTGTGCAAACAATGAGACGGTATTGATTCCGTAAGGGAGCGCGCAAATGTCGTCACGCCCTGTCTCTCTGGCAATCTTCATCGCCTGCCAGGAATAGAAAATGTTGCCCACAAGCAGTGAGACTGCTGCCCCCGGCAGTATCCGCCCATAAAGAATGTCATCCGGCAGACCGATCACGTATCGGCAGAGCGAATCAATCAGGAGGAGCTGGACCAGGTTGTCCAACGCGAGGCCAAAGAAGCCATCGATATCACCACGGACGAACCAGCGCGCTTTCATAAGTGACTGCCTCTAGACCTTGAACGGGCAAAAGGATAACTGTCCTGTGCGGCAGCATAACCGTGGTGAGTACAGTTTTTCTAATGAGATTCGTAATGAATAAAGGCTGCCGATTTCGTTCCTCGCCCTTTCTTTGACTTGCTGGACAGTTTTGCTAGCATCGCCGCCCTTCTGAAATGGGCGCAAAGACATTCTGAAAAGGCAGGAAAAGCCATGGAAATGAAATCGTTCCGAGAACAATTGATGGCCATTCGGCCGCAGGTTGAGGCCGCGTCTGAAGAGCGGAAGCTTGTCGAGCATGAAGAAAAAGAGAAGACGAAAGACAAGCTGACCTCAGAACTCAAGCGCTTGAGTGCAGAGACCTTGTTCTCGGGTCTCAGGGAAATCGAAGACAGGTACAAAACCGCCAACAAACACTTTTACCCGGCGAGTGTCATTCAGAAGACGATGAATGAACTCATCGAATTTAAGAAGAAAATCGACCGGTACGTCTACTACAGCGGGCGCTTCAAGGAGCTTTTTACGCCGGCCATGTTGCGTACCTGCGATTCTCTTCAGCGCGGCATCGGTGAGCTTGCAGATAAAATCCAGCCCCAGTGGGATGAATGGGAGAGCATGATCGAGTACATCGAATCGCTGGATTTCCGCACGCGCAAGAAAGGCGATGAACCTAAGCTCGTTGAAGCCTCTAAGGTTTTTTACCAGCGTGCGCATGGCATTCAGCTCGACATCCCCTCAAAACTATTCGCTTCGAAGAAAGACAATTTTTTTGTTGTCTCAAAAGATCAGGCTGTCGTCGGTCATTTTGAAGCCTTTCCAGACGAGAAACGGATTGTCTTCGTCGTTGCGCCGCAGAAGGGCATAAATTTCATCAAACTCGTGCGCGGTACCGTGCACCGTTTCTGCACGCGTGGGCCTATTGAACTCCCCAAAGGCGAGGTCAATGTGCGTGTATACAGCCGAGAAGAAGTAAAATTTTACAACGACCTCGGCTTTATTCGGACAAAAACTTTGGACATGTCCGACTGGCTCTATAACAGGAAGCTGTAGAGCATCCGAGCACCGGCCTCAAGACGGGAGCCGCTGCGACATTCATCAAAACCAGGAGCCCCTCGTGATTCGTGTTCTTGTAGCCGATGATTCCGCGTTAGCCCGCGAAGTCCTTACCCGTCGGCTCGCATCTGATGATCAGATCGAAGTCATTGGCACTGCAGTCAATGGCCGGGAAGCAGTGAAGATGGCCGGAGACCTGAAGCCTGACATCATCACCATGGACATCATGATGCCCGAGATGAACGGTTTCGAGGCCACCAGGGAGATCATGGCCTATGCACCCACACCGATCCTGGTGGTTACGGGCATCGAGCTCACGGTCGCCGAGTTGTCTTTCAAAGCGCTCGATGTGGGCGCGCTTGACATTCTGCCCAAGCCGGCTGCGGATGAAATGGCGGAGGATTCCAAATTCTTTGATGACCTGAGGCGCAAGGTCCGCCTGCTATCCAAGGTGCCGGTCATTGCGCATGTCAGGGGCCGGCGAAAGCCAGCAGATGGTCAGGGATCGGGCACTCGGGCCAAAGTGCCAACCAAAGTCGTCGCACTCGCCGCATCCACGGGCGGGCCGCAGCACCTGGCGGATATACTTTCTCGCCTGCCTGCAAACCTGCCTGCCGCATACCTCGTGGTTCAGCATATCGGTGACGGCTTCTCTGACGGGCTCATCACCCACTTCCTTTCCGGCACTGCGCTCGATGTCAAGCTCGCCCACAACGGCGATATCATCGAGCCGGGCAGCGTTTACGTGGCCCCAAACGGATACCATCTTGTGGCTCGCAGGGGAGACATTATCGGACTCGAACAGTCCGAGCCGGTTAGCGGCTTCATTCCTTCGGCTACACCTCTCTTCAAGTCTGTCGCCAGAATTTACGGTAAACGCGCCATTGGTGTGATGCTTACCGGCATGGGCCGGGACGGCGTCGAAGGCATGCAGGCCATCAGAGATGAAGGCGGCGTCACCATCGCGCAGAGCAAGGAATCATGTATCGTCTTTGGAATGCCAAAGGCAGCGATTGAGGCTGGCTGCGTGGATCATATTGTCGATCTCGATGACATACCGCAGAAGCTGATCAGCCTGGTCGAAGATCCCTTCGCCTGGCACAAGGGGGAAGGCGAGGGTGATGGTTGATGGAGGATGGTGAGAGGTGAGTAGTGAATTGTGAATGGTGAGTTGTGAATCGTGATTGGTGAAATGCCGTCTGCCCTCAATTCGCTTGCCCCTCAATTCGTCTGCATTCACCATTCACCATTCACCATTCACATCCCCCAACTCGCTTGCCCTTGTCGCAGCAGCATCCGGGCCGCCTTCACCATCACTTCATCTGATCCGAAGCCGCCGGGCTTGATTGCGAGACGATAATCCGTTGGGCCTCCGACGCTCCTGCATAAGGCGATGCCGGGCTCGACCTCCTGTTCAACGGAGACGCCTTCGATATCCAGGCCCTCGGCCACTGACAGTGCGGTCCAACCGCCCGTCAGGAACAGATTCTGTATGCCAGCTTCGTGGATGGCATCGCAGACGGGTCCGAAGACGGCCTCGAAGTCCGATTCAGTGCCATCCAATCTCTCCCTCGGCGTTTCAGCCAGAACGACGGAATGGTTCCGTGCCTGGGCGATGAGTTCTTGCTTAATCTGTTTATTCTCAGAACTCAATGTGACAGACTGCAATCCATACTCACCAGCCAGCCGTTCGGCCTGGCAGGCTGATTTTTCGTGCAGACTGCCCGAAATCACCAGTACGGATGAATCAAGACAGCCTGTTTGCTCTGCCGCCGGGCGGGTCTCAAAACGATTCGAGACATATGCGCGCAGCATCGCCGCAGAACCAGCGAGCACAGGCAGAGAAAGATCGATGACGGCCTGGCCAATCGCATTAAGATCATCTTCTGTCTCCGCATCAAGAATCAAGTAAGCACAGTCCGAGTTCACGATGGCAGTGACCATCGCCCGAGGGCCTTGACGAACGGTCGTGAGGCCGATCTCGCCTACCGACCTTTTCGTCTGGCCTGCCAGTACTTCCCTCAGCCTCGAGTTTGTCATCGGGTAATGAGGATCATGTGCGAACGACGTTTCTGAAATTCTCTGCCCGTCAACAAAGAGTTCACCTCCCACAGTCGTCCTGCCGTTGGCAGGATAGCTGCACACGACCGGGCACAGTCGAAGTTCCAGGAAATCGGACAGCGCGTCCAGCTCTGCGCCCATGTTGCCGCGAAAGGTTGAGTCAATTTTTTTGAAAATGGTCTCCCCTGCCAGCGGAATCGATTCGACCATCTGCCGGGTGTTGTGGTAGGCCGTCTCAGGCGTCCCCGCCCTTGCTTCATTATCGAGAATCAGGCAATCGTGTTTTCCCAGGAACGGTGCGAATCCCTTCCTGGGCAGAACAGAAACCGCGCTCAGCCCGAAGGGCAGCAACTGGACTTGCGCATCGGTGCACCCACTGAAATCATCTGCAATGATGAACATGGCAGATAGCGTAAGAGATCATCGAGATTTGGCCGTCGCGATGAATGACACGAATTGTGAGAAGCTGGAAGAATTCGGTCAGAGAATGTAAATGGCAGAACAGAACCCAATCGCGAAGGCTTAATCTGGGCCACATGAATTGTGAGGGGGTCACCGATCATTTGGGGTGGCTGCCACATTCGGAACCTTTGAGGTCATGATGCAAACGTCCGTCGCTGGTAAAATTATGCGGGACAGAGATACCACTGCCTCATTCCTGGCAGGTGTTGGACTGCTCCTTGCCATCTCCTGGCCTGTCCATGCAGAACCGGGAGGCATCGAGATCAATACGAAGGCGGGGACGGTACGATGCCCGGCGAAAGTGGCAAAACAGAACGTATATAAACAACTGAAGGGCGCCATCGAGTACATTGCCTGTGCCCCAGGTGGCAAACAATACGAGTCCCTGTTCATCTGCCCGGTCGAGCCGGAGGAACTCTATCAGGGACTGAAACGGATTGGTCTCAATCCCGGCAAGCCGGCGAGGGAGGAAGGTGCTTCCTATCAACTGCCACAAGGTGACAAACTGCGAATCACGATTGAGTGGAAACAGACCGGTAAATTGAAATCGGCCCCCGTCGAAAGCTTCGTTCTGGATGTGAAAACCGGCAAGGCCATGAAAGAGATGGATTGGGCATTCACCGGGTCTCGAATGGCAATGAATCCTGAGACAGGCAAGACCGTCCTTCAGGCGTCTGCGGTTAAGAATCTCGTTGCTTTGCACCATCTGGATGCGACGGTGCTGATTCAGAACCCTCTGGAGGACGGCAGGGACGACAATCGATATAAGGTGAACTTGAACGCGCTTCCCCAGGAAGGGACGGAAGTCGTCATGAAGTTTTCGAAAGTCGGTAAATCCGCAGACGGTGCCACCGCAGGTCTTGCGAGGATACACTGGTTTGTCAACGGGCGCGTCCAGGGAGTGGGCTTCAGGGCCCATACCGCGTTGAACGCCAGACGGTTCGGTATTCGCGGCTGGGTGCGGAACCTCGAGAATGGCCAGGTGGAGTTGATGGCCGAAGGTCCGGAAAAGGCGATGTCAGTCTTCCAGGCTAAAGTACGAAAGGGTCCTCGTGGTTCAAAAGTTGAAAAGGTCGATGAAGGCCAGCCCGATCGCAAGGAAATCCTCGGTGAATTTAAGATTCGGAAAACAGAATGAAGCGTTTTATTCAGTGTCACATCATCTACGGAGAGCCGAACGTGAAAACTCATTATCAACGGTCGAAAACCCATAGTTCACTGGCCTTCCTTGTCTTTGCATTTCTGTGCCAGGCGCCCCCCTGCGAGGCATACATTCAGAAGCTTCTCGGTCTGAAGGAGGTGATGGATCAATCCGTCGTGATCGTTGAGGGGCAAGTCACCGCGGTCGATCCCAAAGGTCGGACCGTCCTCGCTACCTTTCAGCGAGCCATCAAGGGACAAAACCGATACAAACAGATCCGAATGAACATCGGCGTGGGGCAACTTTACTATCCCGGGGTCTTGTTGAAGCGCATGAAGCCAGGTGAGCCGGTCATTCTTTTCTGGAACAAGGGGCTCGCATGTGTCGGCCACGTCGACGGGATCTGGTTTCAGTTGTTCGGTGCAAAAGGTGCAACTCCGGAAAAGACAAAATGGAATTTCACTCACATTGAGCTTTTCATGCCCAGGACCTTCGACGGCAGCACGCCGGACCTGATACGTCTGGTCAGCGATGTTCAAGCAGGGAAGAGGAAGGCCCCTGCCCCGAACCCAAACGCACCGAAGCTCACGAAGGGGATTCTTCTCGGCCTGGCATCTGCCAAACCCGCCAGTACCGGCACGAAAACCGTGGTGTCGAAGCTGCCGCCCGAAGCAATAGATGGCTTGGAGGCCAAATCCGGCTGGGACGTCGAAGATTGGGGCGATCCCGCGGAGATTCGAATCGATGACAGCGCGGAACGTGGAAAAGTCATGCATGTGAAACTTCAGCCCGGAGAAAAGGGTAAGTGTGCCCTCTCGCTCCTGTTGAAAAAGGACCTCACAAAGATGAAGAGTTTCAGCCTCGAAGCCCATCACAACTCAACTGCTCCGCTCAATGTCGCGCTTGCCGTCCGCACCGGCACGGACGAAAAATATTTTGAAAGCAGGCCCGTGTCCGTGGCTCCTGGCCGCTGGAAATACGATCTGAAGTTCGACCTGACCTCGAAAGACTACAAGAGCGAAGCCACAAACTGGACCCACGAAACCAAAGTCAGCGATTTGAAAAGCGCCCGCCGGGTAACCCTCCTCGTCCAGGGCGGAACCGGCAAGGAGGAGATCGCCCTGGATAGAATCAGGACCGAGCGAGAGTGCCTGTTTTCGCGGACGATTCCTCTCGCTCACGGCGGCGGAGAAGCCCGAGGCGTCTCCTGGGCAGATTTTGATGCTGACGGAGATCTGGACGCGCTCATCTGCTCTTCCAAGGGGAACCGGCTCTACGAAAATGACGGTGGCGAATTCAAGGACGCGACTGCCAAGGCAGGTCTGAAGGGAGCCAGCCGTTGCGCGTCGTGGGCCGACTATGATCGTGATGGCGATCTGGATCTGCTCGTCAGTACGCCTGTCCTGTGGACCAACGATAAAGGCAAATTCAAGGACGACACCAGGCTGCTCCCGCCGCTCTCCGGTCGGAACCCCGAAGGCGCTGGGTGGTGCGATGCCGACGGAGACGGACGTCCCGACATCCTTCAGACGAACGGGGAGCATGGCATCTATCTATTCTTGAATAAGGAAGACGGCCCAAGCCGGTTTCTGAATGCGAGCAAAGAATGGGGGTTGGGTAAGGGTGGCCTGGGCGCCGGCAATGGGGATTTTCTGTCCATCGCAGACTTTGATGGTGACGGTTTTCAGGACTTTCTCTACAACCTGGGTAAAGGTGTGCTCGCACATAACGAAGACGGGGAGAGCTTCAAAATTGCAGGCGAAAGCAAGGTCAGTTACGACGCGGATAATGGTCACAAGGTCGGCGTCGCGTTCGGCGATTACGACAACGATGGGGATATCGACCTGTTTGTTCCTCAGAGAAAGGGCAGTCGCCTTTTCAGGAACAACAACGACTACTCGTTCACGGACGTCACGGCCACCGGCGGGGATCTGGCATCACTTGCCGGGCAGGCCCAAAGCGCGGCGTGGGGCGATGTAGACAGCGATGGGGACCTAGATCTCGTGGCAGGCTTTGCCGATCGTGCGGCACGACTGTTTCTGAACGATGGGAAAGGTAAGTTTATTGATGCCACCGACAGCTCAGGCTTCAACATGTTCTCGTGGACCCGGGACGCCACCGGCCTGGCTTTCGCAGATATGGACGCTGACGGAGATCTCGACCTCCTGGTGACAGGAGAAAGCACTCAAGCCGGAGTCCTTGTCAATTCAGCTCTGCGTGGCCAACGAGTGCCGGTTCGCGTTCGGCTGCCATTAAGCGAATCCCCCGGCGCCCTGGTCAGACTCTATGACGCGGACGGGAATCAGGTGGCGGTGCGACAGGTCGCGCTTGTTCAGAATTTCAGTTCGCAGGAGCCTCACGAGGTATTCTTCGCAGTCAAACCCGGCCGCTACAAACTCTCTCTGCTGCGGACAGTTGGCGCGGTACAGATGCATTCCTTTGATGCGAAGGCCGAAGGATATTCCCTGGATGTAAAGTTCCCAGCTACCGCCTTGCCCACGAATTAATCGTGACTGATTCTGTTCCGATAGCCGTCATTCCGGTGTTGATGGGGCCGCTGCAGGTCCTGCTGGCACTGGTTCCGGTGATCCTGGCAGCCCTGGGGTCGGCACTGCTGGCTCTGTTTCGGCCCCAGGGGATGAAGCTGCTTCTCCGATTGCTCTGGCGGCTCAAGATTCCGCTCTTCGTATTGGCTGGCTTTATTTGGGGTACGGCCAAAGCCATCGAAGCCCTGGCTTCAGAACGCAACCCGGCAACCAGACAGGAAGGCGCCCAACCTGAGGCGCGGCCATCGAAACAGGAGTGGGCCATGTTTCGCGGGGGCCTCACGCGGCGCGGCGCGGTGTTGGACGGCAGGTCACCCACAGGTGGAGGGCGCAACTGGACGTTCAAGCCCGATGCTGGAGGGTTCTACAGTTCGCCGGCAATCCTGGGCAATCAAATTTACATCACTTCTGCTGACTACGGGGTCTTCGATGATGTGGGCGCCGTCATCTGTCTCGATGCCGATACGGGAAAACTGGTTTGGTCGGTGACCCCGGACCGGATGCGGTCGACGTTCTCTTCCCCCTCAATCTCCGAAGACGGGCGACGCCTTGTGGTGGGTGAGGGTCTTCACTTCACGGAAGAGTGCCGGATTTTCTGCCTGGATATCAGCAAAGAGACGCTCGCCGGGAACCAGGGCCAGCCGCGTGTTCTCTGGACGTTCAAAACTCAAAGCCACGTCGAATCTTCACCATCCATATACCGTGACCGGGTTGTTATCGGGGCTGGAGACGACGGCTACTACTGCCTGGGTATCGAGCCCGATGAAAAGGGCAACGCCAGGGTCCTCTGGCATGCGGATGGAAAGAGGTTTCCCGACTCGGAGACCTCTCCTGCCGTGTCTGGCGGCAAAGCCATCTTCGGGCTGGGAGTCGGAGGAAATGCCCTCTGCTGCGTGGATGTGGAGACCGGACGCCAGCTTTGGCGATGTCCAACCCCGTATCCCGTTTTCACACCGCCCTCGGTCATGCCGGGAATCAATGCAAACGAGGGTCGGCTGTTTTTTGGAATGGGGGTGGGTGATCTGGTAAATCCGGCAGAGACAGTTTCGGAGCAGGAAGCTGTTCGTCTTGCACGGGAGGGCGCCACCGCATCCGAAATCGCTGATGCCCGGAAACGACTCCGTCCAGCCGGCGAAATCTGGTGCCTCAGGCTGAGCGACGGCGAGAAGATCTGGAGCACTAAAACGGAACGAACCGTGCTCGGGGCCGTTGCGATCGCGGGGGACAAACTCTATTGCGGATCGAGAGATGGCCACATCTACTGCCTCGCTCGAGACGATGGCAAGATCATCCGGCGCTTCGACGCCCATGCACCCATCGTTTCTTCGCCTGCCTGCACCGAAGACCTGATCGCGTTCATCACAGCGAAGGGAATGCTGTACGTTCTGAATATAGAAAGCTTCGATATCCTCTGGTCCAATCGATTGGGCGGCGAAGGCATGTTTGTCAGTTCGCCGGCGATCACCCGAGGCAGAGTCTACATCGGCAGCGAGAAATACGGTCTTCATTGTCTGGGCCGGCCTGTCGATTCAGAGACCAAGAACATCTGGCACGGTCACCTGTCCGGCCCCGGTCACCAGGCAAGCCTGGGTCAAAATGATTTGGCGGATACCGGCAACAGGCTCTGGAATTATCCCGCCGGGGCCCACGACACGGAGACCACTGAAACGACACTCATCCGCGCGCCCATCGCGATCTCAGGCCAGCATCGCTACGTACCCATTGCAGAGGGACCGCGGAAAGGGTTGGCCTGTATCAAACAACTGGAGGGAGAAGGCGATACACCCAAAGAATTGTGGTTTGCCCCGGCTGCCCTGGGAGTCTGGCAATCACCCGCGACTGATGGGATCGAGGTCCTGTTTATGGAAGGAAAACAGACACAACGGAAACGTCATCTCCGCTGCATGGATTCGAAATCCGGAGACGAGCAATGGCGGTATGAAGTCTCTGCAAACGCGAGCGGCGATTTTGTGCTCTACAAGGACGGCATTCTCATCCAGGATCAACCCGAGACGTTAACCCGATTGTCGAGAGACGACGATAAGGTTCTCTGGAGGCGAACAGTGGGAGTCTTGTGCGATGTCCCCCATCAACGGGGGCCGTTTCTGGCCATCGCGGTTAAGGTCAAGAATGAACTCCTCGTCCTGGACCGGGATACCGGGGGCACCCTCTGGGAGGTCAGACTTGAGCATCCACCAACTGCAGGCCCGGTGATCAATGGCAAAGTGATCTTCGTCGCGACCGCAGAGGCCATGGAGGCGCGCCAGTTGGTCGATGGCTCCCTGCTATGGCGATCGGACGTCTCCGGACCGGAATCAGCATTCGTGCTTTCCGACGGGCGGATCGCTTACATCAGTTCCACCGGCACCCTCAACGTGTTGCGTGCAAAGGATGGCAAAAGTGAAACGACCATCCCGAACGTTGGAGCTTTCTTTCCGCCTGTTCTGATGAACGGCTCGGTACTCTACGCCACCGAGAACGCATTGATGCGATACCAAATGGCAGAGGGCACAAATTCAGTCTGGATGGACACCAGTTGGTTCGGTTCTCTTACTTCGCCGCTGGTCATTGATGCCGGCTCTGTCTATTTCGCGAGCCGGCGTCGCGGGCTGGTTGCCGCGGGAAGGCTGCGATGAAATCGTGGGTGCACTATGTTGGCGATCCGCTTCCGGAAGACATTGGTGCCCCCAAAGAAGTGCTGGGCGGAAAGGCCGCCAGCCTCCAGGACTTGAGAGAGGCCGGCCTTCCGGTGCCTCCGGCATTCGTGATTTCTGTTGACGCTTGCGAGTTTTACTTCCAACACGAAGAGACTTGGCCCCCGGATTTGGATGCGCAGGTAAAGGCACACCTCGCAAGGCTTGAAAATGAGACCGGGCGCCAGTTCGGGCAAGGACCCGAGCCGCTCCTGCTCAGTGTGCGTTCGGGGGCTGCCGTCAGTATGCCCGGCATGATGGATACGCTGCTCAATGTCGGGCTGCATCGCCAATGGGCCGATTCAAGCGGCGGCCAGAACGACTGGCAGGTCTTCTTGCAGTTCATTCGAGATTACGGGCAGACCGTTTTCGGCATCGACATCCGGCAGCCTGATTCGACACCGGAAAGTCTCCCACAGGCTCTGGATCGCTCGGACCGGAAGACGGGCGAGACGCCCATCCTACGAGTCGAATCCGCATTGCAGCAGTTCGAGGAGGAGGCCGGCTCTGCCTTCCCTCAGTCCTCGTGGGAGATCCTCGAATGTTCCATCAACGCGGTGTTTCGTTCATGGAACAGTGAACGCGCTGTCCAATACCGGCGGCGACACCGTATCCAGGGATTGAAGGGAACAGCGGTGACGGTACAGGCCATGTTTCCCTCGAGGGCATCGGGAATCGTCTTCACTCAGGATCCGACAGATCCCGAGGCGGGCCGCATGGTGATCGAAGCTTCGTACGGGCTCGGTGAAGCCGTCGTCTCCGGTGGGACCGACCCCGATCGATTCATCGTTCGGAGAGAAGATCTGAGTGTCGTAAGCACGACCCCCGGTAAGAAGACCCGTGTCATTCAGGCGTTAGGAGAGGAAGCTCATTTCGACACTGGTCAGCTCTGCGTAAGTGAGCAAGAGCTCCATCAGCTTTGTGAAGTCTCACTGAAGGTCGAGGAACATTTCGGACAGGCGGTGGATATCGAATTTGGCTTCACTGTAAGTGAGTTGGCTTTGCTGCAGGCCCGTCCGATACGTGGGCTGGATGTTGCGCTCGACTCGGAAATCGGCCGCGAAGAAGAAATCCAGCGACTGAGAAACCTGTCGACTGAGCGGCCTAAAATGTGGGTTGTCCACAACATCGGAGAGACCCTCCGCTTTCCAACTCCGCTGACGTGGGACTTCATAAGATTCTTCATGAGCGGCGCCGGCGGCTTTGGGAAGATGTATCGGGATCTCGGTTACGTTCCCTCCAAAGCAGTGATGGCGGACGGCTTTCTCGAACTGATTGGCGGACGCATCTATGCCGACCCGGACCGGCTGGCCGAGCTGTTCTGGGATGACCTGCCGATGGTCTATGACAGAGATCAGGTTCGATCCGACCCCAAGGTAATCGATCAGGGCCCTCGTAAATTCGATCCGGATCGGGTGGATGCAGGCCTTCTGCTCAAAATCCCACAAGCCATACATTCCATCCTGAGGTGTTCGCGCAGTACCAAACAAGGTCTCAAAACGTGCCATGAATTTTTCGAGGCCGAATGCCTGCCGCCCTTCCTCGAATACATTCGGACCAAACGCGGACAGGACCTGAACTCGATGTCCACTCGAGAGGTCCTCGCAGAACTCGATGAGAGGGAACATCGAGTGCTCGGCGAGTTCGCGGCCGAATCGCTGAAACCGGGGTTCTTTGGAGGGCTCGCCCTCGACCAGTTGACCCAACTTCTTGGACGGCTGGATGTGAATGGGGAAGGCCAGGCCCTGGCTTTCGAGCTGACTCTCTGTGCCGACGATATCACCCTCGAACAGGATGCCCTTCTTTCAAAAGTCGCACACGACAAAGCAGGCATGCAGGAATTCCTTGAGCGGTTCGGGCACCGGTGTGTAGGAGAAATGGAACTGATGGAGCCGCGATGGAGAGAGGATCCGGATTACCTGCAGCGTCTGACCGAATCCCTGCGCGGGAATGGTTTTGACGCGACAGAAATCCTTCGCAGAAACAGTGAGAGGCGCGAACGTGCACTGCAGGAGCTGCCGGAAACACTCGCAGGATGGGGAGGAAGCTCCTTCCTCGAAGAGGCCGTCGATTTAGCAGAAAAGGCTCGACGCCTCCTCCCATACCGTGAACGCGGCAAGTATTACCTGATGATGGGATACGAACTGATCCGAACGGCGATTCTTGAACTGTCTCGACGTTGGGATATTGGCAGCAATGTGTTCTTCCTGAAGCTGAACGAACTGGATCAATTCGAAAGTGCGCGGGTCGAGCTGCTTGATTCCGTGGAGCTACGAAAGCTGCGCTGGCAATCCCTGCAACGACTGGATATGCCTGCCGTCATCGACTCTTCTGAATTAGATGACCTGGGCCGTTCAAGGGCTCGCGATTCTGCGGATACGAACCGGTTGGAGGGTGCGCCGGTCTCCTCCGGCGTCGCGGAAGGCACTGCGGAAGTGGTGTTCGATCCAAGAGAATTTGATGCGCGTAAGACGGGCTACATCCTCGTGTGCCCATCGACGGATCCTGCCTGGACGCCTCTGTTCGTTCATGCCCGGGGACTCGTCGTTGAACGGGGAGGAATCCTCTCCCACGGCGCCATTGTTGCCCGCGACTTCGGCATACCCGCGGTGGTGTGCGCGGACGCGACACAGAGGATTGCGCCGGCCTCGCGCCTCCGGATCGATGGCACGCAAGGCTGGGTAGACCTGATGGAGGCCAACTGATGCAGGAGCTCAATCAGTGGTTCCTCAAGTTTGCTGATCCATTGCTGAATCCTTTGCTCAGCCTGCCAATGGATCTGGTCCTGTGCATCCTGGCAGTGGGAACTGCAGTGCTGATTCTGCTGATACGAAAGATGACCACAGACCAGGACCTCCTTCGCCGATGCCGGTCGGATCGCGTGCGACTCAGATCCAGATTGAAAGAGGCAAGGCAGGCAAAGAACGACCATGACGTCTCGCGCTTCAAAACCGTCTTGAGCACCATTGGGTTTCGAGCCATGAAACAGGAAGGCCTGCCCTTGCTGGTTTCACTTTTGCCCATCACTCTCATTGCATCCTGGGCATTTGCCAGGCTTGGCTATCACGCTCCGGCATCCGGGGAGTGGGTAGTGGTTGAGTTCACCGTGCCGGTCACTGAGACAGGGAAGCTGATACACCTGGTCCCGCAGGACGGCCTCGAGACCGATGACGGATGGATTCAAGAAGTGGAGAAGAAAAACAACAGCCCAATGACGGCGGGCGTCGCATCATGGGCAGTCAGGGCCTCCGCGGGCACGAGCAGCTATCCGCTCATCATTCGCCTTGGGGAAAAGACCTTCAGGCACGAGTTCAGCGCCGGGCCGGGGAGCTATTCAACTCCTTTCCGGTCCTGGCAAGATGGGGAACATTCCCTGATACAGAAGTTGTCGGCATACCGCCCTCTGGGGCACGTTCCTGGTATCGACGATTTCTTATTTCCTGCCTGGCTGGTGGGTTATCTGATCCTCGTGGTACCAGCAGTTCCGATCCTGAAGAAATGGATGCGGGTGTTCTAAATTCAAGCGAGTGATGGCCGAAACAGTTTTGTGGGCGTTCGCTTCTACCCCGTCCCCAGGCTCGCGGACACTTCCTGCCAATCGAGACGATTGCGGGCAACGTAAACGACGTGGTCCCCATTCCTCAGCTTCATGCTGGGTTCAGGCAAAGCGATGTAGGTGTCTTCCTCGCTTTCCCGGTAAACGGCCAGGACGTGCGCTCTGCTGTCCAATGCGCGCAGTGCTGACTGGCACTGTTCGACGGTGGTTTCGCTGGAGCTGACCAGCTCCGAATAAAACTGCGCGCCGTCACGATTGGAGGAGAAGCTCTCGATGAGTCCGGAGACTCCTGGATCGATCGCCTCCTGTACGATCAGGTTAGATGTCAGATTGCCCGCGTAGACGATTCTGTCGGCGCCGCACTGTTTGAGAAGCTTTTGCTTTGACCGATCAGCGCATTCAGCCACGCAAGTGCAGTTCTCGTTCATGCTTTTAATCATGATGACAATCGCTGAGACGATCGCGTCCGCATGGGAATCGTCGAGGTCCTCAGCCAATGCGATGGACATCCATGCTTCGGCAACGTTGGCCCTTTTGAGAGGCTCTTCTTCAATTGGGCTGCCCCTGACGAAGTGAACATCCTCCAGGGCAAACGGAAGCTCCTCGATGGAATCGGTAACAATCACAATCGGCCGTTCTCGTCCACGAGGGTCGGCGCGGAGTTCGGCAACTATCTGTTCGATCGTTCGAGCGGACGGGAAATTACAGAGAATGATGTGACTTTCTAGATCCACTTTAACTAACCCCCTTCTGCGGTTGATTCTGAAATCGAGTCCTACCTCCACCATCCTGCCGAGCAGATATGCCGCGACACCGATACCGCCCATATAGAAGAAAATGATGCTGACGATGCGGCCGCCGAGTGAAGAGGCCGATAGATCGCCGTAACCCACAGTCGTCGCAGTGGTCAGCGCCAGCCAGATGCAATCCCACAAGCCGACATGCTCCTGAACATTTTCAATGGCCGCGTTTTCAAAATGCTGCACCAGCAAGGCACCAACCAACAGATCCGTGGCGAGAAAAAGGATGATGAACAGATCCTTATTCTTCAGGCGATTGAAACGCCGGAACAGCTTCGTAAAAGGCTGAAAAATAAAATTCTTGATCAAGGACGGCTCTCCTGAGCTCACGGCCGATCCACCGCGGCGAATCGTATACACAAAGCGTCTTCAGGGAAAGTGATGAGCGCCAATCGACCGTGCCCCTCAGGACCTCCAGACCTGCTCTGCGTCCCTGGTTGAACCGTATCGTGCCTGTGAGCACGCGCTCCACTACCCAAACGTTACATCAGGCGGAGTGATGAAGTCGTGAAAGCGTTCGGAGACATCTGCAGATTCAGGGTCGTCCTTGTGCACGATCAAGCGGTACTTGAACGCGAATTCTTCGCCCTTGCCGACCTTGTGGCCTCCATCGCGTGCTTTGTCACCATAGAAGTAGGACAGGCCAAACGGGTTCGCGGTCATGAGGCCGTAATTGCGTACGTGCCAGTAGGTGGGATACCGGAAGTTATCCGGATGATCGAAAATGGCGACGCCGACGTGTTTCTTGTGAGCCATGCCGGAGTAATCGCACCAGGGCGCGCGCTTGCCCCAGGTCTCCTTTTCGTCGAGGCCGTTGTAGCCGTTGGTGATGAGGCCGCCGACTGGCACGTCCATGGAGCTTGCGACTCTGACGCTCAAGATGCCGCCTTCCTTGGTGTCCTGGAAATGGAGTGGACCCTCGGTCGCGATGAACGTGACGTTGTAATCGATCATCCGCGTGGCTGCGGGATTGTTGTAGAAGGTGATCTCGCGAATTTCCTCGCACACTTTTTTGCCCTTGTTGCTGACCCAGTGGTTGCGGGCAACGAGCTTTCCATAGACGGGGCCCTGCTGCATAACTTCGAAGCCCTGGTGGACCTGCCGTGCGTGTCCCTCCTGTTCGCTCCAGTTGTCCGTGCCATTGAGCTCACCCCATGCGGTCCACACGGAGCGGTGATGCGGGTGGTCTTCTCTTTCGCCCTCGGGGCCGCCGGGCAAAGGGTAATCACGAGTGACGGTTTTGTTGTATGGGCCATTCAAAGGGTGCAGGAAAGGGCGGGGGTATTGCTCGCCGTAGTAGTAATTCGTCAGCAGTTTGCCGTTGAGGAAGACTGAGACTTTCTCGCCCTCATCGTCCACCAACTCGACGCCACTCTTGTGATTGAGTGAACGTTTGGAGCGGATATCAAAGGTCTTGCTTTTTCCCTTGCCGAGCTTGTTGATGAGCCACGTCAGCTTGACTTTTTCACCATTCGCATCGACCTGCACTGTTGTATCCGCGCCGGCGAGCGCGAGCCCGAGACGAGCCGGATTTGAAACTGCGCTGGCGTCCAGCTCGATCGAAACGGGGCAGTGAATCCGATTGTGGTTGCCCGCATCGACAACGATTCCTTTTCTTCTGGCCATGATTAATTGCTCCCTTGAATTTCGTTCAGAACGGTCTTGAGGTGGTTTAAACTTTCCCGTGCGATGGTCACCGGATCGGGCGAGTAATCGAAAACTTCGACGGACACATAACCTTCGTATCCCATCTGCGCCAACGCCCCCAGCACCGGCCGAAAATCGGTATCGCCAAAGCCCGGCCCGCGCCGGTTGGCATCGTTGGCATGGACGTATTTCAACTTGTCGCCGACGCCCAGGATCATTTCATCGAGCGGCTTGCCCTCAGCGCTCATGCTCTTCACATCGACCATCATCTGAAAATTCGGATGCCCAACTTCGTCGACCATTTTCATGGCATCGTCGAGGGTCTGAATAAAATTGCATTCCGGCGCGGGCAGCGATTCCATGAGCAGATAGACATCCTTCTCACCCGCAACATCTGCGGCACTGCCGAACGCGGTCTTGGCGTATTCCCATGCCTGGTCGAATGAAACTCCCTCGAGCAGATTGCGTTGCGCGGGCGATCCGAAGACCAGCGTCTTGCCTCCGATATCCGCGCAGAGCCGGATGAGCTCGTGCAGATAATCAATGGTGAATTTCCGCGTCTTCTCATCGGGCGAGGTGAGGTAGAGCCCGTCCGGCCCGAGCATGAGCCAATGGAGCCCGGTCAGATGAATCCCTTTAGCGTCGGCTTGTTCGCGCAGCTCTTTGCGGCGGTCGGCATCAATATCAAACGCGCCCTTGGCGAGTGTGAAAGGTGCTACCTCCATACCGTCGTATCCAAGCTCGGCCGCGCTGGCCAGTTGGTCTTCGAAAGACCATCCCTCATAGGTCTCATTACAGATGGCAAATTTCATATCAAAATGTCTGTGGTGTCGCGGCTGACAATGTCGAGCGCCCCTCTATAACCCCTGACGGGATTTTTTTAAAGCGGGTGGAAGAAAGTAATAATGGAGTGATGGGCTGCCACATGGCAACGGTCAGATTGACTTACCAGCATCTGGACGAGTCGAGCGCAGCGAGAAGAGTCCTGCAAGCAGAAAGTCACACATATCCATCACCCCAACTGCTGAGCGGCTTATGATGCTCACTCGGTCGACAGGTCGGACAGTTTGAATGCGTAGAGGAAGCCGTCGCCTGAAGCGGCCACCAGGTGTGCGGCCGTCGCTGCCATGCCAAATATGCGCGCTCTGCCTGCCAGGCACGTGCGGACGTGCGAGCCATCATCCTTTTTCAGTTGAACGATCTCTCCGCCGTAAGTGGCGGCGAAGAGTGAATCGCCGTGCACGAGCAGGGAGCTTGCTGCCGATGTTTCAAGAGTAGTCTGCCATACTGGCTTTTCGTTATCGGGCTTCAGACTGGCGAGGTTACGGTTTTCCGTGGCGAGGAAGGTGACTTCCCCATCCACGATCGGCGCGGCCGATGGCTCGCCCAGTTGCCAGCGCCGCTGAAGCCCGCCTTCCTGATCGAGAGCGAAGAGGACGCCATCTGCTGAGCCTGCAAGGATGGTGTTGCCTGATACGACCGGGGCAAACAGTACCGCCGCCTCCGTATCGAATGTCCAGACCTCCTTCAAAAAGTTCTCACCGGCATCCTCTGTAGGCTCAAGGCAGTAGACCTCGCCGCTGGCGTTTCCAATGATGAGTCGCTCTTCGGAGAGAATCGGCCCGGTCAGGAAAGTGCTGTTATCCGGATGATTGAATTCGTACTCTTTGCCGCCGAATTCGAGACCGAGCCCAAACACTTTTGCACCGGCGGACACAAAAACAGTATTTCCAAGGATGCACGGGGTGGTGACCACCGGTTCACCCGCGTCAAATGCTCCTTTCCAGCGTGAGAATCCAGTGGACTGCTCGATTGCGTAGATCCGGCCGTTGCCGTTGCCGAAGATGAGCGAACGCACACCATTGATGCGTGCCTGTGCAGGACCGGAAGCGGTGAGGCTGAATGCGCCCTTTCTGGATATCTCGTAATCCCTCGGCTCGAGTGTGATTTCGTTGTTGCGGAATCTGACAGCCATCAGCCGGCCTTCACTCGTCTTCTGATAGGCGACACCGTCATCGACGAAGGGCTTTGCACCCAGGCCGCCACCTGCAGCGAGGCACCAGAGAGGCGCGCCGGTTCTTGCACTGAGACACCAGAGCTGGTTGCCGGGGCCTTCGGTGCGGCTCGTTGGAACCAGCACTCGTCCAGCCCTCAGGGTGACAGGGCCCGTGGCTTTGCCAAAAGGGGGCCAGCCTGATGCGCCGCTGAACGACCAGCGACGCCGAAAACGATCCTCTTCGAACTGCCGGAATTCGATAGACCTCACTCCATTGCCGGCTGCGAAAAAGTGCCGGCCCTCCTCCGTCACCTTCAACCAGACGGGGGACTCAAACTCGATGGATTTACTGCCCTTGAGCGCGTCGTAAACGGGATTCTTGTCCTGCTGAACTTCGACGCCCAGGCCGAGCACGTTCCCCTTCGTGCCGGTGAGAAAAACCAGCGCGGCTTCAACGGACGGCTGAGTCAATGGCGGCTCAGGTAGTTCCAGAACCTGCCAGTCATCTCGTTCCGCAACGCCTTTGTCATCGATGCGGACGGAGGTAACGCGGCCTTTTCCCTCAATCTCCTGCAGAAAGACAGCGAAAGGCGAAATGATGATCGGCGGCTGAACGACCCGGCCCTCGATATTAATCCCGCCGATACTCTTGCCGTCATCGCCGACGACATAAACGTGCCCTCGTTCCGTGCAGATGAACGTGAGCAGACGTTCGCCGCCCGCGGTTTTCATTCGGGCCTGGAGGGGGGCGCAACTCAGCGCGTTGGGCAGCTCTGTCCATGCAACCGTTTCACCGGAGAAGGCATCAAATGCAAGCAGGCGGGGTGACCAGTCGCCCTCGCGTTCGGGCTGGGTACTCAACCAGATACGCTTGCCATCGGTGGTGGGTGTCGAGGTTACCTCTCCCTTCAGTCGCACCCGCCACTTTTCGGTACCATCGCCGGAGGAAATGAGGATCAGATCGCGGTTGGCACCGTCAAAGCCCAGTATGTGTGCGGGGGCATTCGGAAGAGGCACTTCGGTCAGGGGGAGCTCACTGTGGCCGTGCGGCGCGGCCCAGCGTATTTTGCCGGACTCCGGTACAACGCCGTAGAACACGCCGCCGGCCTGGATGACTGCCAATGCCGCGCCTTCCGCCTCCGCGGTTTCGAAAATCTCTTTGCCCCAGGCCGCGCGCGTTGCCTCTCCTTTCGGCAGGTAGAGCGTCTGGGTGAGCCCGCTGGAGATTGCTGGCGGGCCTTCATATTTCTCCACCTTCAAATCTTTCAGAATGCCCGGCACTTCAAAGGAGATCTCTATCTCGCCGACCTGGGCTTCGTCGATCGCTTTACGCGCCAAGCGAACGTAGCTTTTGAGCTCTTCATCATTCGCGGCTTCCGGCACTTCCTCGATCAGATTCTTGAACTGATTCAAGACCGTCTGGTAGTCGTGCCTCTTCAGCAGGCCGGGCGCGTCTTCCTTTAAGGTGCGTATCTTGGTTTCTTTTGCCTGGGCCGAAGATTCGGATTCGATTTCCTTCTGAAGCGCTTCAATCTTCCCCTTGGCGGTCTGGGCATCGACGGAGCCCGGTCTGTACTTTACGGCGCTCTCATAGAATGCGATTCCGGCCGCTTTGTCGCCATCGAGGACGCTCTTCTCGGCGAGCTTTATGAACGCGCCCTGCGCGACCGGGCGCATGACAAATTCGAAATTGGGATCGCCATTGAGATATTTCTCGATCTGTTCGATGACCTCTTGATATTCTCCATTCGAAGCAGCCTGCTGGATTTTGATCAGCGATGCGATCTCTTTCACCCGGTCCTGCTGCCGGTCGGTATAAGGGCTCTCCCAGAATCTCTTTTCAAGTTCGAGGGCTTCATCCATGCGGCCGTCGGCGAATGACTCAACGAGGTCATCGAATACAGGATTCTCGGTTACCTTCTCCGGAGGGTTGAGCAGGAAGTAAGCAAGAAAAGCCATCCCAGCGAGGGCAAGCACCACAAGGCTGACCGTCGTGATAGTTTGACTGGTTGAATTCTGGCCGTGCACTCGGGGCTCACGCCGGCGTACCTGTCCACCGGCATAGCCGCCGAGAGAGACGAACTCATCTCCAGAACCGTCGTCGGTCACGAGTCGGATGCCGCTGTCCTGTTTGGTTTCAACGGCCGATTCCGGATTGGGTGGCTGGAATCCCGGCGGCTGGGCAGCAGTCATCGAAGGCTGCGCCGGTGGCGGATGCTGCACAGGTGGTGGCTGCATCGATGACGGCTTAGCCTGTTGGCCGGTCTGCGCATCATCATTGAATTCCCAGCCGGTCTGTGCGGTGGGCGGCTCGTCGGACAGCGATGATTCGGTGAACCGGATGTTGCTGATGTCCGGGTCGGCGCCGAGGCCGGGCTTCTCTTCGCCGAACAGTCCGCCGGTGTCGAGCCTCATGGCCGATTCTGCCGGCCGGCCTTCAGGGGGATCGGCAAAGCCCGGCAGGTTGGGAGCATCATCCAGGATGACGGGGTCGATCGCGTCGTCGTCGTCTTCATCCTTGAAATTGACGTCCAGCTTTACACGCTCGTGGTCTTCCGTCACGGGCTCGAGCTCCGGCTCGTCAGATTCAGTGACGCTAGCCATGTCAAAAGCATTCGGACTGGACGGATCGGTCTTTTCAGTAACCAGGTCCTTCAGATTCATGGTTTGCGGGCTGCCTTCATCCACTGAAGGCGGCCCGAAATCGATATCTTTGAGGTCGATGGTCTGCGGAGGGAGGGACGACGATTTTTCCTTCTCAGGCAACAGATTGGCGAGAGTGGTCGATTCATCTACCGGCAAATCCACGAACTTCTGCGGCATCATACTGCCATCCAACTCTTCGAAACGCAGGGTGTACTGACCGAGCACTACCGTGTCGCCGTGGCGGAAACGGCCCTGTGCGCGGGGTTGGCCGTTAACCATGATCGGCGCGCGTGAAGATGGGGTTCTGAAGACCCACGTCTGTCCATCGAACTGCACCTGGACATGCACGGGGAAGATATCTTCGCCATCGAGAACGTAATGGTTGTTTTCACCCGAGCCGAAAGAGGTCATCCCACTGGACTCGAGCTTCATTTCACTGACCTCGCCCGTCGGCGCAGTGTATTTGAATTGGGCGGACGACATGATGCTTCAGGACGGTTCGCTGATAATGTATGGGCGCGTGAATGGGCGCACCGGGCATCATACCACAAGTTGGGATGTGTCGTTTATAGATGTTCGGCCCAGGGATGCCATGCTGCTAAAGGAGGAGGTGTGAGCCTGGGAGCGTGGGTACCTGAGCTCACAGCATCAGTGAATGCAGATCCCTTTCTCGATATGCTGAAATGGCCTTCAGGTCATTCCGAAAAACGCCCCAGATGAGCTGAACGCGTCGCTCAGAAATCCCACTGATCCTTAGCGTCTCCCTGATCTCCGTCCGCCTCGTCGTCTTCCTCACCGGCTTCCTCCTCTTCCCCACCGGCCTCGTCTCCACTGGAATCCCCTCCTTCCGCGGCCTGGGCCTCTGCAGCCTCTTTGGACTGATCGATGAACGCCACCAGGATGAGCATTCCTGCGACGAATCCGATGGCGGCCATCGTGTACCAGAACTTTCCGTAGTTCACTCTGCTGAACGAATTGGATTTGCTCCACTCTTCGTTTGCCGCGATTGCGGGCCCAATCTTCTTGAGCTCGGCCAGGGCCTCTTTCTGTTTTACGATGGCATCCTGTGGATTCTGAGCCCACAGGCTTGTGGCCGCTGCCTCCATCGATGCAAGCGGAGAGCTCAGTGCTTCTTGTGACGTTTTATCCTTGCCGGCCAAGCCCTTCAGATGCTGGAAGAGCTTATTCTGCTGGGCATACAGAACTCTGACACGAGTCTCGCCAGATTCGGCCTCATCAAGGAGTGCGTTCTGGGCTTCTACCAACGTATACGAGACGGAGGAAGCCCCTAGAGTCTGACCGTAAACCGTGCCCGCCAGGATGGGGCCAATACCAAGGAGAATGATCCCAAAAACGGTCTGAACCGAGTTTCGGATGTCTTCCTCGGCAATGGCATCAATGTAAATGAAGGCGGCAGCATAGTAGCAGGAGAAACAGACGCCGTGCAGGAACTGGCTGACCACAATGATCTCCAGCGGAAATGATGGGGTCCCGAAGATGGCATACCTGGCCACGTAAGCCATGCAGCCTGCGAAGATGACCTTCTTCATTCTCAGCTTGGCCAGCAGAAAGCCGAGAGGCGCCAGAACAATTATTTCAGCAAACTGGCCGATGGACATCGCCGGTCCGATATGGCCGTCTTTCAAACCGATGTCTGAAAGAAATGATCCGGTATGGATGAAGTAGATCGTGTGAACGATGCTGATCAGCAGGCTGGCCCCTACCAGCGTGGTGAACGATGAATACCGGAAAAGTGCGAACGCCTTCGCAAACGCAAGCTTTGCCACGCCCTCTTTCTTTGGTGGCGTCGCCGGAAGAGTCAGACTGTAAATGCCCAAAGCAAAAGAAAGGATGCCTGAGAATTTCAGCGCATTCGCCAACAGCATGACCGCACCATCTTTTTCGGGGCCTTCGAGGAATGGCGGCATTGAGGTGAATTTGAGATCCGTCTGAATCCAGATCCAGGGGAAGATCCAACTCGCGGCGATCCATCCAATCGTGCCCCAGACGCGTACATACGGAAACTCCTTTTCCTGGTCATCCAGATGCGCAAACGCGAGCGAGTTCGTCAGCGCAATCGTCGGCATGTAAAGGACGCTGTAAATGATGGACAGCCACAGCCATGCCTGATAGCTCGTCTGCGTGGCCGTGTACCACTTGACCGCCCCTCCAGCCATGAAGAGGAAAGCCAGAAACCTTTCAGTATTGAAATATCTGTCCGCCAGCTGTCCGGCAATAAACGGCGCGCAGATGGCACCGACTGCGCCAGCGAACCCGAGAATCGTCCCTATCTGTGCACCGGAAAAGCCAAGCCCGCCACCCAGGTAACGGCCCGCCACTGGCAGCCAGGCCCCCCAAACTGCGTACTCGAGAAACATCATCAGAGAGAGTCGGGAATACTTGACCTTATCCATAGTGGCTCCTGTTGGTGCATGCCTCGTCTGTTTTAACCGGCATCAGCCGGTCGCTGCCCGCGTGGCTTCCGCATCTGAAGGCGCACAGTTTGGGGCGTGTAAGCCGCATAATCAATGCAGATTTCAGAGCGGGAATAATGAAGAATCTCCTCAGAAACCGACACACTCGTGGCCACGGCCGCAGACGGTCAGCCCAGTCTTTATCTCTTCGAATGAAGTTTAAGGCTATCACTACTCCACGAAGCGCGGAGCTTCACGAAAAGAAGTTGGGTTGCCAAGACAGAAGCAAGGAATGTCATCCTGCTTTGACGCTCTGTGAGGCCAACGCCAGAATACTCGGGTTATCTGGAAATCATTCCTCCCTGCTCAAGCGTAGATGTCAGCCACACCTGGGACAATGCTTTGCTCACGACTCTTGGCGCCCACCGTTGTTCTCTTTTCCCAAGTGTTGATGATGGCAGAGGAAAAGGGAAAGGGCTCTGGTCACGCGGCTAAGTCGCCGAAGCTCGCATCGGTCCGGACGATTCGAGCTCAGCGAGTCGAAGGCCGCACAGTGTTGGATGGCAGACTTGATGAGCCTTTCTGGCAACGCGCTGACAAAGCATCGGACTTCAGCGTCATTTACAGTTCGAAGACGGCGGCAGTTCGTAAGACCGTCGGCCGCGTCGCATACGACGACGACAATCTGTTTGTCGGGGTCGACTGTCTTGAGCCGAGAATGGATCTTTTGAAAAGGATCACGGCAAAGAGCTCCGGAAAGTTCGATTACCATGAGGGTGAGACCGTCGAGATATTTCTGGACGTCGCTCACAATCGTAAAGAGTTCTTTCAGATTCTGGTCAACACAAACGGCTCGTGGGTAACTCACACCACCCAGGCGATGCAACTTCGGAATGTCGAAATCTATCCGGCAGTTCAGTTTCGTGAAGACGGGTTCTCAATCGAAGTAAAGATTCCCTTTGCCGTGCTCCACCTGCGGCCCGGACAGAATCGGACCTGGGGCTTCAACATCACCCGTGCCCGCATGATTGAGGGGATCCCCGGTAAAGACGTAAATCCGAACCAGGTCTACAGCGTGTGGCAGAATACCGGCGGCCCCTTTCGGCGGCCCGATCGCTTCGGTGCCCTCCGGGTTGAGGCAGGCCTGTCGGCCTTTCATTACGACGTCAGCATCCTGGAGACAGCCGGCGGGCCTCAGCTTGAACTCGCCAACAGGACTGGAAAGGAGCAGCGGATCAGATTGGAGCTCGGTTCGGGTGACGCGAGTAAGCCCCACGTTCAGGAGATGTCTCTGAAGCCGGAGAAGGACCGCACCATCGATCTGCCGCTGAAGAATGGCAGCATCAACGTGGACGTGGCATTGGCCGAGGCCCGGACCGGACGAGTCGTTTACCAGGGCGGCACCCGACTGGCCGAGGTGGCCGAGACCGAGAAATTGACGCCGGAGTTGAGCGACTTAAAGCGGCGCGGCTATGTGGTGTTTTCACGAAGCTACCTGGAACGGGGCTCTCACCGCTCGGTACCCACCCCCGGTCAGCTCAAACGGCCACTGCAGTTATTTGCCGCGCCCGGTGAATACGAACCTGTCTCGCTGGCAGTGCACGCGGGCAGAGACCTGAGCGCTCTTCGAATTGGGCTGGCCGGTGATCTGAAGTCAAAGACCGGTGACGTCATTCCCAAAGAAGCTGTCGAGATCAGAGTCGTCGAGTCTATGAAATGCTGGTTCAGCCCAACGGAGTACAAGAAGACGGAGTGTTTTCTGATCCGAAACAGGGAGCGGGACATCGCGGCG
>JASLXP010000798.1 GCA_030740295.1 Planctomycetota bacterium
AGACGAGGTCATTCGGCTCGGACATTACGTAAATGTGTTCGCCAACGATTAAAGGGCTGGAGATGCTCCAATCCGGCAGGCGTGTCTGCCAGACGATGTTTTCGGTGACTGTCTCGTAAGGGGGTATGGCCTTCATTGAGACGCCCAGATGCCAGAGAGACGGGTAGACCTGGTACTGGCCTTTCTGGGGCGCCCAGTCCACTTTGCAGAGCAACCGATTCCATCCCTTCTTGAGAGCCGCCCTGAAGACTTTGTTCTTCGGCTCGATGGCTTCGCCGTTGAACCAGGCCTTGAGGCGCCAGTAATGGTTGAAACGGATCAATACGTTGCCTTCAGTCTCCGACCAGAGATACGAATGGGCATAGGCCACGCCGCGAGCGTCTTTACCGAAAACCCTCGCCAGGTCGATCATGTTGGCGCTTGACTTGTGAAGTCTCCAGGCGATGCCGTTGACCTTTTCGTCTATAGAAGGCTGGCATTCGGCCTCTTTGAAAAACTCCTTTTCAATGCCCTTGCCTTCTTCGGCTGGTAGCGGTCCAAGGATGAGCCATTCAGTGACCGCGCCCCAATAGGCGGGGGAGCCCTCAGCCGCATTTCCTTTGGGTTTTGCGGCGCTGCAGCGGAGGCCTGACATGAGCCTGGAAACTTTGCCCCATTTGAGTGGCGGCGATGAGTCTGGATACAGTCCGGAAGCATTACCCCGCCAGCCGGTGAAGCTCTCATTGTGGCCCAGGTTTTCAGCCTGCGGTATTTCAGATGGCGGGAGAGAGACTACCGGCGGCACAGGCTGCCCCACATTTGAAGAAGCGGCTTCAGACGTTGTCTGAGTTCCAGCAACAACGCCTGATGGGGGCACTCCAGCGGTTTTGCTGACACACCACAGTTTCTCTACGCCCCGAATGAAAACGTGTTGGCCACTGAACGCGGGCGTCGCCACCGAGCCTTCGCCAAGATCGATTTTGCGGATCAGCTTGAAATCGCTGCCCGGCTCAAGAATCAAGGTCACCCCTGAATCGCTCTGCACGAAGAGCTTCCCGCCGGCCAGGCTCAGGCTGGGAGCAAATTCCGAATCGATTTCCAGTTCCTTCGACGCCAGCTTCTTTCCCGTCTTCGCGTCCAGAATGACATAGTCTCCCTGCTTGCTGACAGAATGAACCAGGCCGTCATGGACAACCGGCGAAGCATAGAACTCCCCGTCCAGGTCAGTTTCCCAGAGCGTCTTCGTTGGGGTGACGGCTTCAGCCGTTGTCTTACTTCCGACAACAACGCCTGAAGGCGTCGCCCCAACCTTCACCGCCTTCGCTTTTCCGCCGATGAAGTAGGCCACGCCGTCCTTTATCACCGGGCTGGGGACCTCCAGAATTGCGATTTCCCTGGCGAGCTTCTTTCCGTCGATGACGCGGAAGACATCGCCCATCGCTGTCAGGGCGATACTAGCGTTGCCAACCTTCACCACGGCGAGCGTCCCAAATCCAGGCTCGGCTTCCTTCGTCCACACGGTCTTGCCCGTCTTTGCATCGAGACAAAAAAGGTCACTTACATGCACCAGCAGACGGTCTCCTGCGAGCACGGGTGAAGCAGAGCGCCCGTTCGACTCTTTTGGCTCGATCTCGATCAGCCGGATCCATTTGCGCTTGCCCTCCACGTCGTAACAGGCAACGACGCCGCTACCAAACAGGGCGTAAACATGCTCCCCGTCACTGCACGGCGTGGGGGACGCATAGCCGCATTCGGTCGGCGGTTCCAGGTCCCGGTTCTGCAGCTCTTCCGGCAGGTCATCGGCGCCGTTCGTTCTTTTCCACAGAATCTTTCCGGTAACCGCGTCCAGGCAGATCAGCTCATTTGGCTCGGCGGTGATGAAGACCTTACTGCCCACAATGACCGGCGAAGAAAAGCCGTGGCCCACTTCTGCGTGCCAGGCGATGTTCTTCTTCTTCGACCATTCAAGAGGAGGAGCCGCGCCTAAGTAGCGTCCCGCCCCATCTCCTCTCCAGCCGGTAACGTTCCTCTTCGCAGGCATCCCGACCAGTTCGCCGAACTTTTGCGGCGTGTGAGCGGTGCGGTTGAAGACAGGCGACCAGTAAAGCCATTCGGCAGCCCGGCGCCGATGGATGAGGGCGTTGAAAGCCCACTCGGTATTCGCTTTGGCTGTCCGGTCGAAAATGCTCCACGGCAGCGCCAGCTCCAGTATCCAACTCCTGGGGCCGACTCTGGCTTTGTGCCGATATTTTGGTTCCCAACTCGTATCGGGCTGTCCGGGCGCGGCGTGGAACGCGTCCCAACTCACGCCCCCGGCGTTCACGATGATCTGGTAGTAGCTCTTCCTCTCGCCGGCAGGATCGATGAAGACTTCCATTTCGTCGTCGGCCCAGATGTCACTCGCGTCGTGGTCAGTGCTGTCTGCGACGAGGCTCTTGAGCGCGTCTTCATCGCCGAAGCACTCCAGAGCCACGTAGAGATTCCGCGCGTCCTGACCCGTGAGTAGCCTCACCTTCCCTCTTGGGTCTTCACCGTTTTCACCTCTGAAGCCCGTGCCAGTGCCCGCCTCATTCCAGGCCGGGTCATCGAGGACTCCGTCAATTTTCGGCGCCCTGCTCAAGACGGGAACATCCAATCGAGGTGGGCCTTGCCGCTTCGGTTCCTCCTCTGAAACTCCTTCTGCTTTTCCTTCAGCGGGCGCAGGCGCCTGGGCAGACTGGCCGATCTTCATGCCCGCAGGCCGGGGCCCGTAGTGGGGGGCTTCTTTACCGAACTCGTAAGCTCCCAGGTCGGGGGCTTTGCCGGTGAAGTCGTCGTTGAAACCGGGGAGGAGCTGCCCGGCGTCAATGGCTGCGCTGCTCTTCTTCAGGCGCAGGTCAAGCTGGCTGGCATCGAATTGGGTCTTTTCATCGGCGGGGGCGGGGGACCCGAACGGAGTTGCCTCTACCTTGACCCCATTCTTGTAGACCTCACCCCGCTCCTTTACCGCGGCAAGATTCGGGTAGCGCACGCCGTTCCACTTCATGAACTTTTGCCAGGGGCCGCCGCCGTAACCGTCGTAATCAAAATCGCAATGGACCATCTTTGCCGTGGACTCGAAGGCGTAGTTGCCTGACGTGCCTATGAAGAGATTGTTCCGATAGACGAAATTGCTGACTTTCGGACCCCAACAGGTCACGGGTGGGCCTTTCTTCACGCACGTATTGTGGAACATGAGGCCACCGGACGGACTGTTGTGCATTTTGAACACAGAGCCGACGACGTTGTACATGGCGTTGTTAAAGATGTAGACCGGGCCGCCGTAGAGGGGCTGCGTCGAGATGCCCTGGAAAGTGTTCGTCAGGCGGTTGTAGAAGCAGCGGGTGTTGCGGAAGGAGTAGTCCATCTCGATGCCGTCGTCTGTCATCTCGGAGATGTCGTTGTTGTGGAAGTCGATGGCCGAGCAACGGGAGGACGGAAAGGTGTCAATGGCGTCGGCGAAGCCGCGGATGCGGTTGTGGCAGACCACGTGCCCCGTACCGGTGACCTGGACGCCGCGGGCGCCTTCGATGCCTTTGGTCCGCGGCCAGGCAGACGGGCCTTCGATAAGGTTGTCTGAGATGAACCAGTCGCGGACCGCGCCATTCGAGTTGTTAGTATTGGTGATGCCGTATCCACAACCGTGAATGTGGCAGCTCCGAATCACGATGCGGTAAGCGTTGTGCCCAACGAACACGAAGTTCGCGTTGCGCATGGTGAGGTCTTCAAACCAGACATCGTGCGCGTCGTTGGCGCTGACGGCCCGGCCGGGTCGCTTGTCGGCTTTGCCCTGGCCGTCAATGACGGCTTCGCCGTCGCCCGCGCCGCGCCAGATGATCGGCTTGCCGAGCTGGCCGCTTTTGGTCACGAGGAAAGTGCCTTCATAAACGCCAGCGTGGAGCAGAAGCACGCTTCCGGGCTTTGCGTTTTTCTGAGCTTCAACGAGGCCCTTGTAAGGCACGGCCTTTGTCCCCATACCACCACCGTTGCCGGGCACGACGTGATATTCCTGAGCGTTTGCCGGTGCGACTGGTTCGGAACGGGTACGCGCTTTCAGCAGCTTCTCGGCCGACCCGCCGTCCGGATCGGTCAGGCTCAGTTTTATTTCGTATTCGGTGCCGGGCTGAAGAAGGACGACGCTGCCGGCGAACAGCCAGGCGCCGTTCTGCAAATTCAACGCGCTACGCCCTTTGGTATCTTTATGGCGATTCTTCTCGACGCGGAAAAGGGGATATCCTTTTTTCCATTCCTCTTCCCCGGCCTCACGATAGGAAACGGCGATCTTTGCGTTTCGGTTCACGTCTCCACGAATCATCCAGTATGCGCCGAGGGATCGCAGTGTTGGCGGCTCAAGCACGGGGTCACCGAGCGGCTTTGATCCTGCAAGGGTAACTGCGGTCCGCCCGGCGGGAGGAGGTGGCACGTCGCCGCCCGCGGCCTGGGCGATCAGACGCGGCTGCACCGGCTTTTCATCGGGTAGTGCGATGCGCAGATTGAATGGCGCGAACTGAATAGCGTCGAGGACCTCCAACTCGGTGCAATCGAAGATTCGCACGTTCGTAACCTTGTACTGAACGTAGCGCGTTTTGACAGGTTCGTCAGGAATGAAGCGAAAGGTGTGGCCGGTAATCTTCTCGACGTCGGGCCAGATGTGATTGGCCGGCAGATCCCTCCAGCGCAGGCCGGTATTGAGAAATCCCAGCGATACATACTCCTTGCCGTCAATAGAAGTCAGCACTTCGACTTTGTCCTTGACTTCCCCCTTGAGCGCGTCCCACCAGGGATAGCCGTGGAAGTTCATGCCAAAAGTTGCGCATGTCGTTTCCTCGCCAAGATCGAGTGTAATGACCGGGTTGGTGCGCGGGTTCCAACAGGCCCCAAACCTGTAGGAATTACCACCGGCATAAGGCGGGCCAGTCACGCCGTCGGTGAGCTTCTTCCCATCGGGATCGCCCGCGCCCCAGTTGTGGATGGATGGATGCGAAATCGTATAGCTCTTGCCTTCAGCGAGGTTTTTACCGTAAGTGACCCACCTTCCGACGAACTTCTCGCCGCCGGCATCCTTACCGTCCGAGTATCCGTATCTGGTGCCAACCCTGGGTGTTCCTTCAGTTCGCAGAGAATTCATGACCGGATGGTCTTCGCCGCCGACATTGATGTCGTATCTGGTGGGGAGCTTCTCGATGAGTTGCGAGTGGCTGCGCTCGACGAGAGTGCGATCCTTCTGAACTTCCGACCAGTTGAAGGTTACCTCGAAGGGCTTGAAACCAGGACTCGCGGGCTTGTGATTCACTTCCATCCGCACTGCGTAGATGCTGCACGCGTTCGTACCGGCTGCAGAGGCGTTCAGGAGGTATTTGAATAGAACGGACTTTGTGCCGGCAGGCACGCCCTCGACCGTCTCGTAACGAATCACGTCCCACGGCGGCTTTGTGTTGGTCAAGGTGTAAGTCTTGGTCCAGGTTTTCCCTTCGTCGAAGGAGTGCAGAAAGTCAATGTGCCCTCGATGAGCCCGATTGTAGAGCCGGCCCCCGTAAGTGATCTTCGTGATCTCACGGGGTGAGTTGATGCGGAAGACGACGTACGCATCTTCGATGGCTTTGGCCGCGTGCATGACGCCCATGTAGCCAGGATGCTTCGCCTGCGTGACGATGTTTTTTTCGTCTACGACGTAAGGCTTGTAGTTTTCGCCCTGGAGGTCCGGCCAGAAAACGATGGACTCCGTCTGCTCGCCCGCGCCGACATAGACCGTGTTCTTTCCCAGGTTCAGTCTCGGCTGCGTCTTCGAGTTGAGCATCGTAACCGCGTTGAAACGGATATCTTCAAGGGTGGCATTCGATGCGTCTGTCTTCCCAGTCAGCTTTGCTTTGACCAGAACTTCGTAAGCGCCGTTCACCTCCTCGATCAGCTTGAGGTCAAAAGGTGTTCGGCCGGTCTTCTCGTTCAGCCAGACTTCTTTCCATGCCAGGCCGTTGGTGGTGCTGACCGAGAGCGCGATCACATCGCCGTTCGTCTTTCTCGAGGTGCTGCCACGGATGTTGAGGCTGGTGATGACGTTTCCGCCCTCGACCTTGAAGACGACCTCGCCGGTCGTCCCTGCTCGATCGGGACGCACGCCCTTTGGATCGAGGGGAACGACGTTGAGCTCAGAGACGACTGATTTGCTTAACTTGTCCGGGGCCAGGTCGGGCTTCCACTCTCGACGCCCGTTACTGCGGATTCGGTACCGGATGTTGGCCGCCTCGGGATCTTTGCCTTGGTTAGGGATGTAGTAGGCCTGGTCGGCCAGGTACTTTGGATACTTCTTGTGCTGCTGGACGCCGCCGGGCGTTGTCACGTCCAGCCGGCGGTAATAACGGGTATAGACTTCTCCCTGACGTAAATTCAGGATATATCGGTGCCCCCGATCCCAATCGTTGAAGTAGTAGCGATACTTGAGGGAATTCGGATTGAAGCAGCGATACTGCTGCGCGAGATCGCGTGCACAGTCAGCTCCAGTGAGGAAGCCATTTTTGCCGGTGGCAGTAAGGCAGTGGTATTTGGCGATGTGCCCCGGTTCGACCTTTCCGCCCGAAGTTTCACAGCCGCCCTTCTTGCCGATGTCCTCAACGCCGGCGATGGTCTTGCCGTCGCAAAGCGTGTAGATGGCTGACATGCTGTTGTCGTACATGTGCCAACTACCGTCATAGAAGACTTCCGGCACCGTGTGGCCGGTGATGTCCCAGTATTTGACCTTGTAGCCCATCGCGTTCCAGATGGAAGCATTGATACCGGAGATCGTGCTGCACATGGCATGGCCATAGTCGTTGAACTGTCGGACGGGATCCGTCAGAGCGAGGCCGTGGATCATGATTGGGCTGGTCTGCCGCCGTGCCTTGTGCAGCCAGTAGAAAACGGCCCAGCACTTCTCTACATCCGACGCCCACTGGGATGTCATGGAGTGCACCATGCTCTCCAAATCCGAGTAGTCCGGCGAAGCGTCGGTAACAACCTTCAGGTTGCAGACCTGTGTCTGAACCGGGGTGCAGTGAATCACCGCAAGCAGGAAGACC
The DNA here is from genome assembly GCA_030740295.1 of Planctomycetota bacterium. The sequence goes on from JASLXP010000798.1 coordinate 7,050, forward strand.
AGTACACCGAAATGGAAATAGCTTGACGGATTTCTGCAGCCCCGGAGGGGCGAAAGCATGTAGCCCCGGGCGCCAGCCCGGGGATGAAGAGAAAAAACTGAATACAGCCCCAGAGGGGCGAAAGTGGCCTTTCTGCAAAGTCTGCTTTCGCCCCTCCGGGGCTGAATTTGCCGAGACTTCCGAATCCTGGGGCTTGCGCCCCAGGCTACATGCTTCCGCCCCTCCATGGCTAAATCCGTCAAGTTATTTGCTGTGGGCTGTACTGGATTCGCGGCAGCCTGTTTTGAATTCATAGCTCCAAATCTCCTCTTGAGGGCGTATGGGTATTGAGTTTATTTGTTGGTTAACCAGTTCCCTGCGCGCGGAGCGGTCGAAGGTCACGATACTTCCGGTAGGTTGGCCGCGATTGACGCGCACTCTTATGAATCCAAACTTTGCCATCTGAGGTCTCCTCGTTTCTGATCGAACTAAGGCATACTAAAGTATTGCAGTTTCGATCGTGCCGATGTCCGGAGTTCTGCCAGAAGATTACTCGAAGGGGAACACTGCAAACATGGCATCACGCCTTTTCCAGGTTAACCGCGCACACCTTGTAGACAGGGATCTTGGCGATGGGATCAAGCGCAGCTACGGTGAGCCGGTTGGCGGGGGCCTCCCAGTAGTGGAAGGCGAGGAAGACTGTTCCCGGGGCGACTCGTTCCGTGACTTTTGCGGCGATCTGAATCTGTCCGCGGCGTGAGCTGACTTTGACAGCTTCGCCGTCTCCAAGGCCGAGCTTTTCTGCGTCAGAAGGATGGGTTTCGATTTCTCCTTCGGGGACGATACCGTCGAGCACTTGGCTCCGGCGCGTCATTGTGCCGGTGTGGAAGTGTTCCAGGATTCGCCCGGTGGTAAGGACGAACGGGTAATCGTCGTCCGGCAGCTCGTGGGTCGGCATGAATTCGACCGGATGGAACTTGCCGAGGCCGCGGGTGAATTTGTCTTTGTGAAGGTAGGGCGTGCCGGGATGGTCTCTGTCCGGGCAAGGCCACTGGAGCGTGTCGTCGCGAAGGCGTTCGAAAGACATCCCGCCGTAGATAGGCGTTACGGTTGCCATCTCATCCATGATGGCTGACGAATTGGGATACGACATTTCATGCCCCATCCGATCGGCAATCTCACAGAAGATCTCCCAGTCAACCCTGGCTTCACCGGGAGGTTTGATAGCCTCCTGCAGCAGTTGTACGCGGCGCTCCGTGTTGGTGAATGATCCGTCCTTCTCCGCAAAGCTTTGAGCGGGCAAGACCACGTCAGCCAATTGTCCGGTCTCGCTGAGGAAGATGTCCTGCACGACCAGGAAGTCGAGCGCTCGAAGCCCTACCTCGACGTGCGTGACATCGGGATCGCTCAGCATGGGGTTCTCGCCCATGATGTACATGGCCTTGACCTTTCTGTCGGCCGCAGCGTTGAGCATTTCCACCACGGTCAGGCCGAGCTCGGGGGAGAGCGGGACGCCCCAGGCCGCCTCGAACTTTGCCTGTACTTCTTCATCGTCGACCCTTTGGTAGCCCGTGTAAACGTTCGGCAGTGCTCCCAGGTCGCAGGCACCTTGCACGTTGTTCTGCCCTCGAAGCGGGTTCACCCCGGCTCCGGGCTTCCCGACGTTTCCGGTCAGCATTGAAAGATTGGCCAGCGACAGCACATTATTCGTGCCTGTGGTGTGCTGCGTGATGCCCATGGAGTAGACGATGGAACCTGCCGGGGCAGACGCGAAGATGCGAGCGGCTCGCACGATGTCATCTGCCGGCACGCGTGTGATCTTCGAGGCAACGTCGGGCGTGTAAGGCTCGACGGTCTTCCTCAGTTCCTCGAAGCCCTCCGTTCGTCCTGCGATGAAGTCCTTATCCTCCAGCCCTTCCTTCAAAATGACGTGCATCAGACCGTTGATCAGTGCCACATCCGTTCCTGACCGGTGTTGGAGGTGAAGCTCAGCAATCCGCGTCAGCTCGATCGCCCTCGGGTCAGCAACGATCATGGGCACGTTCC
>JASLXP010000799.1 GCA_030740295.1 Planctomycetota bacterium
CGCCGTTGTCATGCTGATCCTGTGTCCCGCGTGCGGAGCGGTGTACGGCAGAATGCTCGGTCATCTGAAGCGTTACCTGATCATCGGATTAATGGTCGGCTCGATCGGCCCGTTGAGTGCTCTTTCGTGGCATATAGTGGATGCGCGGACCAGTTACTGGGATCACAAGTATCAGGACCAGAATCCAGAACTGAAACCACGTGTGCTTTGGCCGGTTGTCGGTACAGCGAAGCTCGACTCCCTCTCCAATCTCGGCATCCTGGTGGCCGGTTTCGTCATTGGCGGCACCCTTTGCGGGGTCGGCGCAGGTCTCACGCTTCGTTGGCTGGACCGGAAGTATCCAATGGCCCCGCCCTCTGTGGAAGCGCCAGAAGACAGTGAAGATGAGCCTCAGGAAGCGGAATCCACGCAGGACAATCCTGAAGAGCAATCTCATCCCTCAAACGACTCAGAAACGGATCAGGCAACAGACACGGAGCAGTAGTAAGTCTTCAGTCTGATTCACAATCGCTATCACGACAGAGAGACCATCATGCCAGAGATCACGCCACAGCCCTTGAACGATGAAGAGAAGGCGACCTACGAATGGCAAATCTGGGTGCCCGGATTTGGGGAAGAGGGCCAGGAAAAACTGAAAGGTGCATCGGTCATGATCTCGAGAGTCGGTGGGCTCGGCAGCGTTGTGGCTTACGAGCTCGCGGCCGCTGGGATCGGCAAACTGATCGCGGCTCACGGTGGGAACGTTAAATACAGCGATCTCAATCGGCAGCTTCTGATGACCTACGACTGGATAGACAAACCCCGCATCGACACCATCGAACGCCGTCTCAAAGACATGAATCCCAGGATGCAGATCATCAAGTATCCGGAAAACGTAAACGAGGAGAATGCGAAATCACTCGTGGAACAGGCCGACATCATCGTGGACTGCGCGCCTCTCTTCGAAGAGCGTTACGCCATGAACGCGGAAGCGGTCCGTCAGGGCAAGCCGCTGGTCGAATGTGCGATGTATGAAATGGAAGCGCACATCACCACCATCATTCCCGGTGAGACTCCATGCCTGCGTTGTATCACCCCTGAAAAGCCGCCGACCTGGAAACGCCAGTTTCCCGTATTCGGCGCTGTTTCCGGCACGGTCGGCTGTCTCGGCGCGGTGGAAGTAATCAAACTCATCTCCGGTATCGGCGATACCCTCGCGAGCACGATGCTCACCATGGATTTGAGGGACATGACTTTTCACAGGTTCCAGCTCCATCGCGATCCCGATTGCCCCGTCTGCGGCTCCCTCTGACTGTCCTCAACATGCGGGACCTCTCACAGCACATTCGCCGGTTTCTGGCCTCGGGCGCGTACTTCGGTTTTGCTCCCAGGATCCCGGGCACCTTCGGCACTATCCCCGGAGTTCTGCTCTTCCTTCCGTTGAGCGGACAGCCTTACGTCATACTTGCTCTATTCGTCATCCTTACAGCGGTCTCGTTTCCTCTGGGCGATTGGGCTGAGAAGGAATGGAAAGAAAAAGACCCGCAGCGGTTTGTCCTCGACGAGGTAGTCGGCTATCTGCTGACCGTTCTTTTCATTCCGGTCGCATCCCTCTGGAAGACCGCGGTCATCGGGTTCATCCTGTTCCGAATCTTTGATGGCCTGAAGCCTCCTCCCATTCGCAACATCCAAAAGTACAAAGGCGGCGTCGGGATCGTTATCGACGACCTCGCAGCCGGGGTCTGTGCGAATCTCGTGTTCCGGCTCTTGTTGTGGCAGTTCCCTGCTCTGACTTCTTGACAGGCGCGTCATTCCCAACTCTTGTAAAGCTGAACTGCCTCCTCCTGCAGATCTTCCCACTCGGTGAGCAGAATCATTCGGACAGTTGTCTCGACTTGCTCGCCCGCGGCGACATCGCGTCCAAAGAGGTGGAGGTATTGAGAATTGTGGTATGAGTGGTATCCGGAGAGTCCGAAGCAATCCTCGCGGCGGGCCATGAGGATGATGGCGTGGCCGTAGCGGTGTTCCTGGATCATGAGCGGATGCTTATAGAGTGGGCCCCGCCGCCAGTTGAGCGCATGACCTGTCAGCCAGCGGCCGTCACGGAAGACTGCCTCAGCATCCGCGTCTCTCGCCCAGGATTCGTTCTCATCCTCACCGAACCATCTCTTGGTGTACCAATACAGGTCGTCGGGATGCGTTTTGTTATCGGTGATTGCATAAGAAGGTGAGTAAAAGGGCGTGAAGTAATTGGCGATGAAAATCTCGAAGTTCGAGTAGTCTCGATGGACCTTCGCACCGAATGTGACATCTACCGCGGAATCGCCTTCCACGATCCGGTATCGAGCGAACGTCTCGGCATCGACTGCTTCGCATGGGGACCAGCGCACCTCTACCTCACCGTCCTGCAACGCCACCGACGCGGGCTCGCGCTCTCTGGTGATTTCCAACTCTGTGCCTTCGGCCAGCGTACGGTAGATATTCAGCCAGACGAAATCCGGACCCTCGTCCAGATGAAAACTGCCGAGGCCAGTCAGCCGCAGGCCCTGTTTGCCGAGGATCGTGACGATGCCTCTGGGAAGCTTGCCTTGCAGCAGGGGGCGTTGTGAAACTTCATCAAAAGACATGGTTTACCTCCGTTACTGTAAAGTCGTAAGTTGCCCGCATGAGGCGGATGTTTGAGTGCCCCTGCCTCCCTTGAACCAGCGCGCGCTGGGCAAACGGAGTGGCTTCACCAGCCGGCGACTCTGTACACCTTGTGGATAATTTCGAGATTCTTGACTTCGATGTCCATCGGCATAGGGACGGGGCCCTCATCCAGCAGATACTTGATGAACGCCTGACCAAGCTCCTGCATGTCCCCTTTGTGTCTCTTCAAATTCACCGTAAGGGTCTTGCTCTTGGCCTTGCCCTTCCCCTTTCGGTCGACGTAGAGGAATTCAATTTCGGGGCCCTCCCAGGTGCAGTAGCCGAACTGCAAGCCGCCCTCGGTGCCGTAAATGGTGGTTCGGTTCGGGATGCTCGCATGCGCGTGGTTGGCGCGCTCCCAGTAGTATTTCATGCCCCCTTCAAACGTCATGAAGCCGATGCCGTGTTCCTCGACAGTAAAAACATCCGTGCCCGGGTCGACCTTGTCGAGTCCGTTGGCGCAGATCCCATCGGCCTTGACCAGTTTGGGCTCATTGAGGATTCCGAGGTGGAAGGACATGTCGTAAACACCCCAGTCATACAGGGGCCCGCCGCCGGCAATGTCGCGATTCAGAAACCACTTGGCCGTCGGATTGTATTCGAGCCCGGGGCGTCCCTGACGATTGACGCCGCGGTGATGCACAAAATAAACGTCGCCGAGCTTGCCATCAGAAATCATCTTTCTGACATACTCAAATTTGGGATTCAGGCGCGCATGACGACATGAACAGCCGGACACTTTCAAATCGGGATGCTTATCGGCGGCCCTGAGAAGCTTCTTTGCATCGCTGACGCTGGTGGCCAGTGGTTTTTCCATCAATAGATGCTTGCCTGCCTTGAGGGCATCTGTCCCAATCTTCAGATGCGACAGTGGCGGAGTGCAGACCACAACCGCGTCAAGGGCGTCGTCGTTGAGCATGTCCGCGTAGTTGGCCGTCGTATTCGGCACATCAAATTTCACGGCCGAGTCATTGAGCGTCTTTTCATTCAGGTCGGCAATCCAGCGAATCTCAGTGCGACGGTCGTCAGCGAAATTCTGCATGTGTGCCTGGGCAATCATGCCGCAGCCGATCATTCCGATCTGTGTTTTCTTCTTACTCATGGTTCTCCTGGTTCTGATTGAATGGAGCGGGGGAGATGGCGGTATGGGGCCTGCGAAGACCTCCGGCTCTTCCGTGCTCCCGCACCCACCCTCCGGCACATCTTAAGCGCTCACATCCCCTTTCGAAAAGAGGTCTGATCGAGAACGGCGATTTTCTCTTTACTGCCAAAGCCCCGTTCGTTAGGTTGTAGCCAGCGGCAGCCCTCTCAGGAGAAGACCATGCACGTTGGGACTCAGCATTTCACAACCACCGACGAAGACCTCGAATACCTCGAACGCTACGGAGTAAAGAACAAGAACGAAAATTTCATTACCTTTCATCGTGATTACGGTTGGGACGTCGAGGAGATCGTCGAGAAGAAAGAGAAATGCGCGAGCTACGGTGTCGACATGGAAATGCTGGCTATCCCGACGGGGAACCTCAATGTCAACGGTGGTGGCGTACCAAACTTTATGCTCGGCAATAGAGAAGAGGGCGACAAGGAAATCGAGCTTGTGTGCAACATGATCCGCCAGGCCGCAGAAGCTGGCATTCCCGCTATCAAGTATTACTTGTGTGCAATTGAGAATCAGCGCACAGAAAGCGTTCCGTTGGGCCGCGGCGGATCCGTTTACAGCACTTGGGATCTGAGCAAGGCGGACACCACCACCCCGCGCTACGACGAGCCCATCACGGCAGAGAAAAACTGGGAGAACATCACCTATTATCTCGAGAAGGTGATTCCCGTGGCCACGGAAAATAAAATCCGAATGGCCTGCCACCCGTGCGACCCGTGGCTGCCGCCAAACTTCCGTGGCGTAGATCGCGTGCTCGGAGGATTCGAGGGTTTTCAAAAGTTCATCGAGATCTGTGAGAGCCCCTATCACGGACTCAACCTCTGTCTGGGCTGCATGGCTGAAAGCGTGAATGTTCCGTGCGACGAAGTGCCCGACATCATTCGCTATTTCGGCAGCCGCAAGAAAATCTTCCTGATCCACTTCCGAAACATCTTCGGCGGCCGCAACAAATTCCAGGAGGTCTGGCCTGACGAAGGCGTCATGAACATGCATCGCAACATGCAGGCCCTGAAAGAGGTCGGCTACGAACACATGACCGTGCCCGATCATGCGCCCGGGCACAAGAACCGGAACCGCAATGAGGCATGGGCGTTCCAGTTCGGCTATATCAAGGCCATGATCCAGGCCGTGATGGACAACGGGAATTGATGGTCGGGGGAAGGTGAAGAAAGGGCAGACCAATTGAGGGCAGGCTGATCAGTCTGGCCCCCTCGCATCCAGGATCGATTTAGCTGACCACAACATTCGTCATCCCTTCATCGGCCGCTCGTTGGACCATGAGCGCGGTACGGCTTGCCATCAGCACTTCGTCCGTGCTGAGAAAGACGTCTCTCTCGCCATTGATCTCATTCACGAATGCATCCAGGTACGCGCCGTTCATCGGCTCGGATGATTCCATGCGCTGCACGTCTTTCACATCGCTGCTGTACATCAGAACGCCATCCTCGGTCGCGCTGGTTTCGAGCATCCCTTTCTGTCCCCAGACATTCACACGCCAGTATTGCGGCAGGCTGTAACCGGCAGCCGTTGGCGTCAGGTACGAAACATCCCCCAGCACACCGCAACCGTTTTCCATCGTCAGCATCATCTGCGCGGAATCCAGAAAGAACGGCACTTCCGGCAGAGAGGCATTCCAGTTTCTTGCGGCATTGATCGAGGTGATTTTCATCCCGGTTGCCCACGGTAGAAAATCTACCGCGTGTATGGCAATGTCGTTGATGGTGCCGCAGTGTTTGCCCTCCTCAAAATACCAGTTGGGGCGACTGCCGTAATTCAGAGGATGCTGGCCATTAAAAGAGATCGCATGGACCTCGCCGATATCGCCGTTCAGGATGAGCTCACGGAGCTTGAGGAAATTGCCCGAGCATCGCATATCCAACTGGCAGCCGACGCTCAGGTTCTTTTCTTTCGAAAGCTTCTCGATCTGGTCGAGCTCGTCCAGGCCCGTGCAGAGAGGCTTATCACCGATGACGTGCTTCCCACGCTTCATGGATTCGATCAGGATGCTCCCCCGCTTACCGTAGTAATCGCCAACCGCAACGGCATCGCAGTCGACATCGAGCATTGCTCTGAATGTCTCATGAGTAATGTCGGCGCTCCCGGAGCTGATGATTCCTTCGCGCGTTTCCCCGTCTTCCTCGCAGGCCGCAACGATCTCGATCCCCGGATGTTCGGTTGCCTTGCGATAAACGTCATAAATGTGGGCATGACGAAAGCCCATGAATGCGAGTCTGAGAGGATGGTTCATGGATGATGGTTGATGGTTGATAGTCGGCCGTCACAGTGTGCAGCACATTCCTCTTCCGCCTGAAGGCGGCCCAGCGGTCGCAACCAGGGGGCCCTCGCGCCACATGCAGAGGCCACAGCTTCAGACTCTAGCCCTGTAAGACACGGGTTGGCAAGCGACCAGGTAGCACATGGAACGCAGGTTGGAAGCTCTGACATTCTCCATTTCAGTGCATCACGCAGATCAGAGCCATGCTGGTTCCTTTGCCGCACCGTCTTATGCAAATCTGGCTGAGCTCGCGATCCACCTCACGTGCACAATTTCGAGAATAACGCAGCCGTAAGAGCAAATTCGTATTCCTTTCACAAGTTCCGCATTCCGTGCCTTGACCTGGATGCGATGTTCCTATACTCCTACCGGACCTTGACTGCAAGGAAATTCATTAACCCAGAGAACTTTTCGTGAAGCACTCCACAATCAGCATCGACACGCCAGTCTCCCCGCCGCAATGGGCCCTTCTGCAAAGTGAGCTTATCCGGGCCCAGTCACGAGGCTGCGAGCTCTTCTTTAACAAGTACTTTGATGAACGGGGATACCTGCAGTGCATTCCACGATGGGGTGGCAACGACGGTGCGGACGATGCAATCGAGAATCTCGCGTGGTGGCCGATCCTTCACACGCTGGGCGGCTGCGACAGCCTCGCAGACATGTGCAAGCTCGCATGGGAAGGCCACATCAAGCAATACACCGAAGCGAAGACGGTGGATGTGCCGTTCTGCCGTGACGGGATGTATTTCAAGGAATTTCCGACCATGTTCGATTGGCTGCACAACGGCGAGAGCACGACCACCTTCAACCTGCACGGCCTTTTCGATCCGTACGAAGAGAGCTTCGAGGTCCGTGTCCGCCGCTTCGCCGGCTTCTACATGGATGAAGATCCCATCGCCAAGAATTACGATCCCGAGCACAAGATCATCCGCAGCATGTTCAATGGCAGCCGCGGCCCGATGCTTCGCAAAGCCACCGCGCTCGATTGGGCTGGCGACCCCATCGAGGTGGAAGGACGCTTCGTCGCAGCCCACGGGGAAGAGAACTTTGAACAGATGCTCGAGCACTTCTCAGAGTATCAGGACATCGTCGGCGACCACCCGCTCAACCTGGGTATCACGGCCCTCGCTCTGAACGCGTTCGCCCTGACAGGTGAGGCGAAATACAGAGACTGGCTGCTCGAGTATGTCGATGCCTGGGTCGATCGGACGGAACAGAACGACGGCATCACGCCCAGTAACATCGGTCTTGACGGTACCATCGGCGGAGAGTGTGACGGCAAGTGGTACGGCGGAACGTACGGCTGGTCCCATTCGACAACGATGCCGCCGGACGGCCACATCGCTCATCGAAACTGTGTCTCCCGAGGCGCGGTGTCAGGCTTCGGCAACGCGCTTTTGCTCACCGGCGATCAGCGATACGTCGATACATGGCGTACCGTGATGGACAAAGTGAACGCCAACAAGAAAGAGGT
>JASLXP010000800.1 GCA_030740295.1 Planctomycetota bacterium
TGAACACGAAGTTCGACATGGCGTTAGAGCATAAAGAGAAGCCCATGGGCAACGGATTCCAGTTCGAGATTAAGCTCCCCTTCACGGCGATGGGAGCGCTCGCCCCGAAGCCCGGAGACAGTTGGGCCGTCAATTTCTACCGCAACCGCAAGCGCGACGACGGCTCCGAGCGCTACTATGCCTGGTCGCCCACCATGGGGCAGCCCTTCTTCAAGACCGAGACGTTTGGTGTTCTGGAGTTCCCACTTGAGCCCCTGTTCGAACACGAAGTGCGCGACCCCTCGATCTGGGCCAGGCACGTCCCCGATGCCGACGTCCAACTGTCGACCAAGGACGGCGTGACCACCTTCAAGGTCAAGTATCCTGCCGATGCCAGGGGCCCGGCGCTCGTCGGATTCCATGCAATGGGCAATGCCGCAAAAATCGAGAAGCCCATCTCCGCCAAATGGCCAATCCGTTTCAACGGCAAAGGTGTGAAGACGATCCAGGCATGGATGCGATCCAAAGACTGGGAGAAGCTGCAGGTCGAATACAACCCATCAGCTAATCCGGCGGAATTAGCGAAAACACAGGATTGGACGACCCTGAACCTCAGAGAAACCAGAGACAGGAAAGGAGCCAAGATCGAAAACATTTCAGACTTCTACGCGCTCGGTATCACAGTCAATATGACACCAGGCGCGGAGTTTTCCCTGGAATGCAAAAACGTCAAGGTATACGAAGAATAGAATGCGTGGCCCGGCTGCATCTATGTTCCCCGCTCCCCTACTTGACGAACGCGGGGTTGCTGATGCGGGAATACGGGCTTTGGAGGCCGGAGTGCTCGCGGGCTCGGACGGTGTAGTAGTATTGGCGGTCAGTCGACGGGAGCTTCTCCGTGAAGCGAAGGGCGCTCAGACTCCACACGCGCGCTCCGGCCCAATGGGGTGTCACCTCGGTGTCGCTGGCGCCGCGGGTGCAGTTGAGGAAGCTCGAGGCCGCCTTTCCGGTGTAGCTCACGATTTCAGGAGCTGCCATCGAGTGATTGCCGGCAATCAGCAACTGCCCGCTCTTCGGGAATCCTTCGGTAGAGCGAACGGTGAGCGTCGCCGCCTCCGCATCGATGTGCTCGCCAATGAGGTGAGTGCTCACGGCCGGAACAACGCCGACCTGTTCGAAGACGCCTGTGCGGTCCAATTTTCTGCCCGACCGGTTTGTACGGGGCGAGGGCACGCTTCGCATCAAGACGTACTCCTTCGTTTCCGTGTGTCGCTTCGCGGGGTCCCAGGTAACGACGGCTTCGGCACCCCTATTCTGGACTCTGACCTGCCCGGGGGCTTCGGGCTGCGCGACGACGGCCAGATAGAGATCGCCCTTCTTTTTATCCGCAGAATCCTTGTCCGAGACGAAGACAATCTTGGTCCCGTCAGGACTCCAATGCATCGTCGGATGGGTGATGTGGCCGGACTCCCATGAGGCGTGGTGATAGCACAACACGCGGACTGGCCCAGGACGGCCAGCAGGGACAATGAGGATCGCGCCGGGGTAACTGTGGCTGGCGTTGTCTACCGCGACAGAACGACCATCCGGGCTGATTGCTGGATGGGTCCCGAGCCAAGTGATTTCAGTGGTAACGTCACGCCGCTTGCCGGTCTCGATGTCATAGATTCCCGCCGAACACTTGCCCAGCCATTTCGAGGTGTCGCCTCCCTTCGGATCGCACACCAGCAGTTCACGGCCGTCGGGTGAAAACCATTCGTGTCCCCCCTCAGCCAGCAGGCGCAGCCCGGAACCATCCGGTTGGGCGATGAATTGCTGCCGGGAAGACTTCATACGGAGCAGGTCCATCCGCCCCGGGATCCACGAGAAGTGACCGTGCTTCGAGATCTTCTCGAATGTGAAAAGCTCGGAGCCATCCATGTTCACCCGCGACGTCTTGACGACGTCCTGCTTCTCACCATCCGGCTGCGGCATGAAGCGGGTGAACAGAATGCTCTGACCGTCCGGGCTGACACCCATGGGCCCGAGTTTGGCTTCAAACGGACCGGCAATGCGACGGCTGGCAAAGGTCTCCACATCAATGGCATGAATCTCAAATCCGGAATCGTGCACGTGTCGGGTGCAAGCGACCTCCCTGCCGGATCGCGACCAAACGCCGTATGTGGCTGAGCCCTTCAGGTCGTCAAGGCGAGTGATCTTCGACCCGTCCGCCGGCATCACAAACAGGTGATGAATCCCCTCGCGCCCCGAACGGAACAGAATCTTCGAACCGTCCGGGGACCAGCAGTTCTTGGTGCGATGCGTGGCGATATCCACCTCGGGATGTGACGTCAAACGCCATACTTCAGTGCCAGTTACTTCATCGCGATAGACGCTCCGTTCCGATGGCCATTCCCTCGGTCTGTCCGCTCCTTGCATATTGCAGACTCCAATAATTGAGATCACTCCAGCCACCCACCTGGCATTACAATTGTTCGCCATGTCTTCGTCTCCTCCACAGTATAGAGGCGTCACCATTCCTCCCAGGAAAACGTTTTCGACGCCGTCGGAGCCACTCAAAAGAAACAGGGAGTGGAACCTGGGGTTGCCTCGTTACGATCCTTCTTCAATGAAACACGGCCCCGCGATTCATTTGCCGACTCTCGAATCCTAACATCCCGACAGGCCATGGCACTTTTACCAAGTTGCGGGGGAAGCCTGGAGAAGTCCTGTCTCCGACAGCTCATCCCTCTATGTCCACCGGCGGCCACTGCGCGCGGAAGGTCGAAAGTCTCACCGATTACCGATGGTTCAGCTACCCAGCTTGGCTAGTGGGCTGTTCAAGAAGTTAGACTGTAGTTTCTCTTTCTGTTGCGGAGAGCTTGATCAGGGCCGAAGGCCCGAGGAGTTTGGCTAGCCCAGCCCATCGGGCTGGGGTGGTGGAAATGTTCGGCGCGGGCCCAAGGCCCCAAAGTTTGTGGTTGTAGAGTGACCAAAGGCCGGGGCTTTTGCCCACCC
>JASLXP010000801.1 GCA_030740295.1 Planctomycetota bacterium
ACGGTTCTCGACCACGCGGAGCAGCGACGGATGGACCTGGTGATCCATGGCGGGGACTTGTTCTTTCGCAGTCGAGTACCCGCCAGGATCGTCGACCTGGTCTATCAGCAACTTCTCGATTTCGCGAAACACGGCATCCCGATTTATATTGTTCCCGGCAACCACGAGCGATCTCGGCTGCCCCCTTCGCTGCTCCTCAACCACCCCGGCATCTCGGTCTTTGACAGGCCAAAGACATTCCTCCTGAGGAAGGAAGAAAAGACCCTGTCCCTGTCGGGCTTTCCTTTCGTTCGCAAAAACATCCGACAGGATTTCAAGTCCATCCTGAGTGAGACGGGCTGGGATGCCGTTCCGGTCGATGCGAGGCTGCTCTGTATGCACCAGACCGTGGAAGGCGCGGAAGTTGGCCCGGTAAATTATCGATTCCGTTACGGCAGCGAAGTTATCCGATTCTCGGACTTACCGGCAGACTGCCTGGCGGTGCTGTCAGGACACATTCACCGCAAACAGGTTCTCACCGCGGAAACAGAGAACGGGAAGACTACGTTGATCTATCCCGGCTCAATTGAAAGGACGTCCTTTGCAGAGAAGGACGAAAGGAAAGGCTTCTTTGAGATAGTCGTCGGCCCCCGACCGGATTCCGATGCCTGGCACATGAAGCGGCTCGAGTTTATCGAGCTCCCAAGCCGGCCGATGGTGGACGTCCTCCTCGACCCGAAAATCAAACCATGGGACCTGGGCACCCACATCCGATCACAGTTGGCCGGGCTTGATGACGATTCGATTGTGAGATTTAAGTGCATCAAGACGGTCGGTCATCCATTTGATGGAATTTTGACGAGCGCCTTCCTGAGAGAAGTGATGCCGGCCTCGATGAATTTCCAGTTGAGTATTGACTTCCGCACCGCGAAAAGAACCGAGCGATGAGCTTGACTGCAAAAGAGAGCATTGTTGCCGCGATCAAGGACGAGGCCCCCCAGGAGCCCGGGGTCTATCTCTTTCGAGATGAATCCGGAGAGGTCATCTACGTAGGCAAGTCCGTTAACCTGCGGCACAGGATGCTGAGCTATTTCCAGACCGACCCATCGAGGATGGACGGCCGGACAAGGGAACTGGTGTTCAGAATTCGCGACTGCTCATTCGAGCTCACGGAAACGGAGCTTCTGGCCTTGTTGCTGGAAGACAGCCTGATTAAGAAACATATGCCAGCCTACAACGTCAGGCAGAAAGAGTTCGAACAGTACCGATACCTGAAGGTCACAGCCGATGCGTTTCCAACCTGTGTCGTGCTCAAGCAGCCGGAGATTACTGAGAATCCGCGGGTCTTTGGTCCATTCAGGGACCAATACTTTGTTGACGATGTTCTGAAGGTCCTCCACCAATGCTTCAACCTGCGGGCGTGTACGGAGCCGATGCCAATGAACGTCTGTCTGAGCTATGACATCGGCCAGTGCATCGGTCCCTGCCGGGGAGATGTGAGCCATGCCGAATATGCCAGCATCGTGAATCACGTGCTCGATTTCCTGGACGGCAATGAGAGCGAAGCCGTCTCAAGGCTGACACAGAAAATGGACGAACACGCCGGTAAGCTCGAATTCGAAAAAGCCGCGGAGATAAAGCAGCAACTGGATTTCTGCAAAAGGCTGTGTGCCCGCCATCGCTTCATTCGCGAATTCAGGGAGTGCAGCCTTGTGCTCCTTCATCGAGCTGACCAAGCTTACGTCTACACCTTCGCCAGAGGTCGCTTATGCGGACACAGAAAAGTCTCCCGCGACACCGATCTGAGCAAACTCTCTGTATGCTCGGATAACTCGGCGCCGGCAGAGGACGGCCGATTCGTCTTCGACAGAGCCAACATCGTCTACAACTGGCTGTCGAACGATCGCAACGAGTGTGAATGGCAGGTTTCATGAGAGTGCGACGTACTTACTCCTACAGCGAAGAATTCAGGCGAAACTTGTTGGAGTAACGGCTTTAGCCGGGTCTGGGGAACTGTCGCCACCTCGGGCCCGGCTAACTAAAGCCGTTACTCCAACCAAGCTGCCCCAAGGATTATGATCCGTGCTTTCCAATGCATCATCTCTCAAAACTGACGCTGTAGGATTACCTACTTGATTCCTGTTACGGATGTGAATATGGGTCATGTCCGGGGCCTGCCCCGTGGAGGCGGGGAGTATTCCGGCCTAGCCGGATCTGTTCCCAATAGATTGAATCCTATAGCTTGGTGCCGGTAAGGTGAACGACCTGAGAATCTGCTATGGCAGACCAAGCTGCGCCAATCTTTGGGAGGGGACATTTCTCAAGCCATTTGGCAGCTACAAACGTGCCATGGTCTAAACCAAAAGATTGGCGTACCTACGGAGACCAAACATGCCAAGATTACGCGTCGGAGCTATCGGTATCGGAGGAATGGGCGGAGGCCATCTCCGCGCGGCATTGGACAACCGCGGCGTAAAGGTCTGCGCGGTCTGCGACGTGAACCAGGACGCTCTCGATGGTATTACCAGGCGAGGCGTTGCGAAATACACCGATTGGCAGGAGCTGCTCGAGAACGAGACTCTCGACCTTGCGATGGTCTGTCTGCCGCATCACCTCTATGCACCCGTGGTGACGGCCGCTTTGCGTCGAGGGTTGCACGTTTACAAGGACAAGCCGTTCGCCAAGAATCTTGCAGATGCAAAGCGAATGATCTCTGCAGCGAAGCGACACCGAAAAAGAATCTTCGTTGGAGCCCAGAACAAATTCTCACCATCCTTCCTGCAGGCCAAGAAGATTGTGGACTCCGGCAAGCTGGGCAAGGTTCATTTCGTTCGAGGCGCGGTTCATTATTACTGGCAACCTATCTTCAAGGATGCCATGCGCTGGCGTGGCCGGGCGGAGGAGTCCGGCGGCATCGCTATCATCGATTCCGGGTATCACATCCTCGACGCCGTAACAGCCTACCACGGGATCGCGGCCACAGTCTTCGCATCCACGGGTAGCATGCGTGCGGCTGAACATGGTGACTATGACATCGACGACAAGGCTGCCCTCATCCTGAATTACAGTGACGGGAGCCTCGGCTCGGTCACCATCAGCTTTGCGACCGTGCCGGGCGAATTCCGCGTCGTCCTTCACGGTCAAAAAGGAACGCTCGACATCACCTCGTCTCAGATGAAGCTCTTTCAAGGCAGCGCACTGGTGAAACAGCTCGAAGTGGACAACTCAAAGGTCAACACACTGAAAGCCCAGTTCAACCACTGCATGCGAGCCCTGACCAGAAGTGAGCCTTCGCTCTGCGACATGAACCGCGCTTTAGGCGTGCAGAAAATCATCGATGCGGCCTACGAATCGGATCGGACGGGAACTGTTGCCAGGGTGAAGTAGGGATGTGAGCTGTTAATTATTATTCAAGTGTCGCGTCTTACTTTTTTTGATCTTTTCTTCCATTTGCTCAGGACGTAGCTTCACCACGCGATCAAGAGGTTTCTTTAACTATGAGTTCACCAACGGATTTGCCGAAGCGCGAGCCCACGTTCAAGGAAGTCCTGGTGCGACCCGCGGTCCGTGTCGCCATGCGGGATGGTGTTGAACTGGCCACGGATATCTACCTCCCCGCGTGCGGCGGGAAAGTGCCTGATGAGCCCTTGCCGGCACTCCTGATCCGGACGCCCTACAACAAACAGCCCGGCAACTCGACCTCGGCCATGCGGCTGGCCAGGCACGGTTACATGGTGGCCACGCAGGACGTGCGCGGGAGGTACGATTCGGACGGTGAGTTCAATCCGTGCGCCCAGGAAGCCGAAGATGGTTACGACGCTATCGAATGGGTGGCAGCTCAGCGGGAGTGCGACGGCCGGGTAGGCACCATGGGCGGCTCGTACGTCGCCTACACCCAAGCTGCCGCCGCCACTCAGGCGCCACCGCATCTCGCCGCCATGTGCCACTACTTCGGCTATCCGCACGGCTACCACACCGCGCGCCAGGGAGGGGCGCTCGACCTGTTCTGGCTGTCCTACTACGTAATGATGGCCGCGGATGGCAAAGAGGCGAAGAAGGATCCGGCCGTCAGGGAAGCTCTGTTGCAGATGCGATTCGAGGAATGGCTCCACCGATGGCCCATCCGAGAAGGACAATCCCCGCTTGCACTTGCACCTTCCTACGAACGCGCTTTTTTCAATTACCTCCGACACGAGTGCCTCGATGATTTCTGGCGCCAGCCGGGACTGAGCCCGTCCGAACATCTCGAACAGTGGCCCGATGTGCCCACGCTCTGGGTCTGCGGGTGGTTCGATCACTACCCTTACTGCCATCCGGATACTCTCGCTTTCTCGCGGCTTTCGCGGCTCGGCCACCGCAGTCAGTTTGCCGTCTTCGGGCCTTGGACTCACGGAGACGTGGGACTGAAAATCGGCGAGACGGCGTTCGGGGAATCGTCCACCAAAGATGCAGTTCTCCCCGATTACGAATTGCGCTGGTTCGATCGCTGGTTCAAAGGCATAGACGACGAAGGTGTCTTCGAAGCTCCAGCAAAGTATTTCATCATGGGAGGCGGTGAGGGATCGAGAGACTCGGCCGGTCTCTTTCAGCATGGCGGCCAATGGGGCACGAGTGAATCCTGGCCCCCGGAAGAGGTCGAGATGGCGCCTTACTACCTACGCCCGGCGGGGCTGCTTTCACGGGAAGCGCCTCAACATGACGACGCAATCACAACCTTCCGGTGCGATCCGAGTGACCCGGCGCCCAGCAGCACCGGCGTGTGCTATACCGTTACTCGTCTCGAAGGAGGAGGAACAAAGCGTATCAACACCAACGGCGCATGGGACCAGCGCGAAGGTAACCACCTTTGGTTTTCGCAGGATCCAAAACTGCCCCTTGCTGCACGCCATGATGTGGTTCTGTTTCAGACGGAGCCGCTCGCCGAAGACCTGGAAATCACCGGCCATCCGATTGTGGAATTGTGGTTCTCGACGGACGGGGCCGATGCTGACTTTGTCGCCAAGCTCGTGGACGTGTATCCACCTTCCGCAGATGATCCGGACGGTTTTGCACTCGCTGTGTCGGAAGGTATTCAGCGGGCAAAATTCCGTGACGGATTTGAAAATCCATCG
>JASLXP010000802.1 GCA_030740295.1 Planctomycetota bacterium
AACGAGTGCGTGAGTTTTCAGATACTCATACTCGAGCGATATCAGTTTCAATCGCGCCTTGACCATTTTGTCTTCCGCCGCAGCCAGCGCCTGGCCGAGGTTGCGGTCGAGTTCCTGAAGCATTTCCGGCGGATAGAAAAGCAGGTTGAACCCTCCACGGCGGTCGGTCACGGTCGATGGAGGGCTGTTTTGGCGATCGGCTCGATACAGCCACCAAAACTGATCCATCCGCTCATCGAGCGCCGCGAAGAAGTTCTGCATCGGCGGCGCGGCCATGCCGAAGGCCGCGTTCACGAATTCGGCGCGCATCGCGACCGGGTCGACCTTCGGATCGTGGAGTGCCTGGAAGAACGCATAAAAGCCGGGCCCGCCCAGTCCCCACGGATACCAGTTGCCGCGACTGTTCTCGATAATCCCACCGCACAGATACATGCCTTGAATGTGGTTCTTCTGGAAAAGGCGAACCATGTTGACGGCGACCCACGGAGTCACTCGCGGATGCACCGTAAGCCAGCTCGTTGTGTAGAGTGACTTGGGAATCTCTTTGCCGCCCCACGCTTCCCACATCGCAAAATCCTCTGGTCGATAGCGGGTCAGGCGAATGGCGACATTGTCAGGAAAGGAATCAAACGACCGCGGCGGGAGTCGGGTCGGCTGATAGGAAGTCATCATGACGGTCTTGCCGGGCCGGCGTTCTTTCAAAAGTGCCGCCAGTTTTCGATGCACGAGCCAGACACGTTCACCCGGATCAGGATGTAGCGACTGGCACTCGTCACACTGGCACGGGACGTAGCCGTCGGTCTGCTCCAGTTCCACCCACTGAAAACCGCGGTCGAGCTGGCGTTCCATCTCGCGGAGCATCAGCTCCTGGACGTCCGCGTTTGAGATACAGAGATGATTATCCTTCGGGCTTCTGATTCCATCGGATTCAGCGAAGTACTCAGGATGATCGTCCCAGTATTTCTTTATTGGCACGGCGTGGACATACGAATGGCCGCCGTAGTCATATAAGAATTCGGACGGCCCGAACATATGATTGGCAAAGCCAAATGCGGTCGCCCGAAGATCGTTCTTTGAGCGCTGGTAATAGTTGGCCATACGTCCGCATGTGTATTGGAAAACCGGCGACCATCGCACATTAAGATTCGCATCGACCACAAGCCGATTTTTTCGTGGAACGTGAGTTCCGAATCGTCCAGGCATCAGGAACCTGACGCCGACCTGGTCTTTCAGAAACTCCGTGACTGCTTTGAAGGAGCCGTAGGCTCCGGTCGTGCGTGGCTTCGGCCCTGGCTTAATGGTCGATTCGCGATCCTGACCAATCAGAAAGATGTCACGACCAACGACTCGATTGTGGTAGCTCCAGTCTGTGACTTTTTCGACTGCCAGTCCGGCCCTCCGAGCCGCCTTCGTCCAGCCGAGGTAGAAAGCCGGCTTATTCACAGGAATCTTCGACTCCGCCATGACCGGCAATTCGACGCCCGTCGCTTCACGGAGGAAAAGCTGTAGCGCTTTGGCGGCCTGTTTGACGCGCCTCTGATCGACTTTGTCTGCATAGGCGATGACATAGTCAGACTTGCCATCCGCTACAACAGTCAGGCCTTCAGCCGATCCACATCTTGGAATTGCCAGAGTCAGAAGGACGAGAGGCAGCAAGAGCCAGGTTATTGTTTGGTGATTCGTTCTCATCGGCACCTAATGAAGAGGATTTAAATCGGAATCATCAATGAATCATTTTCTTAACGGCGAAGCCGTGACATACGATAGCCTGGGATGCCAATCCCAGGTCACAGAGGAATCTGATCGAAAGAGCTGCGAAGCAGCGGCAGATGTCTTCATCGTCTGCCACCGCTTCGCGGTTCGTTATAGTCGACATTCGACGACCTGGGATTAGCATCCCAGGCTTTCGTATGCCGCCGCTTCGCGGCTGAAGATGAATGTTCCTATTCATGAACGCTTATTTAGGTAAGAGTTCATCTCGTGTGGTTCGATTATTTGATCAAAGTTCCGCACACCTAAGGTGCTTCCTCGTCAACAAAGACCCCTTGCCAGCTTGTCTGGTAGGTGAAGGAGGTTGAATGGTTCTCTGGCTCTTGAGCAAACCGCACAACCTGATTCACCCGTGAGGCAAGCTCACGGGGGCTTTGGGTAATCTTGTCCTCTTCTAACCGTTCAACCTCCTTCACCTGTGGGGCGAGCCCACAGGGGGTCGTTCTTCTCGAATCGTTGTCATTGTTGATCCAGTTGCTCGATCGCCGTTTCAGCTTTTTTCCGATGAACTGGATGGGTGGATTCGTTCTTAAACACCGCGCGATATAGCTCAAGAGCTTCGGCGGCGCGACCGGATGCGGCGAGCGTTTCGGCTCGGGCGGTCATCAACGTTCCGAACCAACTGCCGCTTAGATTTTCGCGCTTTACCAGGTCGTGGATCGCCATCGCTGCGTCGAACTTCTTTTGTTTGGTCAGGATGCGGGCTGCGCCTTGCACGGCGTTGAAGAATTGGGCGTTCGTTGTGTGGGAGGTGGACGCTGTGACTTTCCGGTAAAGCTCAAGAGCGCGGTCTTCATTGGCCAGAACAGCTTCAAAATTGCTGGCCCGGGCGTTGAGCATTGCCAGCCGTTTTAGCGAGTCGGTCGTGTGATCCAGGGCGAGTTGGAAATCCGTTTCCGCCTTGTCGCCGGACTTCTTCGCGTAGTGGGCCTTTCCACGCTCGAAGGCCGCCGGGCCGATCTCGGTGAATGGCCATGTGGTGAAATCAGTATCGCCAAATTCGGTGAGGATGGTCTTCCAGTTCCGTTCGGATGCCAGATTCTGCATACGCGCGATGGCGGCGATCGGCTGCTCTGGAATCCGGCTCGTGAACTTGGCGGCCGCAGGGTAATTCTTGAGTTGACGCGCGCAGGCGGCGGCCTGAGCCATTGTCCGGGATTTCTGGTAGCCGTTGGCCTTCTCGTGATCGGCGAGGGCAGCGAACGCGGCCTGGGCTTCGGCAATCTTTCCGTTCGATCTCAACTGCGCGGCGGCGCGGTATTCGATGTAGAAATCGGTGACCGTTTCGTCGACGTCGAAAACGTGATGTCTGCCATGGTAGAACCAGGCAAACTTGTGCGGTCTGTGGAAGATCAACTCGCCGGTCGGCGAAATCGCTGAATACTCCGCGCCGTTCTCGCGAATGCGCTGACGGCAGACGTTGAAAAACCAGGGCAGACTCTTCGATGGTTTGCGGCCAACGACGAAGTTCAGCGGATCGCTATCGTCTTCGGTAACCGGGATGCGAATTTCGACCGTCCAGTGATCGTCGGCAATCTGCGTGGCGACTTCAGCCTGCGAGCTCCAATCCCACCCACGCCCAGTGGCCCGATCCAGATCACAGATGGCGCCTGCGGGGTTCACCGCGATCTGGTAGTAGCTGTGTGATTCGGTGGCCAGTTCAATCTCCACCGCGTCGCCTCGGAAGAGCGCTTCTTCGTGGTTCTTGGTAGTGCCAATGTTCAGCTTGTCGCCGGGTCGTTCCTCGCAGCGAATCGCAAAGTAGAGGCTGCCGCGATGCCAGCCGGACATGACCGTGGTTCCATACACCGGCTTGTCGCCCGTCTGAAGTTCGCGGAGCCCGGCGACCCACCACTTGCGATGCCGCACCCAGTATTCGTCGTCAAACTTTCCATCGATGACGATCGGCTCACGCGGTTCCCAGACCGTGCGCACGGTCGCGACCGGGCCGCGGCCCTGGGCCAGTTGCACTGCCTTGGCGCGGAGCTTCTCCAGAAACTCGTCAATCAGGCCGATGCGTTTGGCATACGTGGTTCCGGCAGGCGCGTCGGACTTCGCTCTATTGAACATCGCCAATGCGGTTTCGACGGGTTCCAATTCCTTTTCCATCGCCTGGAAGTTGCCCTCGCAGTAATCAAAAAACGCCAGCATTGCCGGCCCCGCGTCAGGGCCGTAGTACAACTGGCAGTGCTCCTTCAGCATCGCTCCGGCGTCCGCTTTGGGGCCGCCCCACCACATGCGCGTGGTGAAGTAAATCTGAAACGCATCGAAGGCCATTGCCCGCGCGTCGTGATAGCGCGGCAGGGACGTCCAGATGTCCTCGCCGCGTGAGATTCCCCTGGTCGCATTGATAGTTTTGCCGATGGTGCGGGCGATGAAAATCGGCAGGTGAACGCCCCGGTGCGTCATTGGATAGTTCTCGAAAATCATCAGCTTGCGATCGGTCTTTTTCATCCAGCCTTCGCGCAGCTTGCGGGAATATTCGAGTTGTTCCGGGAGGTTGGCTTTCGGCCGGCGACCACCGACGATCATCACCTGCAGGTTGGGCTCCAGTTTTTCGATATTGGTGACCGGCAATGTGTTGGCGCCATATGCGCAGCAGGTAATGACTTTGTCAGGATGCGTCTTCCCAACTTCGCGTGCGACGCGGTTGGCAAAGTCGAACACGTGGTTGGACAACTTGCCCCGCGACCCCATTTCTTCGTCATCCTTGCCTTCACACAATATGCACTGACAGATCGAGCCGTAGGCATCCGGCGGCATGATGGAAACCGAGGGAAAATCGTAAACGTCGAACAGCGCCCGCGCCCACTTCACGGTTTCCTGGAGCAATTCCTCGTTGGAATAACACAGGTGATTGAGCTTCTGCCGCGTGTCCGTATCGCGCTTGCCGCCGTAGAGCGCGAACCAATCCGGGTGCTCGGTTTTGAGCCTGTCGGGGCGGGTCATGTGATCCATGCCGTGCGCCAGCATGAAGCCGTATTCGTGCCGCATGCCGAGACGGAGAATCCAGCGCGTCATCTCTTCGTCCGCCGCGCCAATGCGAACGTAGAACTGGCGAAACTCGAAATCCGGCTTCGTGGTTTCGTCGATGTCCGGCAGCGGAATCGAATTCAGTTCCGGGAGCACTTCGCCCAGCGGGCCTGGCGCATACCAACGTACGCCGAGGCTGCGAAGGAATCCGCAAACTGCGTTGTAGCTGCCACGTTCGTCGTAGACCCAAAAATACTCGTTCTCCTTTTTGGCCAACTCTTTCGGCATGCGTCGCCGGTTGAAATAGAGCCCTCGGTTGGTCACTCCGTAGGGCAGCCCGCTTGCCTCCTCCCAACGACGCTGGAGGTTTTTCACCACGTCCCCGTTGTTCTTGCCCCAGGGTTCCTTCGGCTCGAAATCAGTGTCCGTTCCCAGCAACGCGAGCCAGTCTTTGCCTGACCTGATCCGGTAAGCGCCATGCTCCAGCCCCTTCGCAGTAACTCCGAGTTTTTGCGTGGAGTCGCTCTCGCCGACGTAAATCGCGATACCTTTGCCGGGAGTCGTCGTGATGGGCAGCTTCGCGCCGGAAATTTTCTGGATGGTCTCCTGCAGCTCTGCAGCCGCCAATCTGACCGTTCGCATCGCATCGTCCGCGATGATGATTTCCGCGTTCGGTTTGCAGTTTTCAACGATGAATGGTTTGGCGTTGGCGAGCATGGGCAGGAAGAGGGACAGGATGAGGGTCAGATTTCTTGTCATGGGTTTGTTTTCAAATCGACTGTTTCACGTTGCTCACAGAGCATTGTTACCAAACTCGCCCACGTCCAGCCCTTCGCTGCCGGCGGTCGAGTGCCAGTCTTTGCCGATGAAGTATTCGGGGTCAGTTGGTTCTGGATCGGGGACGCCGACAGATCCTCGCTCCATCCGTTCGCAATTATTCAGATTCCAAACCAGTTCGCTGAGATAGGGTTTGCGGCTGAGGGATTCGCTTTGGTAGAGGCTCATGCCGTGGACTCCTGCGCGATGCTGAATGGCGGCCACACGGTAAGCGAACTTCACGTTGGCGGCTGCCTGTTCGGCTGGCAGAGGACGTTGTTTAAGAACGTCGCGCACGTATTGGCAGGAGACCCGCTGCGGCTTGGGAACGAAGCCCAGTTCGTATTGCCGGGTCGTGTGCGGCAGGTCGGAGTGATACAGAATTGTTGCCCGGCCCGCGTTCCAGACGATCCCGTCGAGCCCGGCCTTGCGATGCGCTTCCACACACTCGTCGATGATCGTCGGCGTGCCGATGCCGGTCTCGTCGCCGCGGTAGTGATTCTGCCATTCGGAAATGCCAAAGGATTTGCCGCGAAGTGAATCGGTGGCCGGGTTGGAATCCGGAATCTCGCGCGGCAAAGATTTCTCCAGCGGGAGTTGATTGGTGGAGCGGCGACGATTCATGCGGAAGTGGGGCAGTAGCAGGAGGCATATCAGGTTCTTCTTCCCTCTTTCACATCAAAGGTAGCAAACAGTTTCTCAACAGCAGAGCGAAGCGATGAAGCAGGCGAATATTGCAGACGAATCTGGCAGCAGCCCGTCGCCACTAAGCACATCCTGACAGCGTTCAATCTGAATGCTCATACCGAATTGAACCGGAAAGAATACAGGCGAACATTCCCCACAAGCTTGAACGAGAGCCGTATCCCACGACCGGTCGGCAACGTGTGATGTTGAGCCCAGGCAAATGGCTGATCGAATCCATTGTTGAAGGGGAGACTCTCAGACAGACCGTATCCTTTAACGCTTTCGCTGGTGGCCGCGTCCAAGACCTCAATCTGCAAATCCCCGTCTCCCCGTTCGGCATTCATATGGATAGAGCGAGGTGATTCCATTTTGAACGGGATGGTAGTGAACGTTCCTTCAGACGCTCCTGCCGACAATTGCATACAGGTGAAACCATCGCGGCGGAGTGTGGCGAGACCGGGCAGAGCTTTAACGGAGCGCGTGCCAAGACGCTCGCGATGCTCCACCGGCACGTCGTACTCTTTAGCGCCTCCGTAATAGATACGTATTTCTTCATCGAGGATAACGGGAAGGGTCTGCAGGAGATGCTCGCTGTCCCAGTCCCCTTCTTTACCGAGCGGAATGATCTTTTTGCCGGGCTGAACGAATGTGAACGTCTCACCGTCCCGGCTGATCGCCAGCTCGACGTCCAGTCTGTCCGAATCCATCTGGTTCTGATAGAGCGCGATGTAGTAATGCCCGTAGGGGAAGACGACCGTGTCGTGGACTTGCGACTGGGGGCCGCCGACGACGGCCGGGATGCCGCGGACAGATGGATCGAGAACCGGATTCTCCGGATACGCATACCAGGTGATCGCATCCCGACTGTAAAGAAATGCGCCGCCTCGCCGTCGAAGATTCAGTGACATAAAACCGTACGCCTTCCACCTTCGATTTTCATCGGGTTCGTTCGCGTCATAGAAAAATGATTCCGGAATGATCGAGAACGGCTTGGAGCACCCGTCAGGGAAAACGATCTTTGCTTCGTTGGGCGTCAGGTTCAGGCCGTCCGGCGAGGTGAACAGAATGGCCGGGAACATCTCACTGCGCGGGTCGTATTGGATTCCATATTTGCCGCGCCGCGCCATTTCGCCCATCTCGCCGGAGTTCCATACGTAAAGCGATTTATATCTGCGCTGCGGATCGGGGTCGCGATCGTCGCGAATCATGAGCGGCGCGTGGCGGAGATGCGGGACGAGGTTGTTCTCCTTGTTGCCATCCCATTCGGCCAGGCCCACGGGTGTTCGCTCCCATTTGATACCATCGTTGCTCTCCGCATAACCGCATGAGATCGTATCCCACCACGGAACGCCGGGGCCCGGCTCATGGATAGCCCCATACCACATGCGATACCGTTCCCCGTCTTTAAGAACAGCCCCGTGATTGAAAATGCGGTCATCATCAAAAGAGCCCGGCGGACCGGTATCCATGAGTGGGTTGTCCGGATGCTTCTCGGCCTCGTTGACGACGATCTTTGTGCCCTTCATCGATGAAAACTCCAGCCCATCAAAAAAGAGCACCTTGCTGTCCGCGGCCGTCGGAATCCCTGGCACTGACTGACGGCGGAAATGCTGTCCAAGCAGGGGCGGTTCGAGAGACATCAGCAGACCGATGTCTTCAGAGACAGATGCATCCTTCTGCACGGAGAGTCTTCCGACAGGCAAGAGATTCCAATCAAAGTGCTGTGGGCGAAAATGAATGCGCGGCCCGTTCGCAATCTCACCGAATGCGTCTCCCATCCAGCGCATCCAGAACGTGGACTTCCGTGTGTTGTCCACAAAGAAACACCAGGCCACCCCGTGCCGATCCACCGCAAGCTGCGGCGAATGCACCAGGCTGCCAGTAAACCAAGGATGCACGAGCAGCCGGTCCTTTTTGAGAATCTCGCCCTCTTTAAGGAGCACCCATTCAGTGTGCGGATAGTCGTCCTCGTAAACGATGAGCGCCTCGTCACCGACCGTGATGATAGACGGCTGACGCCCCACTTCTGTAACAAGCGTCGGCTCGGACGGCTCACCTTGCGGATCAACGAGCCCATACCAGAGCCGGCCAGGTACATCGCCCCACGCAAGATGGAGGCGTCCTTCATCATCGGCATGACAGACCGGCGGATAGGCAGGCCCGGTCTGCCAGAGCTTCTGGTGCCCCCAGGCATCGTTGTCGGCGGTAGCCATTTCGATGGTGCTGGAATCGTCGTCTGGGGCTTTCAGATAGAGCGCGCACGGTTTGCCTTGATGCATGAACAGATCGCCCAGCCACGCTTCTGCTTCGAGGATCGGTGCAGGGGATGACCAGTCGGCAGGATTCGCATCGATTCTGGCCGCGGTATGTTGGATGCCGCCCTCGAAGCTCCAGGCCGCATGCAGTTGCTCTCCGCAGCTTATCAGGCAGCCGCCGAAGCCTTTGCCTAAAACCTGAGAAGAATTTTCTGATTCACGGCGAACGGAAATATCACAGTTGCCAGAGACTTCTGAATGTTGCAGCAGATGCCGGCCCGAAGTGGTAGAGATCACCTGCCGGCCATTATTAGGCGAACGATAGAAGACCTGTAGAAGGCGGTTAAGCATGGGAGCGGAGCTTTAGAGTGCGATTGAAGCGTTGTTGTTTCTTATCTCTGATAGATCGGCAAGTATCGATAGGGCACTGCGAGGATGAGGATCGCAAGCGAAGTGCTGAAGCTTGGGCTGACACCACTTGGCCAACCGCCGTCAGGACGCTGGCGTTTGAGCAGTACTCGCGAGATTCGTGGATACCAATAGTTGAACATCTTGTTCCCGGCCTGGTAGCTCGACTGAGTCGCATAATAATGCGCCAGGAAAAAGTGAGATTCGCCCATGTCGAAACGTTCTTCCGGATACTTCATCATGACGGCCAGCCCACGCTGCAGGTATGACGAACGGCGGTCACCCAACATGAACAGACACAGGGGCCCCGACCCGGTACGGTAGAGCGATGGCTCGCCACTCGAGCCGATGGTGTAGCCAAAGTAACCTGTCTTCTCGTTCTGGTATCCACGCACACAACGCACAGCGCGATAAATGACATGATCCGGCACAAGGATGCCGGCCTCCTTCGCAGAGGCCAACGCCTGCACGGCCATCGCAGTACAGGAAAGATCACTGGTCGTCGTCGGCCTCGGATCGTAACGCCAGCCGCCGTCGCGGCATTGCGCCCGCATGAGGATGTCGACCGCACGCTTGAGCACCGGACCAATTTCGTGCCGTTTTGATTGCCCCCACGCTTCCGACAGCGCCATCGTTGCAAGAGAGTGCTGGTAGAACGTCTTGCTGCTCGAATCCGCAAAGTAACCATCGTGCTTCCTGGCCGCTTTAATCAGATAGACGATCCCTTTGTCCATGTTGTCAGCATACAGCCCCTCGCCCGGCACATTTCCCGGCACCATCAGAGCCATCAACGCCACGGCCGTATTGGCAACGAAGTACCTGTCTCCCCAGCTTCCGTCAGCTTTCTGTTTGTGCTTGATGAAGACGAGCCCCTTTTCGATCGCTCGCTCGGTGGCCGGCGACATCTCCGCAATGGTGACGCGTTCGGCGGGGACTTCGCCCCAGAGCGGGGAAACGATGAGTGCCAGCAAGATTAATGAACTCATATCACATGCCTCCGCGTCGCGAAACGAAGTGGTGAGAGACACAGCAGTAACACATCTGTCATCTCCCCTCCGCTCCAAGCACCTCAAAATAATCCTCCACCATCTTCCGATATTCAGGCGGAAGCTCTCCGCTGAATTGTTGCTGCACCTGTTTCCTTTTCTGGCGGGCCAGGTGGCCCAGACGTTGACGGCCGCGGGAGGCCGCGCGCTCGCCGATGTTATCTGAGCCCATGCGGATGGAATCGTCTTCCATGCCGGGGTCCATGCCTGGGATTTCGCTGAGGCCCATCCCTTCCTCGTCTCCCCCTTCTCCTCCCTCACCCCCTTCCCCCGGGCTGCTGTAACCGAGGTCGGCCCCCATGCCGCCGATGCCCAGATCCCAGTCAAGGCTGACTGCCCCCTCGCCGCGGCTGCCTTCCTCGGTGAGACCGAAATCGCCCAGGCCAAGGGGCGGCTCGAAGTCTGAGCCTGGAAAGGCTTCTGCTTCTACCATCTGCAGCGGCTGTTCGAGCAGGCGAATGGCGCGGAGCTGAG
Organism: Planctomycetota bacterium; assembly: GCA_030740295.1. The sequence goes on from JASLXP010000802.1 coordinate 10,430, forward strand.
CGGCCGTCGTCTGGTCTTTCAGCGATTGCTCGATGGCAGCTTCGGCCTTCTTCATTTCCTGGAGCGCGCTCTTCAGAATGGATTGCTGGATACCCGCGGATTCCAGCGCGACCGATTCCGCCATCAATGCCTGGAGCGATCTGGATATCCCCGACTGCCTTTTCTGAAAGGCTCTCTTCTTCAAAGCAAGCTGCTCATGCGAGAGCCCGACAATCTCCAGCCGAAGCGCCTTCTGTTGCTCGATGATCTCCTTCAGCTTCAGCATCGCTTCTGCGCTCGCAGCCTCGAAGTCCTCGGCATCTCGGGCCTCCAGCACGTCGAGGGCTTTCTGCAGGCCGGCGAGGGCCGCCTGCTCTTCTTCGGTTGCCAGGGATGCATCCTCCTCTTCGATGGCCTCTACCGCGTTGGCCTGGTGTGCCTCGACTTTGTGCTCCGAAAGAACTGATAGGACCCGTTTCAATTGCTCCTGGAGGGTTTTGTCTTTTGAGTCAACACCCAGGTCGGCGGTGACCTGTTCGATAAAAACGACCAGCTTGACTTTCAGCAGTGACTGTTCCTGGGCGAGGTCTCTGGCATCCGCCTTTGTATCTTCGGGATCGAGGATTACTTCTCGTCCCCATCGCACAGTTCCTCGAAGCACTTCCCATTGGCCTTCGATGATTTCCTGCAGCAACGCGCTGTAGGTCTGGATCTCCTGTTCGAGCCCGGCCTCGGCCAGCAAAAGGCTGAGATGTCTGATGACGGTCTCCATTTCCTCGCCGGCCTGGTTCAGCCGTTCCAGACGGGCGGCGGGATTATCTCTGGCAGAAAGCAGCAACTCTGATGCTTTTGGAATGTGCTCATCCGCGACTGCATTCAGCAGTTGATTTACTTCTCCAAGCTTCGCGCCGCCTTCACCTTCAAACATTTCATTGGAGCGAAGGTCATTGATCAGAGCGGCCACTTCACCGGCCGCGTTTTCGACGTTCTTCCCCACTTGGCTTTGGCGGCGGTATTCAATCTTGATGGTCGCGCCGAAACGGTCTTCGGCGTGCGATGTCAGGCAGGCCATTAGGAACAGCCACACAACAGACCCACATTCTGCACTCTTTCTCAATCTCATCTCTTAAGGCTCCTCAACAACACCTCTATCGCCTGCCTCCCTTTCCTCGCTTCCAGTTGCGAAGACGCCAGCGATTCTCTGATGCGTATCAACTTTGTGAAAATGTAATTCTGGTATTCCGATTTACTCACAATCGAAATCTTTCGCGGCTGCGAGCGTTTGATGACTCCCGCGTCGGCCTCAGTTCGGATGTCAGACACTTCGACCGAACAGGTGATCACGTCTCCAACCTTGATTTGCGGCAGGTCGTGTTTAATCCTCCATTGCACCGGCCAGAGACCAAAGCGCGGATGCGGGAGCGGATCGTCCTTGTCCAGCTTCGGAAGGTCGCCGAGTGGAATCTTCTGCTCTTCGCCATCGTTAACCGAATAAATGAGCCATGCCGGGCCCAGGCCGTAATCATCCCTGGCCTGGAATTCGAGAAACAGATTTTTATTGACGGTTGCCTTGATGTCATCCATCGGACGCATGATGGAGATTTCAGGAGGCGTATCCGGCCTCGCATAGATCTGGTGTCGCGGCGCATCGAAGACGAACCCGGTGTTCCTGCGATACCAGCGGAAACGATAACCAGTCGATTGGTCGATGGCTCTGCGGAAACGCACCTCGGTGCCCTCTGCATTCACAACCAGGCTCTCGGGCTCGTCACTGCCAACGAAGACCTCCGCCTTGCCCAGCGCATCCTCGAATTGGATTTGCCATTCGACCTCCGAGCCATGTGGCACTTCAAAATTGAATTTCTCAATGGTCGACTCCTTGACCTGCGTGTAATCGGGCGGTCGAATGATCACCTTCGCAGTCCGAATCGCCGGCGGCGGCACGACATCCACGCGATACATCTCCGTTTCGGTATCACCGATGGCCGCAATGTATTCGAAGCTCGAAGTCAGATGTTCGAAGCTGTGCCTGAATTCGTCATCGCCAACGCGCTCGAGCTGGAGCGTCTGCCAGTTTGCACTGTTGAGCCGAATGCGCAGTGCGCCCGAGCGAGGCACACGCCCCCCGGCCCTGGCCGAAAGCGACAGCGACTCTCCCTGCTTGATCTTCGCATCCCCGGTCACGGCCAGAATCCTTGTCTGCGTCGGATACTGAATTTCATTGCCCGCCATTCTCATCGAATAGATTCGCAGATGGTCCGGCCAGACCAGCCAGGCGGCGGCAAAAACAGCAAGCGTAAAGCCCGCCCCTTTCAGCAGACCAAAGGCACTCTCAAATCGAACGACCTCACTGAACCGAATCGATTCGGTGGCGTCTGCGGCCTGCTCCTGAACCACCTGTTTCAATTCCCCCGAGCCGAGAATGGAATCGGCATCATCCTCTTTCAATTCGACGAATGAACTGAGCAGACTTTTAAGTTCCGGATGATGCCGCTCGACCATCGCTGCGGTTGCCCGATGTTCGAAACGCCGCAGCCGTTTCCACCAGACAGAAAACAGGACACCCACCATCACTACCAGACACATCACCGAGAGCATCAGCCTCCCGGCCATCGGCATCTCGAAAGCCCAGTCGACGACGAAACCAGCCAGGAAGAATGCACACGCCCCAACCACCAGACACGAACCGCCACGCAGATGCTCGCGCAAGCGTTGGCGCCGCCAGGTCTGACGGAGTTTGGGGAGAATGAGGGTATGGTCTGTTTTCATACGGAAGTGCCGGCCCGTGTGCTCGATGCTAATTTTATCGATGCTGAAATTGTCAGGACTGTCCTGTATCTCTATGATTAAACTTGAATAATCTCACTGAAAGAGGCTTGACCATGTCCACCTGTGCTTTGTCAGTAGAAGTCCCGGTTCCTCTCTTCGAAGAGCTGGCGAAGAGAGCGATCCAAAGCCAACGGACGGTCGCAGAAGAAATAGTCGATGTATTGGTTTCTGCAGTTCAGACGGATGACAAGCTTCCCGCTTACCTGGAGGAGAAACTGAATGCTCTGCATCAACTGGACGACGAGGCCCTCTGGGAGACAGCGCGAGACCACCTGCCGAAAGAGAGCAGCGAAAAGCTGGAAGAGTTGAGTTACAAGAGGCAGGCGGAAGGTCTGACAGAAGAGGAGACTGAATTGCAGGCGGAACTGGTACGAGATTATGAGTGGTACATGCTCTCGCGTTCGAAGGCTGCATTCTTGCTGAGAGAGAGGGGACACGACATCTCGTCCCTGAATCCCTCGTCATGAGCCGCCCACATGTCCCATGGCAATTGCGATTCATATCAACCTCCTCCGCCGCCGAAAGAACCACTCCGTCCCGCTGAATAACATCACCAGAATGTAGACGATTGAGTTATCCCACAGCTCGATCTCCATCCGCTCGATGCGCACGGAATGGCGAGCCCGAATCGCTTCATACATTTCAGGCAGATGCTTGACGGATGTAATCGTCATTCCTTTTGTGCGTTGGGCGAGCTGGCGGGCGACTTCCAGTTGCAGGCCGGGGTGACGCATCTCGAGGGAGATATCTTTTACCTGGAATTGAGGCGCATTCGCGTGTTTGACGCTTTCCAGCGGGGCCTTCAACACATACCGGCCTGGCCCGGGCGCGATCAGATATCCCTGATAGAAACCGGGGATGCCTGTCACCGGCCGCAGGCGAACCTTTCTCATTGCCCCCTCTGCCTTTTCGCCCTTCAACGAAATTGAATATTCATCCTGCGCCACCGGCTCGAAGAATCGGTCGAGCACGTTGGCAAACACCTGCACCTGCTCACCGGCCGCGTATACGGGCCTGCCAGTCTTCAGAGTGATACGGCGGTTGCCTCCGAGCAGGCGGGAGAGTGCAAGAAACTGGATGGCCTGCGCCCACAGCCGCTCGTGGTATTTGCGGCCAACCTTGAAACGGATGCGCCACAGTTTTTCCGTGCCGACGAACATGCTCTTGCCCGCGCCATACCGGTGCCAGGAGATAAGCGGATACGGCTCGCCGCCCATTCTGAGGTTCTGAAGTTTCACCAGCACGGTCGCGGCCGGCTTGGCGGTGACGGGTGGCACTGCGTAAAGGGGCCGCATGGTCTTGAAAATGGAATTCGTTCGGCTCGAGTTGTTCTCGAGTTTGACGATCCCGCTGGCGATTCCATCGGGAGTCACCAGTGGCACATCCCGCTTGGAGACTTTCTCCCAGGGGCCATCTTCGATCTGTACCGGCAAGAGATCGGCAACAGGCGAATCTTTATACGTACTCGGCGCATACAAACTCCCCGCGATCATCAGCAGCGCTCCGCCACGGCGCCGGACGAGCTCTTCCATCCAGGCAAGCTGTTCGGAATTGAAATAAGTGCGCGGCACGTCGCCCAGAATCACCAGGTCAAAGTTCAGACCAGAGCGGCCCTGTTCCGGGAAGCGGGCAAGATAGTGCGGCGAATGCGCAGCAAGGTCGCGGTCGCCCTGGGTCAGGAGAAACTTCACGTCGAGTCGCGGGTCGCGCAGCAGCACCCAACGCAGGTATCGGTATTCCCAGCGGGGCATGCCCTCGACGTAGAGCACCTTGATCTTCTCGTCGATGACCTGCAATTGCTTTTCTGCTCGATTGTTGTCAGTCACCGCTTCGTCTTCTGTGGCTTTAATGCTTGCTTGAATCCGGAAATCGCCTGCCTCGGTCGGAGCGTTCCACTGGAAATCCTCAATCTGGTGCTCGCCGTTGAATCGGATCATCCTGCTCTGTTTGGAGTCATTCAGTTTCAGCTCCAGCACGCCCTCACTGCCTGCGAGCTCAGGCGTCGAATTCACGAGCACCTTGATCGAGAGTTTTTCGCCGACGAACTGCGTATCCGGCGCGTAGATGTTTGAGATGCTCACGTCCGGCGGCGCAGGCAGCCCGATACCAAACGCAGAGACGGGCAGGCCCTGTTTGCCCAAACGCTCTGCCGCCCGGATCGGGTCGGCGCCCTGATTCCATGCAAAGTCGCTGAGGATGATCATGCCGTCGATCATCTGCCCGCTGTATTGCTCGGATGCCTTCTCAATGGCCGAGCCCAGGTTGGTGTAGCGTCCGGATGCAATCAACTCACCCTTAGCAGCATCCAACTGCTCCATCCCCCCGGAAAAGCTGAACAGCCGCACATCATGGCTCCCGGAAAGCTGACTGAGAATGCCCCAGTCTTTGTGATTGATAACACCTGACGCGATCCCCAGACGGGTGGCCGCGGAGACCTTCTTGACGTCTACCTTGTTGAGTTGAGTCTGTTCGATGGGAACCAGGCCGGTGGAGTAAGCGGCTTCAAGTATTTCATCAGCGCTTTCACGCTTGTCATTGATCGACATGCTTTCCGAAGTGTCCACGAGCACGAGAACCTTCCCACGCACCTGCCGCGTGAACTCGATGAGCATCCCCGGCTCAAAGAGAATCGCTAGGCACAAAATCAGAGAGCCGGCCCGCAATGCGCCCATCGCCATCCGAAACTCGCGACTGCCGGCCCGCACCTTTGAGTAAGTCCATACCGAAAACCCAACCGCCCCAAGTATCAGGAAGAACAACACTGCGGGATGCCAAACCTCACCCCAACTCCACTCCGAATAGGAAATGCTCTCGATGCCTTCGAGGCCGGTGATGAGTTCCAGGAGATTGACGATCATGCAGAGCGTGCGGGAGTGTGCGGAAGTGAGGGCCTGTGAGCGTGCGGGAACGCGGGAGTTTCCGTGTCATGCCGGGCGGTCATACGTTTTGAGAAATGATCTGAAAGCCATGCCTGTGCGATGAATGCAGTGAGGGCGAGGATGAGCAACGTCTTCCAGATTTCGTAACCGATGCGCTGTTGCCGCACGGCCTGCCCGATGCCGGACGTGGCGGGCAGGACAGCCAGGCCGGTGCCGTTTAGAGCGTCTTTCAGACTCTCGATGTCGAGCGTCTTGACGTCAGCTTCGAGGGGCTCGACGTTGGCGGCGAAGGATGTTTCGCTCTGACCAATCGACTCCGCTTTATAGAAGCCGGGGCTGACCGCATAGCCGAAATCGATGTGTGCCCTGGCCGCGTCTCTTTCGATCTTTCCAATGCGAGTTTCCCCAGAGGGCGTTTCCAGGCGCCGGATTGCCTGCAGCGATTCCTGTTCAAAGGGCAGGCGAATCCGTTTGCCCACGAGAAATGTGGATGCATCTGAGCTGGACATATACGAAAGCAGTTGATGAATCCAGATCGGGTAAAGCGGGCTGATGGCCAGGTCATTCCATAAACGATCGATACTGCTGGCGAACAGCATGACCCGGCCAGCTCCCACCTTCTTTTCCGCGAGCAGAGGCGTGCCGTCCGATAGCTTCAACACCGTGCGCGCCTCCGGCAACAATCGCATCTTTACGTGTCCCCAGAAACGGACACTCAAGGCCAGCTCTTGAGGTAGCCGTTGAATCGCCATGGCTAGCGGATGCCCGGTCGAGATGTCCAGGGCGAGTCCTTCCTCTTCATTCAAAAACTCTGGCTCGAGCATCTCCGCAGGGAGCAGACCCTCTTCAGTGCCCAGGGCGAGATTTATCTGGCCAAGGTCCGTGCGGTCGCCGGGGAAGAGGATGAGATTGGCGCCGCGCTGGACGGCCATCCTGATGGCTCGCGCAGTTTCATCGGGGAGTTGGTGGATGTTTGCCAGGATGATGATCTCATCGCTCTCGAATTCGTAATCCAGAAACGCAGACTCGGAGAGGGTGGACAATTGCAGTCCGGCAGATAGCGCGCCCCCCTTGAGGCGGATGGCCTTTTGAAGGAAAAACGAATCGGACTGGATCGTTTGCTCCACATCACCTCCATCCACACACAGCACTCGTGTCGATTCGGAGATTTCAGCAACCGCGAATCGCTCGTTGTCAGTTAGAAGTGCGGCGTCCGAGCCAATCGTCGCTCTAAGCCGGTGTTGCCCGGACCTGTCGAAGGGAACATCAAAGGACACCACCTGCCGCTCCCCCGGGCGAACGAGGGGCACAGTCTGCGTATCGAGAGTCTGCCCGTTCAGATCCATTTGTATGGCCACCTGCGGCCGCGGCTGTGCGCCATGATTGGCAATCTCAACGACATACCGTGCAGAGCCGTTCGTCCGTAGCGTGCCGCCGACAAATTCCAGGCGGGTGATGGCAAGATTTTCAGAATGAGCAGGCTCCACACGAATGAGCAATGTCCGGCTCCCTTCGCCGGGCTGGGAACTCGCATTCAGAACTGACCTGGTCTTGTCCGAAAGAGATTTCCAGGTCGTCACCTGTGCATCGCTGACGATGTAACACTCTCGCAGCGGCGTATCGAGCTCGGCCATGAGTTCCTGAAGCTGCTCAAAACAGACATCGGGATTTAGTGGTTCCGGGAGATAACTGGCCTCAGCGAGAATCTCCTCAACTCGCTGCGCATCGTACCCCGCTTTGCGCAGCAGGATTCGGACGTTCTGACCCAGAAGAACAAGGGTCAGCCGATCGCCCGACTTCATGGTAGAGAGCACGGAATTCGCCGCCTCGCACGCATCCCTGAAGCGTGACCGAATCTCGCCGTGTCCCATGCTGTAAGAAGCATCGACAGCCATGACGATTCCGACCCGCTGATCGCCCATCAGAAACGCACCGGCCCGGCTCAGGATGGTCGGCCGCAACAGGGCCAGCGCAAGCAGAGCCAACGCAACGCAACGAAGAATGAGGACGATCAGGTCTTCAGTTTGAACGCGCCGTTTGTGCTTCTGCAGCACACGCTGAAGCAGGGCCATCGCTCCCCATCGAATCACCTGAAATTTGCGCAGCAGGTGAATAATGATTGGAAGCGCAATGCCCGCGGCTGCGAATCCACCCCAGAGCAATGGGGAGTTTATGAAGCCCATATTTGTCAGGAGAAAGGATGGAGAATGTTCAGGAAGCCCTTTTCAACGAATTCAAGGAAACAGCAATTGGAGAAATGATCGTCTTCTATTCGCTGTTTCCCTGAATTCGTTGGAGGCTCTTTTTTGATGTTGGTGTGTTTGCTCTGCGCAGGTAATGGATGGCCAATAAGCTCAGTCTGATGGAGTCAAGATTCGAATGCTTGAGCAAGACATCGTTTTTCTTCAGCGATGCCTCGCCGAAGAATAATGCTCCATTGACCAGAGCTAGGTGATCCTTGTCCGCCAGCCCTTCTTCAGCCGCAGTGGCGAAGACGTAACCTGCGAGTTCTTCTCTATCGAAATTAAATCTGCCGAGTGCCGTCTTGAGCTGAATCTGTCTGGTATCGAGGGCGACCAGCTCACCTGATACCGGCTTGCCGCTGAGCCGATATGCTCTGCCTGATTTGAGCTTTGTGAACCGGCGTCCCGCATGAAAGGAAATGGCCGCAATCAACTGTGCATCTATTTCGTGCCGGCCGAGCGGCTCGACGAACATGATAAGTTTGTTGTTCTTGAGTCCAGTGATTCGTCCGGCCCAGCGCTCTCCATTGCGGAGGTACAGAAAATCGGGCGTGGTGAATCGCGGCTTGATGTCGCGATAAACGAAATGCAGAGCGTTCCATTTGATTTCTTTGCTGTTGATGAGGAGCGCGCCATTCTTGAGGCTGAGAGTGCCGGTCTGCTGGCCTGCCGCGGTGATGACCGAATCTGCCTGGACAGAGAGACCGATCACACTGATGCACATCATGCTCAATTTCATCCACTCCAATGCAGCACCTTTCTCGCGTTCAGGTATTCGATGAGGACCGACTGCACAGGGCGCGAAGTATCCACAATCACATAGTCTGCATGAATGGCATCGCAGGCGTTTTTGAATTTTTCCGTGAGCAACCGCAACTCCTCGAGATACTCCTGCCGGATGCGGTCCGGCTGCAGCCGGATTTCATCCTCACCCTCCAGGCCCTGAAAACGCACGATGCCATCGAATGGGAACGTCAGCTCTTCGTGGTCGAGGATGTGGAAGACGATCACATGCTGCCCGGTGAAGTGCAGATGATTGAGCCCGTCGATGAAAGCGTCTTCGTTATCAAACAGGTCCGAAAACAGGATGACGAAACCCCGGCGATTCAGGCGAGAGGCAAATTCATTCATGATGCCGCCGACGTTGGTACGCGGCCGATCCTCGGTGCGGAAAAGCATCTCTGCGATATCGGCGATTACTGATGAGCGTCCCTGCGGCCGGATGTGATCGCGCAGCTCGTCATCAAAGACCGCGAGCCCTACCGAATCCCCTTGCTCCACGATCAGATAGGCCAACACTGCGGCAAAGTGTTTGGAATACTCGAGCTTGGTCATCTCGCCCGAACCAAAGAGCATCGATGAGCTCGCATCAAACAGAAACTGCGCGTCGAAATTCGTCTCTGCCTCGAATTGCTTGATGTAGTACCGATCCGTCCGGCCGTAGACTTTCCAATCCACATTTTTGATTTCATCGCCACTGGTGTAAGGCCGGTGATGGGTGAATTCCGTGCTGAGCCCATGCAGCAGGCTCCGATGCATCCCAATGCGCCCACCCTCGACCGCGCCGCGCACGAAGAGCTCCAGCGAACGGACTCGTTCGAGCACTTCGGGATCGAGGTAGGTATTTTGGGGAGCTCCCTGCCGATGCAATGAAGTCGAGTGATGTTCGGGCCTCATGAACCAGCTTTCTCCTCAATTAATTGCAGTACAATGTCGTCCGGTGTCAGCCCCTGCGATTGCGCGCTGAAGTTCGGCACGATGCGATGTCGGAGCACTGGCGCTGCAACAGCCTGCACATCTTCGAGGGCTACGTGATAACGGCCTTGAAGCACGGCCCGAGCCTTTGCACTGGTGATGAGATACATGCTGGCACGTGGCCCGGCGCCCCACGAAAGTAACTCACGAATAAAGCCGGGGCTCTCTTCTTCCTTCGGACGCGTGGCGCGGGTCAACTCAGTGGCGTAATCGACAATGCTGTCAGCCACCACGATGTGCCGGACGATATTCTGCGCTTCGAGGACATCGTCCCTTGTGAGCACACCCTCGATATCAACTTCATCAGCGACAGCTTCCTGCTTCACAATCTTCACTTCCTCTTCTTTGGTCGGATAACGAACGACAACCTTGTAAAGGAAGCGATCCAGCTGTGCCTCGGGCAGGCGATATGTGCCTTCCTGCTCGATAGGGTTCTGAGTGGCAAGAACAAAGAACGGCGGCTCCAGATCAAAATCCTCGCCGCCGACAGATACCTTTCGCTCCTGCATGGCTTCGAGCAGCGCGGCCTGCGTTTTCGGCGGCGTGCGATTAATTTCGTCCGCGAGAAGGATGTTGGTAAAGAGCGGTCCCTGCAGGAATTTGAAACGCCGCTCGCCCGTCTCCGGATCGTCCTGAAGAATCTCCGTGCCGGTGATATCGGAAGGCATCAAGTCAGGCGTGAACTGAATCCGCCGGAAGTCAAGGTGCATGCATTTGGCCAGCGAACTGATCATCAACGTCTTCGCCAGACCGGGCACACCCTCGAGCAGGCAGTGTCCACGGGCAAAGATCGCGGTCAGTAATTCTTCAATGACTTCATCCTGCCCTACGATGATCTTTGAGAGTTCGCCGCGGATGCGCTGACAGGCGCCAGCGATTCTGTCTACGGATTCTTTGTCTGAGAGTTGGGGCTCTGCGCTCATGTTTTCAATCTTCGGGCAGATTCAATCCTCGTCGTCGCCATTTCTTTAACAGATCGATGAGTTTGCTGATTCATGCTCCCTACAAGATCGGCCGACAGGTGGAGAGGTCGGGTCTCTATTCTCATGAATACAACCTCTGCGGAATGCTCATCTTCAGGCCAAGCGTTCAAACGTTCAAACGTTCTGCTGTTCCTACTTGGAGAATTCCAATACACCCCAATTCCGAGGCTCGAGCTTCAGCTCAAAGACTTCGTCGTTAATGATTGCTGTCGCCTGGTTGTTCCACCAGATGCGGAGGGTGGTATCGAGTCCATTGGGATCTGAGTGGGTGATACCGAAGTCGGCGCGGAGTTTCTGGCCGGGCTTGATACTCAGGCCGAGCGCGGAGAGGGGGATCACCGCCTCTATGGTGTATGCGTTTTCGCCGAGGGCGATATGGATCTTTGCCGACTTCAGGACTCTAATGCTGCCGACTTTGTATTCCCTGACTGTGCCTGAGCTGAAAGTTCTCGGTTTGCCGACGGTGCCTTCAGGTGCGATGGGTTGATAGAGGACCGCGGTGGGCGTGCCCTGGAAATTGCCGATCGAGAGTCGAAGGTCGCCACGGACCGCCTGGCCGCGCTTAGGATCGGCGGCGGGATCGGTGCCCAGTTGGAAGTCAACGGTGTCGCCGGAGGTGTACATGTATTCGGGAGCGTCGGCACCGTTTTTCCAGGGGGTCTCATCCGGTACTTGCCAGGCGAGGTAGAGATTCTTTTCGTCCCAGGCGGCTACGGTGGATGTTGCTTTATCTCTGCGGCCATAGCGAATGGCCGGGCCGGGAAAATCTGCGGCGACGTTACCGGTGAATTTCGGTGTGGCTTTCCTGACGACCATCTCCTTCGGCTTGGTCGTAGCCTGGAGCCCCTGGCCACGTGCGAGCTTCGCTTTGACCACGTCAGATTCGCTGATCGTGATGGTGCCTCCTTTCAGTTCTTTCACCGAATCGAGTCCCACGACCTCCGTGTTCCAGAGCGCGAGTTTGCCGGCCTGTAGGTAGAGCTTGCCGTCCTTGCCCTGCGTCATCGAGCCGCCGAAATCTTCGCCACCGAGGCCAGCCGGGATATTGTCGAGGACGGCGCCCGGGACGGCCTTTTCCGGATACTGCCACTTTTCCGAATCGCCCTGGAACAGGCGGGTAAGGTAATAACCACTCTCGCTGAGCACGTGCCATTCGCCTACGTTCGTGTTGATAGCCCATATGGCGCCGATCGGCTTCGGTAACGTAGCACTGCCGACGAAACCGAACGCGCCTCGAATCAGTCCGGGCTGCGGGCCGGGCGCGTAGTGCGAGCCATGGACGCCATGAAATGTGTTCGGATAGGTCCAGAGGAGGCTTCCGGTCTCGACCTCATAACATCGATACAGATTGGCGCGCTCGTCGCTCGAAAGGATGAGCCGATTGTCAGGCGAGGGCATGGGCGCATTGAGAGGGCCGAGTTTGCGGATGCTGCCGAGGTCGTAAAGCGGCGCTCCGCAGGTCGTGAAACCTCTAAGACGAATCTGGTAGCCCGTGCCTTGATGGACCCCGTAAAAGGTGAGGTCGGTGTTCATGTTGAGGGACCAGCCGTTGTATCCGCAGAGCTGCAAGTCCTGATTGTGGGTTTGCACCTCGCTGCGCTGGGCACGCTGGTCCCCGTTCCGGTCTGCCCAGAAATAGGTCTTGCCGGCACGACCGTCTGTGCGGATGACTCCCCGGTAAGCGTAATCCGCATCATCGAGCCGTTCCCAGATGCTGACCTGCCAGACTCCCTTACGCTTGAACGTGCCGGCGAGATAGAGACGACCGTTCGAGCCTTCGCAGAAGCGGGAAAAGCTCTGCGGATACTCCAGCGTAAACAGGCCGAGCATCTTGCCGCGGCCGGTCTTGGGATCGATGCGAAACTCGCAAGCCTCTCCAATCATCAGATTCGGATCGCGGGGATTAATCGCGCCGCCGCTGGCGCCGTAATGGGTTGGGCCAAAAAACTCCTTGATGAACTCACCAGTTTTCGGATTCCAGACACTGATCCGCTTGGGCAGGATATCGGATTCCGCGGCCCAGAGTCGGCCTCTGGCATCGATGACCAGGCCGTAGACCGCGCCCATGCCGTCAGGACTCCACGGGCCGAAACGTGTGCGGCCGCCGCGTTTGCCGATAGAGCGCAGCAGCTTGCCGTGCGGATCGAAAACATCGATCTGAAAACGCGGGCTTCCGAACGCGATGTAGATGTTGCCTTCGTTGTCTACGGTCAGCCCACCGAATCGGCGCAGGTTGTCCATGACCAGTCTGGTCTCGCCGGTCTGTGGATTGAGGGCGAGCAACTTGTCACGCTCGGAAAAGAGATAAAAGAGATCGTCCTTCACCGCGACAATGCGGCCGGGGGCGGCCGCGGGAATCTCCTTCTCGACGATACCGGTCTTCGCATTGATGACCGCGATGTAATTACTCCTTGCTTTCGAAACCAATCCCGGGAACGCTTTCTCGATGTGGTGGCGATTAGCCTCCATGAGTTTGTCGCGGGACATGTGAAAAGCGCCTTGCACGAAGTTGCGATCCTTGAGCAGACGCTTGACTGCATTGACCACAACATTGCGGCAATCCGGAACGTAATAGATGGGAGCCTTCAGTCCTTCGTCAGCGGTCTTGTCAGTGGGCAGCCAGGCGGTGATGGTCTTTGCTGTGCGCTCATCGAGCTGATTCCAGATGGCCGCGCCGACGGGGCCGACCTCTTTCACTTTCTTGAGAAAGCCGCGCCAGTCGAGGATGTCGTTCCGGCCGAAATTCCATTGGGAGAGGCTGAGGTAGAGCTTTCCCTTGTGAGCAGTGAGCCCTTCGGCGAGGTAGCTCAGCGATGAAGGCAACCCCGGCTCACCGCCCAGCAGGTCGCGCACTTCGATCTCGCCGGAATCCGTGCCAGGCCAGGGCATGAGCTTGCCCGTCTTGGCATCCACGCGCTTGAGGAGATTGCCGCTGCTATAGTAGACCAGACCGCGGTCGCTGGTTACGAGCCCGGCGCTGTTGAAATGAAACCCCGCGGCCCACTGCACCTCATCATCGAGATTTAGTGCGATGAGCGCTTTGCCTGCTTCGGAGCCCGCCCAGCCAAGGTAAATCTGATTCTCGTCAGCCGCGCATGAGATTGGCCCAGCGTGGTCTCCGCCCCAGTAAGAGGTCGGGCCCGCATCCCACGGATCGCTGGGCCCGTGATAGGCCCAGCCGCGCAGGCGGAGGCCGATGCCCGTGTGATAGATCGCACTCCAGGTGTATTGGCCCGCAGCGACGGCCTGGCCAGGCGTCTTCCAGACAGGGGTGGTACGCCCATCCCATGCAATCGTATGTTTGCCTGCCTTGCGGCGTTCGCTGTTGAGCAGTTGGCGGACGACGAAACCATCGGCGCTCTTGATGATCAGTGAGACGTGCGCATCGTGTGGGAGCGTAAAATTTATCGGCTCTGCGAGTGATGCGGGAACAGAGAAGTCGAGGACAAGCTGAATAAAGACTAAAATCATCAAATGGAATATTCAGGTGATTGAGCGCAGGTCACACTTAATGTTGCGATTGTATCAGTCACGGAATCCACTTACTGAATACTAATCGGCGACGAGAGATTGGAGTAGAACAGTGCCTCAAATTGAATCCATTGCTGAGATGTCTGACATCCAGTCAGTCGTTCGGCAGATAGTAAACCAGTTCCAACCAGAAAAAGTCATCCTCTTTGGCTCCTACGCGTATGGGAAGCCCAGTGAGGATAGCGATGTTGATTTGCTGGTTGTGATGGATTGCGAGAAAAGGCCGATTCGTGTGGCAGCCGAGATATCCGCGGCTGTCGATCATGCTTTTCCTCTGGACATTCTGGTTCGCAAACCGGACGAATTTCAGGAGTCGTTCGAGCGCGGCGGAAATTTTGCCACCGAAGTGCTGACGGAAGGCCATGTCCTTTATGAAGCCTGAAACTCAAGACTGGATCGACAAGGCAGAAGGTGATTGGAAAGTCGCTCAGCGTGAGAGTCAGGCAAATGATCCGGTTTGGAATGTCATCACGTTTCTTTCTCAACAATGTGCTGAGAAATACCTGAACCTAATCTGAGCGATTCTTAAGACCCCAATGAGCTTGCCAGCTTGCCTCATTGGTGAATGAGGCTGTAAAGCTAATAGGGAAC
>JASLXP010000803.1 GCA_030740295.1 Planctomycetota bacterium
CGGTATCGTATGCTGCGATGTAGTGTGTCATTCCGAGGGCTCGTAGTGCTGAGGTCCTCTGTGGGACATCAAGTATTCTCCTCTGCCACTTTCACTCTTCGGGAATTCAGTTCTTACCGGGTAGCCGGGCTCGAAGGGATATGAGTTGGAAGGTGAAGCATAGCGGGCACCAGCCCCTTGCCATGAGGGATGGTCTCGATTGTCGCCAGTTTCTCGTCGGAGGAGATTTGGATTCCGATGTCGGTCGTCTTGGTTGCACCGGGCCGGAGTCCCTTGAAAGTGATCTGGCCAGGCCCAGTGCGCTTCACGGAGTCAGCCGGCCCGACAACCAGACGCAGGCGGCCGGACGCGGGGGCATTGCCGACATTCTGCACGCTGACTCGGACTGTGTCCCCCGCGATGGTCTCGATTCGCGTGCGGACAATGGGCCGCGGCTCATCTTGGGCCGGCGTCCAGTCGTCGAAGGAATCGGGGCGCTGCCGCAAGGGACGGGGGCCGGCTTTCGTGACGTCGATAGGTCTGAAGCCAACTGAGAAGGCCGGGGAGCCGGCGCGCAAAGTGAAGTCGCCCGCCTCCGGGTCATTAAAGAGTGGGTCGGCGATAACTGTTCCGGCGTACTGGCCTCGCTCCTGCAGGACAGTCAGTGGCGTACCGAAATCGACGTCGCCATTGGCGTTGAAGAAAAGATTATCCTTGAACAGGTAGTTCTCCGTGGCCCAATCGAACGGGCTGAGCTGGCCCTCGTGCCAGTACACGAGATTCCCTTTGAAAACGGTGGTGCGATGGCCTTCCCGTTTGCCTGGTGCTACGTGGGCGCTGCGTGCCAGGGCGAAGATGTTGTTGCGCACCAGATTGTCCCGGCCGTAGTGGGTGCTGAAGCCGGCGTAATGGGTGTGATGGACCACGTTGTTTTCGATCAGCAGCTCGCTGCTGCCTTCATCGGGGTAGATGCCCCAGCCGCCGTAAAGATAACAGCCAATGTGATGGATGTGATTGCCGCGAAGGGTCGTGCCCGGCTGAATTCCCAGAGTGTAGATGCCGCCGTTGTCGCTGAGAACGCCATCCCAGTTAATGTGATGGATGTGATTGTTCTCGATCCGATTGTCCATGGTGGCGGCCTCCGCGTAACCCCAGGTCCAGCCGCATGAGATGCCGGTGTAATTGAGATTGAAGATTTCGTTGTGGACGATTCGGTTGCGGCTCGCGTTGCCGACCCAGATACCGATGGCGCTGAGATGAATCTTTGCCGCGTCATGAATCCGGCAATCACTGATCGTTGCCGCCATCGGCTTCGTCCCGGTCTTCTTTCTGGCCGTGCTGGTTTCGTCCACGCGGTTCATCCATTCGTGGTCGATACGGACTCCGCCGGCTCCGAGCTCATGAAGCGAACAGGCTGCGATCCGGTTGTCATGGCTTCCCGTGCGGATCTCGATCGCATATTGCGCCGCGTGTGCCACTTCGCAGCCGTAAAGCACGCAATGTTCAGCGCGGTCGAAGACGACCGCTCCCGGAACTTTGAAAGCCGCCTGGATCGAGCCCGGATCATCGGGCGGGTAATCCCATTCCGCATGCTGCAGCGAGAGATTCTCAAGCCGGACGTGTGAGACAGGCTGCCTTCCCGTGCCCGCAAAGTGGACAAGTGTTTCCAATCGCGGCGCAATGACCTCCGTCGATGAAATCTCCTCGCCTGGCAGTGGCAGGTAGTAAAGCTTGCCCGCCCGCCTGTCGAGATACCATTCGCCGGGCGTATCGAGCGCCTCAAACACATTCTCCACGAAGTAGCGGGCGAATTGCCGCCATTCGTCTTTCAGGCTGCCGAGGCTTTTGGCCTGGAAATGGACGATGCGCCTGCGGGTGTCGAGCTTCTTGATGCGATGATGCGCCTCGAACCAGAGCTGCAGCGCGACCACCTTCACATCATCGATGTTGCGCCACCGGCGAATGTCCCCCGGCGAGTAACGCATTTCCTTGGGGCCGTTGTACCAATCCTGGCCGCTGTCGCGATCCCCGACCCAACCGGCGAAACGATGGTAGCCGGTCTTTGGCAGCCTCGGTCGCGGGCGACGGACCCCGTTGACGAACAATTGGGTGAAGTACCATTTGTCTGTGGCTACTTCCGGCAGCTCAGCCACCCAGCAAGGTTGGCCGTTGACTTTGCCATTGCGCCATTCAGTGATGCGCCGGCCCCCGCTGAGCACGACCGCTTCGCCCGGATGCGCAGCCAACACGACAGGTGATTTTGCGCTGCCAGAATCTTCCGGTCTGAAGACGAGCGTTCGGGCGAGCTCGTAGGTGCCGCCGCGCAGCAGCAGGCGGGCGCCGCCGGAGAGCTTTCCCTGGCGGCGGAGCCTGCGTATCGCGGCAAGTGCACCGTGTGGCGTGGCGAAGGGCTCTTCGGCCGTGCCGGCAGCGCGGTCCCTGCCGTCGGTCGATATGTGAAAAGTATCTGTTTTCTTCATGGCACTGCCTTTAGTAATCACGGTTCGAATTCATGTTCCTGTGGGACTGACGCGTCCAATAAGCAGGTCTTTCCTTTCCCTCATTTCTTCATCAATTCCTCGATCCTCCGAATCATGGCCGTTCGGGCTTTATTGAAGCGTTCTTCCGTCCACTTACCCGCGTCCTTTCTGTATCCTTCAACGTTCCACATTTTCAGAACGGGATCATTTGCCTGCGCAAGTTTTTCAAGAGTCAGACGGAGGCGAAGATCGAGCAGGCCTTCCCGATTACTCAGCCAGAGGGGTGTCTTCAGAACTCCTAGCTCGCTGTGGACCAGGAAGTTTGATTTAGAGGGCTCGCGGCCATCCAGGTTGTAGAAGGCAAAGCCCTGGGTGAAGAGACCGATCCATTCCATTCTACCTTCGGCGCCCAGCTTCATGCTGCGCCAGATTCGCAGTCCCATACCGAGCCTGCCTTTTCCATTGTTGTAGACCCAGGGATGCCGTCCCTTTGCCCTCAACTGCTGGAGGTTTTCAGCCGTGTGGATATTGAAGGCCGGCGCATAGGTGCTATCGGCGATCTGTGTCCAGAGGGGATCGTTGCCATGCCAACTGGTGAAACCCATGGTGCGCAGGCCCGCCTTGGTGTAACCCTGGAGATAACCGAGTACCCGCTTCTTCTCGGGCGCTGTGCTCGGCTCGTCATAGGCGTTGGCGAAGTGTGGTGGAAGCCGGTTGGCTTTTTCGTACGACATCCATGCATCGGTGTAGGCATTGGGATCGTAACGGGTATTCCGCATCCCTCCGAAGAAGCCGCCGTAAGCGACAACGGCTTTGACTGCCCCATATTTCTGAGCCATTCGGACGTATCGCAAGGCGGTGCCGTCCCTGAACTCCATCTTGCCGCCTTGATTGACCAACTGGTATTGGATTCCCGGACCGCCGCTGAGAGCGGTAAGCCCCGCCGCCATCTGTTCTTTGAGAAGACTCTCCTGAAGACGCCACCAGGTCTCGCTGTCCAGAAACTTCGGATCGACCGGGAGCGCATTCATGAACAGGCCGACGGGAATCGGAATCGTCTCGAGATCTGCGGGTACGATACGAGCTTTGATGGGAACAGTTACTTCCGATCCGCCGCCTCGGATCTGGATCTGTCCGCGATAGTTTCCTCCCTGCGCGTTTGACGGAACCTCGTATTCGACAAGGAGGCTTCGGCTCAGATTGGGGCCGATGAGGAACGACCTGCCCGGACGATAGTGATTGACCTCCAGCCAGACGGCGCCGACGCCATAGGGCCTCATGGGAAGGTACCGCCCGTGGGAAACTTCACTGGCCGGAAGTTCTTTCGGTCCGCTCAGGTCCGATACATCGACCTCAAGATCCATCACACGGTCCGAGTAGATCCCCAGATGCACGGAAATCTTCTGCCCGCGAACGGCAAGGTATTGCTCAGGCACTTTTCCTGCCGGCACGCTCGGCCAGTCTCTTGGGTACATCATGTGGCCGGGAGATAGAGGTTCTACAACGATCGACTTTGAAGGCGGGCGCCGGCCCTCTCTCCGGCCACGGTCCTGTCCGGTATAAGTCTGCTCAGCGACCTTTCTCTGGAACTGTTCGTGGGCGTCGATGAATCTCTTTCCTTCCGGCGTGTCCGGTGCAAGGATCAGGCCGGCGATGCGAAGGGGATACGCGGTCTGATCTTTGAGCCTGAGGGTGAAGGTGTTGCCACCTCTGGCCGCTTTGAATTTAAATCGGTGGACCGCGTGTGCCGGCCAGATCAGAGCATCGACCAGCTCGAACATGTAGGGCAGTTCGGTGTCCTGGAAGAAAAAGTCCGGTCCTGACGGAGCGAATTCATGGCGGTGAACGGTCGCGCCATTGACCTGTAGCTCCGCCGAACTATAGCCGCTGAACTCGTCCCCCCAGAAACCGCCCCGTTCAAAAGCGATCCATGCAATGTAATTGCCGCCTGACAGATTGACCCGGAATCCACCCGAGTTCAGGCCCAGACTGTCCCCGAACATGGGTGTCGGGAAGGACATGGCTTTGCCCAGCACAGAGGGCCTGGCGCCGACCATGCCGTACCCCTTCTGCGGGTTGTATTTCGTGTCATGAAAGACACCGGTCATCTGAGCCATGACCTTGGTGCCAGCCTTCCCAAAATCGAAAGCGAATCCACCTGTCGTCTGAATTCTCTCCACTTTGACCGCCACGATCTTATCGATGTAGATCGGCCCTTTGCCCTGGTTGGCGAAAGCAATCCGTGAGATCTGTGTCGTATTGATGGGCGTCTTAATCTTACCGCGGTAGGGACGATTTTCTTCTCCCCGCCAGAGCCCGGCAGAGATGTCCATCTCGATCACGTGGGTACCGGGCGCGAGCCCGAACGCATTCTGATGCCGTTCTCTGAAGGAGCGATGTTGGTCCTGGAGTTCGAAGCTGATGGTCGCGGTCTGCCCGGTCGGATTGTGGGCATGGATGCGGAGGACCGAAGCCCCTTTCCAGTTCTTGTTAATCAAGCGGCTGAATGCTGCCATGAGGCCTGGATCGATCCGCAGGGATTGATTCCCGTCCGCCTTCCATTCCGTGGAAAAAGTAATCGCCCCTGGCGTCTTCGGCGGCCACTTCGGCACCTCGAAAGGCTTCTCGAAATCCTGAACCAGTATCTGCTCGGCGCAGGAGAAAGCTGGCAGAAGTAGAAATGCAAATGCAGTCGTGGCCAAGGCGATCTTGTCATGTCTCACTGTAAAGTCCTCACCAGGAATCAAGGAAATCGCGTGTGTCTATAGTTTCTTCAATCGTCGCCACCTCGATGGCCCAGACCTCGCAGTCGAGATCGATAGCCATGGGCATCAACTGGTCCCACGGCAGCTCACCCCTACCCACCGCACAGTTGGTTGAGCCGTCGAAATCGTTGAACTGAAACGAGCGGACATAAGGTCTGACCAGGTCCAGATGGTCGGCCACGCTGCCCCTGCCCTCTTTGCAGAAAACGGAGCGGTGGGCGTGCGAGCAATCGAAAGTGATTCCGAGGCCCGGCACGGCCTCGCACGTTGCGATCAGCTCGTCCGGGTCGCCGTTGAAGCGAGAGCTGCCATTCTCCAGCAGAAGGCTGATCCCCAGGGGCTTCGCAGTCTCATTGAGTTCCCGGAGTGATTCCCTTGCGCGAGTCCGTTCATCGGCTGTCTCCCCGCGCCCGCTGTGCAGGATAAACATGTTCCAGCCCATTTCGTGAACCCAGTCAAGCTCACGGTGCATCCGATCGAGATTGGCCAGGCGTAGGGATGAGTCCTCGGAACCAAATTGCTGGTTGAATCCCGGGCTGCAGTGCCATCGCGCGGAAAGCCCATTGTCCCTGAGAGCGGCCGCCAAGTCTGTCGCCGAATTCGCTTCATCGAACGGATCAAAATGACAGCCGGGAATCTCGACCATATGGAAGCCCCGGGTTTTCGCTTCCACCCACGGGTCGGTTCGGTTCAGGAAATCCGGATTCATATACGCAGCAATTGTTGGCAAGGCGTTGCTCCGATCGGATGAATGGTGCGAGCTCATTTAATCATCTCTGGCCGCGGATTCTCAATCGTTCTCTCTTACCAGAAAATAAGGCGAATTGAAGAGAGAAACTGAATCGTCATCTGAATCTTAATCTGCATCTGTCTGCATTCGGCGACCACGTGAGTGAAACGATTTTGGACCTGTTCCGTCCTCGTCATCGAGCCCTGATTCCAAGCCAAGGTCAATCTCGTGTGAACACGTTTTCCCTATGCCAGCGAACCGCATCTTGTCTTGGATAGTAAATGTCGTTCTCTGGCGCAAGGATGGGGTGGCCCGCGTACTTGGTCAAGGGCTTCCCACCAGGCACTTCCTCGACAAGGTTTTTGGACACCAGGAGGCAGAAGTTGTCGTCAATTGCGAACCAACCCCGGTCAAATGCCCAATGGTGGTTTTTGCAGAGGCAGATTCCGTTGTCGATTCTGTCATCGTAGAACTTTGAGAATGGCTTGATGTGCGCGCCATCCACGATTGGGCGTCCCAAATGGTCAATTGCCTTCATTTCGCATACCGCGCATCTGTTGTCATATATTGACGTTATTGTGCGACGAAATGCTGCATCCCTTACAAGCAGATTTCCGTCATCCTCAAACACGTCTGCTTTATATGTTTTGCCGCCGGCTTGTTTGTAGGAGGCTAACAGTGTTTGAAAGGACTCAATCTTGAAAAGGCTGGCAATCTGTTGTGCTCTGGTTGGAAACCACGTCGAGACCAGGACTCCAAGCAGACCATTTCGTGCGTCGTCATCACAGCAGAAGCGGAAAAGCTCTTCATCCAGGTAAGCATGGGCAACTGCATCCTGAAGCGCGGCAATAGTCTTCAGTTTTACGTTTGAGCTCAATACCGCTTCAAATCCCTGATTAGCTCGCAGATGCCAGAAGCCTTCGCTTCGTAGGTGAAAAAATGGCAAAGCAACATCCGGGTTGTGACAGTCAGACCCTACCTTTCCCCAATACTTCAGGAATGACGAAATAAGCTCAGGGGAGAGTTCAATCTTATTGGCCGCAATGACGCCTTGCTCAATGAGCTCAAAAACAGAAAGCAGCAGGATCGGCTTGTGAGGCGCGACTCCTCTTTTCCTGTTTCGGCTAACACGGAGCTTGGCAAATTTCCTGAGATAGCGATCGAGTTCTGTAGGCATGGACCGATTTTATTTCGTGTTAAATTGCGTGAGATTCAGCAATCTCTCTGGACCAGTTGTCGTCTGTTTGCAGGACTCGCGCGAGACACAGCCATTTCCAACACAGCGACATCTTAGCGGACCGTGAGGGAAAGATAGCGCAGCTTACGATGGGATGATGCTAGTTGTCCGCCTGGGGACAGGTCAAGAAAGGGTCTCGTCGCCTTGCCACCGCGTGGGAGTCAGTGAGGGCTCTCGTCAATCCGGCCTGAGGCACTCCTTGATGGCGGCCAGGCAGATTTCGACCACGGTGTCCGTGTCCATCACGAGTCCATGGACGTCGTCGCGGTTGCCGGACATCTCGATGAGGAAGGCCATGGG
>JASLXP010000804.1 GCA_030740295.1 Planctomycetota bacterium
TGCCGTGCCGATGGCAAAATACTTATTGACGAAGGGCGGCTTCTTTCGAGTGCCGTACCACATGCGGAACCGGCCATCGCCGATCGGCAGAACGCACTGGCTCGAGGTGTAGTGGGATTCCCAGGCACGCGATGGGTCAGGCCTGAAGATCGGGTTGCTCTCATTCTTTGTCCAACGAATACCGTCTTCGCTGGTCGCCATGCCGATTGCCGTGCGATCCCCCCTGGCCCAGTAGCTCGCATACCACATGAGATACAGGCCGTCCTGCTTGATCACATAAGGATAGAAGAGCCGGCCCCGTTCCCATTTCTGACCTATTCCCAATACCGGCCTGGGATGTACTACCCAATCATCGCCGTTCTTACTCGTGGCATGCTTGAAGCACCAGGGATCCTTGGAAACATCCGTAAACCAGAGCTTGTAGGTGTCGCCATCCTTCATCACTGAAGGCGCGTATACATCTTCCAGCAGCGCCAGGGACGGTTCCGTCCATTCGACTCCGTCGGTGCTCCATGCCTGATGCAGCGTGTGTTCGTCGGTCTCCTTGAAATGAGTCGAACTGAAAAAAAGCCGCAGCCGGCCGCCCTCCCTGAGCGTCGATCCGTCCGGTCTGCGCAGCAATGCCGGAGTGAGGATTGAATGCTTCCTGTCCGCGAAACCCAGCACCGGCCCCGCATGCTTTTCGAAATGAACGCCATCTTTGCTGGTGGCCATTCCGAGCTGAAACACACGTTCCGCAACAGCGCCGCGAGAGCCGGGGTAGTAGAGGCTGTAAGTGCCGTCTTCATAAGAAACGCAGGGGGCGAAAAGATGGGTGTCGTCAAAATCGCCTTCTTTACCGAGGGACACGGAGGGGCCATCAGAGTCGCGTTCCCAGGACTGCGGGCCCAGCCATTTTTCTTTGTTCATGTTTTCTGCGGACAGGTGCAAGAGGAGGAGCGGCAAGAGTGAGGGAGGCAAAGTCATCTCTTTTCTACACAGCCGGTCTGGGCAAATCTACGCACTACTGTGTTTTCAGACTACCGAGCGGCACAAAACCATCAATGTTCTTCGGCAGAACCTTCGTCGTGCCGTCGAGCAGCCCGTTGAGATGCTGCATTACCTCGTCCAGTTCCCTGCCCTGGAGCTCTGATGCCTCACGAATGGTCTCATGTTCCCACGCGCCGCTGCCGGAACATCCGCCGCTGTTGATCTCGAAAACCTGCCCCACATCGGGATGGATATCCAACGCCTGCCGGATGGTCATGTGCGGCTCGAATCGGAGCTTCTCCATCTTGCGCAGCAACTGCACCTGAAGATCGGGCAGGCTGTGTCGCGTCACCCGTCCCAGATCGGATACCTCGGTTGAGAGACCGTAGTATTCGCGGGTCAGGTCATCCACGCGCTGCTGCAGATCCAGGGCACGATGACTGGCTCGTCGTGCCAGCAGGATGACGCCGATGCCAAGACCCCACGCAAGGAGTGTCATAAACATGTCGCTTACTTCGTTTTGCCCAAAATCATCTCGTGGACAACCCTCTTCTGTACCCGCTCTGTAAAGCCTCGCCACTGGTATCGATTCCAATCGACTTTCACATCGTCATCGAGAAACGGAAGCGGCTCGCCCTCGAACCGCCTGCCAATGGCCTTGATCTCCCAGCGCGGCAATTCACCCGTGAGCTTCACTAAATCAAAACGAATGGGCACCTGAAACGTCTGCCGGCTTCCCGATTTGCCGTACTCAAATTCGAGCAGCGTCCATGCCTCTCTGTTGTCGTTTTCGAAACCGATGTATGTGGCGACCAGGTGCGGCCGCTGCCATTCGGGCGCGGTGTTTTTCGTGATCAGGTTTTCTGCAAGTGACTGCATCGCCTCCCGGTGCACATCCAGTGGGTCAATGACAGTCGTGAGAACTTTGTAGAGCACAGCGGCACCCACAATTGGGAAGAGCACACCCATCACGATGGCGATTTCTTTCAGCGGCAGCGCTTTGAGTCCGCGTTCCTTGCCGCCTACCCAGGCCAGTCTCCCACAGCCGATGCATTTGAAACTGCTGACGTAGCCGTCGTATTCCCTCTCATGCGGCTTCCCGCACTTCGTGCAAACGACGATGACGAAATCGACGGCCATGGGAGGAATAAAGAGTAATAAGTAATGAGTAAGAAGAGCACGGGTCGAAAGCACCAGATTAGTGACTTGTCGTACCGCGTCCATCCATGCTTGTGTGGCTTGTGGCATCTTCACTGATCCCGAAAGGTTGGGAAGCCTGTCTCAAGCGATCCAGGCCAAAAAGATGTGAAGGAAGGAGCCCAAGAATCTGCGCTGGAATCGTTTAAGCGTCGACGTCACAAGCACTCCAACATTTATAAGCAAAACCCTATATAAATTACTCTTCGTTTCGAATTGCTTATCTGGATTTGCCTTCTATACTTTGTAAATCAGACTGAATTGGTACTGATTTGGATTCGGCGTTAACTTTCATCAGTACAGTCGGTTAGACAGGACGCTGACACAGATGCTTAACTTCACCAAGAAAACGGAATACGGGATTATTGCCCTCACGGGCCTCGTGCGAAATTCGGACAGGCCGCTCAACAGTCGTCAGATATCGACTGAGTATGGTATTCCGTTGCCCATTCTTTCGAACATTCTGAAGGAGCTGGCGAAGAGCGGCATTGTGGAGTCCCTGCGCGGGGCTAAGGGAGGCTACCGCCTGAAACAGAATGCTGAGGACCTGACCCTCGGCCGAGTGCTGGAGGTCCTCGAAGGCAAAGTGCGTCTCACCGAATGCATGGATGTGGCCGAAGGTGAAGCGTCGGACTGCAGCCTTCAGGAGAGCTGCCCGGTGCGAGCCCCGCTTATGCGGCTGCAGCAGAAAATGAAAGGCTGGCTCGATGAAGTATCGCTCGCCGAAATCGCCGTCGAACCCGATGACCCTCAAGAGAAAGGACCAAAGCTCCATGAAGTTGCCCATATATATGGACAACCCATCCACCACCCAGGTTGATCCGCGCGTACTCGAGGCAATGCTGCCTTGCTTTGGCGAAGTCTACGGGCACGCGTCCAGCCGCAACCATTCGTTCGGATGGGAAGCTGAAAAAGCTGCTGATGCCGGCCGTCAACAGGTTGCCGAGCTCATCGGCTCGACCGCCAAGGAGATCATCTTCACCAGTGGTGGAACGGAAGCGAACAATCTCGCCATCAAAGGCGTGGCCGAGATGTATAAGGAAAAAGGCAATCACATCATCACTACCACCATCGAGCAGAAATCGCTCCTTGATCCGCTCAAAACCCTCGAGCGTGCCGGTTGCAGTATCACCCACCTGCCGGTCGACCAGTACGGCCAGGTAAGCCCGGAAGCGCTCGCCGAAGCCATCACCGATGACACCATTCTCTTCACCGCCATGGTTGCCAATAATGAGATCGGCACGATCCAGCCGATGCAGGCACTCGGCGCCGTCTGCAAGGAGCACGGCGTGCTCTTCCACGCTGACGCTACCCAGGCCGCCGGCAAGATCCCCCTCAATGTGCAGGAAATGGGAATCGACCTCCTCTCGATCACCGGTCACCTCATGTATGCACCCAAGGGGATCGGCGCGCTTTACGTTCGCCGCAAGCGGCCACGGGTGCGGCTCGTTCCGCTGTTTGACGGTGGTGGACACGAACGTGGGATTCGTTCCGGTACGTTGAACGTCGCGGGCGCTGTTGCCCTCGGCAAGGCCTGTGAGATTTCAAGACTTGAGATGGATGACGAGGCCGCCAGGCTTTCCGCCATGCGTGATCGACTGGAAAAGGGCATCACCGAAAACAACGACGAGGTCTACGTAAACGGCCATCCCGAGCATCGCCTGCCCGGCATCACCAACATCAGTTTCGCCTACATCGAAGGCGAGGCCA
This sequence comes from Planctomycetota bacterium, assembly GCA_030740295.1. The sequence goes on from JASLXP010000804.1 coordinate 3,877, forward strand.
TGATGATGGGTATCAAAGACATCGCGGTCGCCTCGGGATCGGCTTGCACCTCGACCACCCTCGAACCTTCGCACGTGTTGAGGTCCCTCGGCGTCGGTGAAGACCTCGCGCACACCTCCATCCGCTACGGCCTCGGCCGCTTCAGCACCGAAGAAGAAACCGATTTTGCCATCGAAGCCACCCACAAAGCCGTCGTGAAACTGCGCGAAATGTCGCCCCTCTACGACATGGCCAAGGAGGGAATCGATATCAACGCCATTGAATGGCCTGACCATTAAGACCCAAAGTTTTCAGGAGGAACAAAACCATGGCTTATAGCGACAAAGTCATCGACCACTACGAAAACCCACGGAACCTGGGCAAGTTTGACAAAGAAGACGAACGCGTGGGCACGGGCCTCGCCGGAGCGCCCGAATGTGGCGACGTCATGCAACTCCAGATCAAAGTTGAGGACGGCATCATCCAGGACGCGAAATTCAAGACCTTCGGCTGCGGCAGCGCCATCGCCAGCTCCAGCCTTGCCACCGAAATGCTCAAAGGGATGAGCATCGACGACGCAGAAAAAGTAAGGAACACGCAACTCGCCAACGAACTCAGTCTGCCACCAGTGAAAATCCACTGTTCCGTGCTGGCCGAAGACGCGATCAAGCTGGCGATTGCAGACTACAAGGAAAAGTCCGGGCTTGTAGAGGCCGCGGTCTCGTAAAGGAAAACGTAATGAGTAATGAGTAATGAGTAAGTTGGTCCATGGACGCACTCGAGGCAGGTCACAGAGTACCAACTGCAGCTCATTAAATGAGAGTTCATGATTATCGTGCATTCATTCTTCTGTTTTCTGTCCCGAAGGGACATGGCCGGGTAGCCCCAAGTTTCAACCTGGGGAACCGTGGAGAATACAACCATAAGCCCCGGAGGGGCGAAGGTAGCTCTCTCGTGGCTTGCCGTCGCCTCTCTGCTCCGGGGCTTATGGATGCACGATAATCATGAACTCCTATCTGAAGAAGGACTCCGAAGCAGAAACTTACTCATTACTCATTACTCATTACTTATTTCGCATGACGCAGGAATGAACCAATGACAACCGCATTGCTCGAAAGCGACATTACCCAGGAACAACTGATCACCGTCACCGAACGCGCTGCCGAAGAGGTCAGGAAGATTCTGAGGTCTCAGGAACTCTCGCCTGAGACCTACCTCCGCCTTGGCGTCAAGGGCGGTGGCTGCTCCGGGCTTTCCTACACCATCGGTTTCGCGGACACGCCGAGCGAAGGGGATCACGTACACGAAGAGCACGGCGTGCGCATCGTCGTCGATCCCAAGAGTGCGATGTTCATTGAGGGAATCGAGCTTGGTTTTCAGTCGAGCATCATGGGCCGCGGCTTCACCTTCGAGAATCCGAAGGCCGAGCGCACATGCAGTTGCGGCAGTTCGTTTTCATAGGAGCCGGCCAGCACGACAAGTTTCTTAAGGGCTGCGACCGGCAAGTCGCAGCCCTTTATTTATTCCTCAAAACTCAGGACGAGGCGACCGATGGCAGTCGAATCAATGCCTTCAACAGAGGCCACAACCTGCCCCAACTGCGAGCAAAAGGAAGGAGACCACCCCCTTTTCTGCACAGGATGCGGACACCTCTTCCCGGAGGATGAGGGAGCCAACCACTTCGCGCTCTTCGGCCTCACCCCATCTTTCGATATCGACGAAGGCGAGCTCGAACTGAAGCTCATCGATATCTCCCGCCGCTTCCATCCTGATTTTTTTGCCACCAGCGACGCCGAGCAGCAGAAGCTCAGCCTCCAGTATTCCGCATCGCTCAACACCGCCCATCAAGTACTCAGAGACCCGTTCGAGCGCGCTGAATACCTGGTACAGCTCTTCGGAGGCAAACAGAGCAGCGAAGACAAAAGTATTCCGGAGGGATTTCTGCAGAAAACGATGCTTCTGCGCATGAAACTGGAAGAGGCTGTCGAAGATAATGACGAGTCAGCAATCGATGCCTTGAATCAGCAGGTGATAAACGAATCAGAAGAATTGCTGCGGGGAATGTCTGAACTGTTCGAGAGACTGAACAACGAAGATGGCGAAAGGAACTCGATACTTGCTCAGGCCCGCATGGACCTCAACGCGACGAAGTACATCAGGAACCTTATTCACGACAGCTCAGGCCTCCAAAGACCAGACGCCTGACGCCCACATTAACCATCAACCAGAATCTTCCGATGGCTCTAGTAACCATAGAAGACCTCACCTCAGCCGCCAAGGCCCACAAGGAAGCCGTCGTCGGCATCGACCTCGGCACGACGTTCAGCCTCGCTGCGTACGTCGACGGCGATGAGCCCGAAGTCATTCGAGACGAAGACGGACAGGTGCTCGTACCGTCCGTGGTTTCTTTTACTGACGAGAACGCAGTCATCGTCGGCTGGCCTGCCCGCGAGCGCGGGCTGCTGGATCCGGAGCACACGGTCTTTTCGGTCAAGCGGCTCATCGGACGCGGCCAGGATGATCTCGCAAAGGATCTCGGACTCCTGCCTTACCAGGTCGAGGATGCGGAACGGAAACTCGTCCGAATCAAGATCCGCGAGAATCGGCTCACTCCGCAGGAAGTCTCCGCCGAGATCCTCAAAGAAGTCAAAAACCGTGCGGAAAAAGTGCTCGATCGCAAAGTCACCAAAACTGTGATCACCGTGCCGGCCTATTTCGACGACACCCAGCGCCAGGCCACCCGCGACGCAGGCCGCATCGCCGGGCTCGACGTACTGCGCATCATCAACGAACCGACCGCGGCCTCGCTGGCGTACGGCCTGAATTCGAAAAAGAAAGGCATTGTCGCCGTATTCGATCTTGGCGGCGGCACTTTCGACATCAGCATCCTGCGCATCGCAAACGGCGTCTTCCAGGTACTCAGCACCCTCGGGGACACCTTCCTCGGCGGCGATGATTTTGATCGTGCTCTGATGGATCTGGCGACCGCGGAGATGAAGGACGAGCATTCAGAAGACACAGTGCGGATCCCGGTCGTGCTGCAGGCCCTGAAGCAGGCTGCCGAAAAAACAAAAATAGAATTGACCTCGGCTGACACGGCGACTTTATCGATTCAGTTGAGCGATCCTGAGATCTCTTACGAACGCGAAGTCAGCCGTTCCGAATTCAATGACCTCATCGGCGCGCTTGTCGAAAAGACCATCGAGTTCTGCAAGACCGCCATTAACGACGCCCGGCTCACTCCGGACCGCATCGAGGAAGTCGTCATGGTCGGTGGTTCGACCAGGATCCCGTTGGTGCGCGAAAAGGTCGAAGAGTTTTTTGGCAGGCCACTCCACACCGAGCTCAATCCGGATGAAGTCGTCGCGCTCGGCGCAGCCATTCAGGCGCAGATTCTTTCAGGCGGCTTCAGAGAGATGATGGTGCTCGACGTCACCCCGCTCTCACTTGGCCTCGAAACGTTCGGCGGCGCCATGAGCAAACTCATCATGCGCAACTCGCCCATCCCGACCCGCGCCTCCGAACAGTTCACCACCTTCGTTGATGACCAGACCTCGGTCGACATACACGTCCTTCAGGGCGAACGCGAAATGGCGGAAGACTGCCGCAGCCTCGGCAAATGGAAGCTCACAGACATTCCACCCATGCCGGCCAACGGCCCGAAAATCACGGTGACCTTTACCCTCGATGCCAACGGCGTACTCAAAGTCGATGCCAAAGAAGATCGCAGCGGGAAAGAGCTCAGCATCGAAGTCCAGCCTTCCTCCGGTCTCACCGATGAAGAGGTTGAACGCATGGTTAAAGAGTCCATCGAGCACGCAAAGCAAGATGTCGAAAATCGCCAGCGCATCGACCTCCGCAACGAAATCGACAGCATCCGCCGTGCAACTGTGAAGGCTCTGGAACAATCACAGAATGTATGCCCGGCCGAATTGCTCAGAACAGTCAATTACGCGCTCTCAGATCTGCTGGCCGCGGCAGAGCTCGAAGACATCCACGAGCTCCAGAAGGCCATCGATGGTTTTAACGAAGCATCGGAGCCGCTGGCAAAACTCCAGATGGATGCAGTAGCCAAGACTGCACTGCAAGAGGCAGAAAGCTGATCTCTACTCATTACGCAACATGTTCAACGTCACCTTCAACCACAAAGAATCCGGCGAGACCAAATCCATCGAAGTTGATCCCGAGAAGTACCCTTACTACGACCACGGCGAGCCAGGCAGCCTGCTCGATATCGCGCTCGCACACGGTGTCGACATCGAACACTCCTGCGGCGGCAACTGTGCCTGCACCACGTGCCACGTCATCATCAAGGAAGGCGACGACAACCTTTCTGAATCGGAAGAGCGTGAGGACGATCTGTTGGATATGGCCCCCGGCCTTTCCCTGCATTCTCGCCTCGCCTGCCAGGCGATTGTCGAAAGTGGCGATGTGGCGGTGGAGATCCCCGAGCAGACGATTCACATCGTCAAGGGCGGCCATTGAAGAAAGTGCGCAATCTGAAGCCGGTCCTCGCCTGGGCGAGAAACTCGACGTTTTGAGGCGATGCTGCGCTGTTTAGAACAGCAGGGCTGTGGATGAAAAGGACATGAGCTACCTCCGTAGAATGTGCCAGAAAGATTTCCGGTGACTCGAAGACTCGACCGTTGGCGGCAATCAACTGGCTGATAGGATCATCAAGTTCCGGGTTAATATCGTTACCCAACCTTTCGAGGGCGGGTCAAATGACGACATCGTCTCGAGGGCGGGTCAAATGACGACATCGTCATCGGGGACCGGGGCAGCCTCTTCGACGCCAAAAATCCTATTCAGGACGCCTGGATGCCAAGGAAGGCAGCACACGGAAGAATTTCCACACAAATTCGCTTTAGCATTTTTTACAATTGCGACAATAGAATTGGAGGACTGTTTAGGTTTTCCCCAAATGGGAGGCATTTGGTTGGGTAGTGAGCCGAGGAACTCCTTACCCGAATGCGCTCCCTCATCCTGTTCAGTTGTTGTCAAATAATGGCTGGGGAAGGAGGATGAAGCTGTGCTCGAAACGGGTCACCCCATACAGGGGTTCGGTGCACTTTTACACCGCTGGTGTCTGTGCCGATACGCGCTCAGAGTTTTCATGTTGATGACAGTGCTCCTGGCGGGCGCCATGGTATCGATATGCCTTGCCGGTGCTGAGCAACTGGCTCTTGATGTGGAGACCTTTTCCCGTTCCAACAACACTGACTTTGTCGAAGAGAATGTGCGGCTCTTTCAGACCTCCGCCAACGATACTGTTTCCCTGAATGGAGCGGCCACCAACAACCCGACCGCGGCTGCAATCGCGGCCCTTTCGTTAGATGGCAAGCCCATCTCAGAAGAGGCCCATCTTCAGACCCAATCCAGAATTGATCAGAGCGACAGAGCGCGCGTGAATCGAGCAATGGAAGAGTTGGTTCTGGCGCAGAAAAGAAGAGTGGCTTCCGGCAGATTCTGGCCCCACAAATTTGCTCTTGGGACATCATCTGAGATCCAGGGCGGGGTCGCTTCGAGCCCTGTCATTCCCTGTGTGCTTTTTAAGGAAGTTGGCCCTGATTTGACAGGAGAGTCTGCGTGCACGGGTGTTTCGAGTGATGAAAAGAGAGGCGGCAATCTCCCTCAGATCCCCGGCAAGGTGGAGAAAGCCCTGGCCCTTGAGGAACAGGTTCGCGAGATCACGGCCAATAGGTGTTTGAGAAATGCGGGCTAGGCAAACGACCGGGGCTTCGCCCCTGAACAAAAGGACTCCCATCTTTTAAATCCGTAAAGCTCTCCCGTCTTGGCCCACCAGCCTCCGGCCATGTCACTTCAGTGGAGACTTTAGGGCCGCGGCTCGATCTCCAGGTTCTTCATGTATTGAACGGCATCCGCGTTCGTGATGCCTGCGAAATCCCACAGCACGAAACTCGTTTCGCGCACGCCCGGCACGAGTGTAGCGATAGCGTGGGCCTGGTAGTTGCCGCAGCGGGCGAAGACCTTGACCCGCGAGCTGTCGTAGGCTAGCGCGCAAGGGCCGCTACCGCGGCCGGCGGCGATATCGAAATGGCGATCGTAGAAAAGCAGCCACGGTTCGGCATCGCTCAGACTACCGACGGACTTCGAATCTTTGGGGCCGGGATTGAGAAATTCCTGTTTGGATGTCAGAACAACTCGTCGCCTTTTTTCGGGTTCGTTCAGGGCATAGGACGCAGGATAACAGGCCAGGAAAACCGAAGCCTTCATCGGGGCGTCCTGCAGAGGCTCAAAGGTCAGGTGCATGAGGAGCTTGTCATCGTTTGGCAGAAGAGCGAAATCCACAAACAGCCTTCCTGCCGGCATCTCGGCTGTGAACCTCGCCGCGCCGCGTCCGCCGGATTCTGTGCCGAGATAACGAAATCGATAGTGAATGCTCTTGCGCCCCTCCCAGGTCACGTTGAAGAAACCGTCGTGATACCAATTCGTGACGGGCGGCACCCAACCGAAACTGCCAACGAACGCTTTCTTGCCATCTTTGTCCTGCTGCTCGCGTCCGGCGTATTTGATGGCGATGGTCTTACGACTGTTCCGAAAGACGACCGCAATGTTGACGGCAGTCGGGTTGTCTACATCGGTCTTTCGAATGCGCTGCAGCAGATTTGCCGGCCACGTCTGTGATGAAATCTGATCTCCCGGTTGGATGCGGTAGGTGGTTACCGAAACCTGGTCGGCAAGTGAACAAGCGAGTATGGCTGCAAGGATCACTCTTTTACCCCGGTCACTTTGAATGCTTTCTCGGCAGTTGCTCCGGTCAGAATGTCTCTGACCGAGGCCACCCAGTTTCCCGCTTGTGCATCGATGGCCATGGGCAGGTCAATCGAGATCTTCCCAGTCTGAGCACGCAGATTTCTGGTGAACCAGGCTGCCTCGGTACCATCCGGCTTGGTGACGGTTATCCGAAAACAGTGCTCCTCAGTCTGGCCGGCGTCTTCGTGAACGATGGCGGCCTGCAGCTTGAGCGATTTGCCCGCGTTAACTTGATCGTTTGCAGTCAGACGCAGGCCGGTCACCTTGTATGGCAGCACGACGTATAGGCGCCGGGCGCCCGGCTCGAGCGTGTCCTGGACCTGCGTCCCTTCCCCGAGCCATTTGCGATTCCACACTTCGTACACGTGGCCATGAACCGGGAGTCGGACGGTCACTGCTTCCGGCTTGTCTTCTGTCAGACGCGCATACCGATACGAGTAAGTATGCCGCTGGACAGCGACCAGCCATGTTCGGCCATTGCGGTAACAGACCGTATGCGAATCAGGAAGGATTTCGTCCCCCAGCAGGACTTTCGCCGGGGGCTTCAGATCGGTCAGGTTTCGAACGAGGTCCCCGACCACTTTGTAGACCCGGTCGGCCGTGCCGCTGGTGACCATTCGTCGAAAATCGCCGAGAAGGAAATTGCCGTAGACCGCAGCGCCATTTCCGTAGCGATTGAGATAGAAAGCCCCCGCAACTTCACGTTCGACCTTTTTGTGACGGATCTTCAACGTCCCGTAATCCCCTGAGCCGCCCTCGACCGAAACCAGCCCTGCGCCGAGCCTTCTTCCGGTTCTTAGCTTGATGCCGGAATCGATAGCTACGCCCTTGAACTGCGATCCCCGGCTGTGATCCGTTTTGCCGATGCGGATGAAATTCCCGGCGGGCGCGTTCCCGGCTTCAGAGCGGTCGAACCCAAAGACCTCGTCGAGAGGGGATGACTCGTAAGGGACGCAATGTCCATCGAAGACGCCCGCGCGGGCATCCGCGATCAGCAGACCTCCGCCACGGACAAAATCGCGGATCGCATTTGCCTCCGTCTTCAAGATGCTCTGTGCAAGAGGCAGGATGAGGACTTTCGTTCCGTTCTTCTTCAGGTGGCCGTCGGTGATCTGCCAGTTTGAAACGAACTTTGAATTAAGACCGATGTCGTGCACCACGCGGGCCCATGCATCGCGGTTGTACCGGAAGGCCGCGAGATTGAGCCTGCGGTCGGAGAGCCCTGAGACCGCGGCGGCCATGACGCACGGCTTCGAATAGAGAATCGCAATCGGGTCTTCCTGCCGTTCGGCCGCCCGCAGGATCGTGCCGGTACCCGAATCCCGGTACTCCCGGAACAGTTTTCTGAAGAAACGCCCTCGCTCCGTCAGGTAGCGTTCGCATCGCACCTGGAACGTCGACGAGTAGACGGAGATAAGGAATTTATCGCTGAGCGCCTGCAGCCAGATCCACGAGCGCAGCCATTCCTCCGTGTTTCCGTAACCAATCCAGACGCCGTTCAATGCTCCTTTCGGCTGAAACGATCTTTGGATTTCCGGCTTGGCGTATTCGCCGTCCCCGTCCCCGTACAGGCTGGAATGGTTGAGGAGCGGCATGAGCCGCGAAATATCGAAACCGTTATAGATGCCGCCGAACCCCATCCCGCTCAGTGCCATCGGCGCACCGGACGCCTTTCGGACTTCGTCTCTGAAGAACTTCAGGTAGTCCGTCAGTTCCGTCTCCATATAAAGCCGGTGATCGGCCCATGCCGCGAAATGATTCCTGTTACGGGCTTCGGCGAAGGTGTCCGGCACTACCTTCTCCCATGTCTTGAATGAACGTTTCCATGTAGCGTTCAGCGCATTCAGATTGGGGAACGCCTTCTTGAGATGAGCACGAAAACGCACCAGGGTCTGCGGCGATTGATCGAAATCCTGGGGCCGGTCATACCAGCCGAGGGAAGGCTCATCTCCGGAGCTCATTCCGAACAGTTTGAATCGCTTCGCGGCATCGCCGGCTCTCCGGATGTAGCCGGAGGTCTTCGCCCGAAAAGCCGCGTCGCACAGCGGCTCAGGCCGGAGCCGCATATCCATCCCTTTGCGAATGTAGGCATGAATCGGATACACCGATTGCGCGAGCGGTCGCAGGCCCGTGCGAGTGACCGTCTCCACGCTCGCCTCACGCGCCTCATTTGAATAAGGCTGATAGATCTCCCCGGTCTGATACATCGAGTAAACGTCGTAGCCGATGCTGCGCACAAGCTCCAGGTGGCGCCGGTCTGTGTAATGGCTGCTGATGGAATATCCCGACCAGCAGATGAAGGTGTAATCGAGCGGCAGCGGGACATCTATGGTGAAGGGCAACCGCCGTTCGCTCACGGGCTTCCCGCCGGCTGTCAATTCAAAGGCGGCCCGGTGATATGGATTCAACGGATTGAAGGGCGGGATCTGAATGCTTGTCCGGTAGGGCTTGCCAGCCGATGGTGGTACATCAAGTGCAACGCTCTTCTGCACGACGAGCCTGCTCCAGCAATCACGAATTGAAGTCCGAATCGCAACCTGCGCGATCGCGCCTGAACTGTTCTCTAAATCGACCAGAAATTCCGGCGCCTCACCGGGTTTGAAAACAGGCTTCGTGGTGGAAATTGCCGCGATTTCGGTCCCCGACCTGACAGGAATCACCATCGCGCCCCAGTCGACCGTCTTACCATTTTTCAGTAGACGCACCTCGACCGGATGCGCTCCCGCCTGGGTAACGGCAGGCAAATCCAGATTCACGGAAACGGTCGTCGGCGCCGCCTCGATTACTTTCCGCGCCTCACCGACCTTCCGGTGAAAGGAATCGAAAACACAGGCTTCGGCTTCGAGTTTCTCTGCGATTGTACTTTTGACCTTCAGCTCTATCTG
>JASLXP010000805.1 GCA_030740295.1 Planctomycetota bacterium
ACCTTCAGCTCTATCTGGCCCGGTGACTTTCCTGCCAGCGCGGGTTTGTCGTTCTTCAACGCCAGCGAAACAAGTCGGGTATCGGGCTGCTTGCCACCGGCAAAGTAAATCAGCCGGGCGAGCAGCGCGTGCGAGTACTCCCAATACCGGAAGGTGGGAATTGTGGTCTGCTGGACCGGATGAGGGACGAAGCCTTCATGTTTGTAGGGCCGGTTGAATCCAATCCACATGCTCCAGAGACACTCGACTACAGTGCCTTTGCCGAGCCGGCGAAAACGGAGCAATCGCTGGGGTGGCAATTTCTTCAAGTCTTTGGGAATCACTTCCCACGGAGTCGTCGAAAGCACACCGTGTTTGAAGGCGCCGTCCGGGATCGGCTGCATGGCGATTTGATCAAATTTCCTGGACTGTCCGATCCCTCGTAGAAAGACCAGCCCCGTACCTTCGCGCACACGCTCCAGGATCAGATTGCGCATCCGTTCGGGCAGGACGTCCCAGTAAATCCCGGCCGCAAGAATAATGACGTCATAGCTGCGTTTGCCGTCCAGCAACATCGGAAAAGCAGCGGCAGGATCGGGTGCTCTGCCCATCTCGGCCACTTTGGCGAAAACATGCGGGTGGGCCAACGGCAGGTAATCGATGTCGATATCCATACGCTGCTCCAGCTCCAGCAAGTCGGCCATGGCCCGACCGGGGTTGACGCAGAGCGCCTTCACCGGCCCTTTGTGATACGGCCTGGCCCAGCGGGTGTGCGGCGTCGGTTGCCATTCGGCCGGATGCCAGTCGGGCGTCGTACCGAGCGCTCGGGGCGCGCGTTCACCGAATGGCATCTGACTGAATGCTGCCGCAGCCTTGTCGTCGGCCGGTCGCTCGAACTCCGCGACTGCCTGTCCCGCCTCATCCCGAAGCTGAATCATCACGACCTTTCCGGCTGGCGAGGCGTCGAGTCCGATACGGCATTCGGTTTCTTTGCCAGGGACGATCTTAATGTCAGCATGTCCCACCTCCTTGGTCCGAAAACCATCCGGCTCGCGAATCAGAACAGTTGCCGTGCCCTCGAACGGCCGCTCGGCACCGAAGTGCGCGTTCACGGAATTGCCATCGATTTCAATTCCTGCGACGGTGCCGTTCATGCATCCATCGAAACGGGGAAGATTGGCGAACGGCACGAAACGCACGCTTTGACGGAACACGTTCCCCAAATCGGAGAGATTCATCACGCGGTCATCGGGGTCAGCTACTTTCGGGCGGAGCTCAACGGGCCGATAGAAGACCTCCGCGGTGGGAAAACCAGTGCCGAACTGCGCGGACGGAAACCAAGAGTAATAAAGATCCACATGCGGGAAATCGGTCTCCATGCCCGCGCCGAATCCAGCGAGATCCCGGACTCCCACCCAGGGACGGGTCGGCTCCATGAGCCAGTGGTTGACAGCCTTCTCGGATTTCAGCTCGTAAACGGGCGACTGTTGTCTGCTCTTGCCGGGCGGAACGTTGGCCGTCCGATGCACACTCAGATAGCCGAAAGGAAAAGCAAGCTCGCGGCACGCTGCCTGAGGCCCGCCGGGAGAAAGGGTGTTGGTGAGACGAAAGCTGACGAGCGCGAGTTTCTTCCCGACGTTGGTCAGCTCGTACCTGACGAGAATGCTGTTTCGGCCTCGCTGCAGATCGATCGTCTTTCGAAGCAGGACTTCATTCCTCTGCGGTCCGATCTCAGCGGTCGTCGACAGCCGGATGGCCACTCTATTCTCCGACTGTTCGACGAGTTCCCATTCGTAGCGCTTCTTCCATGAATGCTTGCCAAAATCAAGCAGCAGGCCCGAGCCTTGGGGAGCGGTCGTGTCAGAAACAAAGTGGACCAGTTCCTTTTTCGCTGGCTTAAGATAGAACCGCGTCACACGCCCGCCGTGAAAGGGCGCGACCTCCATTCGAATGAACGCATTCTCGAGAACGAGTCGCCCTTCATCGGTGGAGGGATCTCCCACCTTTTCCAGACGGCATTGCGCCGCAGCAGGCGGGCAGAGAGAGAATTGGAATAGCAGACAAAGCAGACCGGGCAATGTTCTCAACCACTTCATGTTTCTTGAACCTCCTGATAGCCCCATCGAGTCCATTCTTCAAAGGGGAGACGGCAAGGTCAAGTTTTTCGTTCTCCATACCGAATCGCCGGCCAATAAGAACCACGATTTTTCCTGTCCCTCATACCGGCCTATACCGTGAAGGTTGTTGAAGAGATCAACTTGCCACCAGGAATCGGATTGGGCGAATGGTTCTGAGGCAATCGTCAGTGTCGGTTTCGCTGGTCCATGGATGCTGGAAAGTCCAATGGAAATAGAGAAAACAACTCAGGCCCGCACCATCTGATTGAGATGAGAATTCTCTGAGAACAGATCTGGCAGTTTCAGGACTTTGGAAGCCGGGGGTTGGAGTAACGGCTTCAGCCGGGCCCTTCCACGTTAACCTCACAGCTTCGCCAGAACCTGCCTGAAGGCGTTACTCCAACTCCTCTCCTGCCGACAGGAGAGATTCACATTCTCTTGGTGCCGAATCAGGAACTCTTATTCAGTGGGATATAACATGATGGGATTTCCTGAAGGTCATGCGACAATCGGGTGGCCAGGACCCCACACCCCTCAACGCGGAATGCTCACAATGCCCAGAATCACCTCTCTTCTCGTAATCTCCGCTGCTGTGAACGTGGTCTTTGCCGAAACGGATGGCGTGCATTGGCCTTCTTTTCGAGGGCCGCAGGCAAGCGGAATCGCGAAAGGCTTTGAAACACCGACCAAATGGGATGTGGCAAACAATGAGAACATAAAATGGAAGACACCGATTCCGGGTCTGGGGCACTCGTGCCCTGTCATTTGGGGCGATCGTGTTTTTGTGACCACCGCTGTCAGC
>JASLXP010000806.1 GCA_030740295.1 Planctomycetota bacterium
TTGAGGTCCAGCTCCCCTGCCAGCTCGCCCGGCCAGAGGCCGACATGGAGGGTCCTGTCGTGATACGCGAGCGCCTTGGGGCACATCTGCCACATGTTTCGCAGGAACACGCCTACACCGGCATCCTCGCCTCTGAGCACCAGCCCTCCGGGATAGCGCCGCCCCTCCGAAATCACCTGCCTGCCGTTGAAAACCCGGAAGCGGCCACTGAACTCCGGCGAGACAGGAGGATAGCTCGGCCGGGCTGTGTTCTCCTGAAAAACTGAAAACCGCTGCGCGCCAATGGCTGATGTCTTTGAAGCTAAGCTGAGTGACCATGAAGCTTTTTTCATCTCAGCTTTCAGGGGCCAGCGGACGCCAATGTCGCTGATGACATGAGTGTCTGGATTCTTGCTGATCACAAAGGTGTGATGGATGCGGATGAACTTCCGACCCCGGTAAAAGGTCATGCGGACAACCGATGGCGAAAAACGGTCACCATCGTCGGACCTGTGCCATCCTTCCACTTTCAGAACCGAACGCATGAAGCCGTTGGTCTCGATCGAAGGATTGGATAAATGGAGCCTGAATTGTGTTGGGCTGTCGTCATCCCGTTTCCTGACCCCGATCCGGGATACTACTTCTCCGCCTGCAATTTCCTTCCCGCCAACTTGGACGAGGACTTTCTGCTTTCCAAAAACAACTTTCATCGGGCCGGTATCCACTTCCACATTTTCACCGGCTTTGCGCGCCAGCGGCACGAGTGGCTTCTGTTTTCTGCCGCTCAGGCCGAGCTTGAATTCCGCAGTTCCGGCCGCCGCTTGAGAGCTTTGGAAATCCAACAGCAGCCACTTGACGCTGCCGTCCAGCCAGCGCCCAATCACTTCAAACTGAGCGGGCACGGGTCTGCCATTCTTCAGGACAAGTCGCGAAAGATCATTAACTTTCAACGCCCCTTCCGGAAGAGGGATGCTTCCAGTAACGGGAAAATCTTCACGAGGGACCGAACCATGATCCGTCACCCGGATGATTGGAGGAAGGCGGCCATGTTCGCCATACGACAGTTGCGGCAAAGCCAGCAAGACTGCACTTGCAGAGATGAGATTCAAAATGGTTTCTTCAACTGTCGGATCCAGTTCCAGAGAGTTTCAAAGAAATAGAGCCACGGATGAACCAGGAACACGGCTCAGATTCAGGAAGTAATATCCGAACCAATCCAGACATGTCTATCTGCGGTTGGGGCAGGCAGCGCGCAAGATGACTTCCCTTTGCCCGATCAGAACAACTAACTGGTGCAGCTACCGTAATCCTGGCCGCGGGTGCAGCTAATCCTGCATTCATCTCCAGGTGTTTCAGACATGATCCGACCAGATCAAGGGTGGTAAGCATTCTCATTCGGCTCGTCTCACTTCTTCCCGATGCAATAGGGATCACGCGGCGGAAGCGGCCAGATGAAGAAGCCACCCTAAGCCTAGGCTTGCGGAAAGCCCAGCTTGGGGTCGTACATTTGGAGGCAACGATCGGGTTGCTTTAGACCGAGGAGTCGCAGGCGTTGTTCGGACGCTCCGATGAGTGCTTCGCTGGGCAGTGCCCGGTCGTATTCGTAGCGCTTGATCCACCAGTATCCGTAATAGAGATACACACCACGGCGCGGGCCGTTGCTGCGATTCGTCGCCGCGGTGTGCCAGAGCGCGGAATTGATGAATACCGCATCTCCTGCCTTTGCTTCGACGGCCACTTCTCCATCAAGTGGTTGATGCTTTCTTTCATCCTGTGGCGGCCTGTAATCTTCTCGGTGGCTGCCGGGAATAATTCTTGTCTGGCCCCGATCGGGTGTCATTTCATCGAGGTATAGAATCGTGTTTATGGAAACCGGCCGGTCGCCGGGAAACGAGAAATCGCGGTGCCACGACCGCTCAGGAAAATTGCTGCCCGGGCCGAAGCTGAGAAGGTCATACTGGAGGAGCTGAACCTGCCGTCCGAATATGGCCTGATGGCGCTCGATGATAGGCGGGTATTCGATCAGGCCAAGAAAACACTCGTGCTTCAAGAGAACGTGCTGATTGCATTTCGGATGAGCATCCCAGACTTCATCAAAAACTTTGCGAATACGTTCGAGATGCTCCGCATCCACGATCTGCGGGACGTGGAGGAAACCATCCTCGATAAAGGACTCTTTTTCGTGTGCGCGGATCATGATTTGGTTTTCACAGGGAAGT
>JASLXP010000807.1 GCA_030740295.1 Planctomycetota bacterium
GCCCGCGTGGATGTGAGGAAGGCGAGTGTGAGTATGAGGTTCTTCATGTAGGGCGGAATGAATAATGAGTAAGTGTGGGCTTGTATGTCCGTTGTTGCTGGGACTGAGGATGGGATGGAAATGGGGAATTCTAGGCAGAGCTCCATGATCCGCATTTTGCGTTACACATTCATGACGGGGCAAGTAGACTCGCCACCCGCACTACGTTCATTCTCGAGGGAATTGCCATGCCGCTGTTATTCGACTTGCCTTCTGAAAGCCTGAAGAGCTACGAGGGGCGCACCCCTCGGCCGGAGGACTTTGATGATTTCTGGAATGACGGCCTCGAGGAAATGCGAGCCATCGATCCGGAAGTTGAACTGTTGCCTGCCGACTTTCAGTGTCCGTTCGCTCATTGCTTCCACATGTATTTCACCGGCGTCGGCGGGGCGCGGGTGCATGCGATGCTTGTCCGGCCCAAGGAACAGGACGGGCCCCAGCCGGCCGTCCTGCAGTTTCATGGCTACGCCGGCAACTCCGGACAGTGGAATGAAAAGCTGGCTTATGCCGCGATGGGCCACAGTGTGGCCGCGCTGGATTGCCGCGGCCAGGGAGGTCTTTCCGAAGACGTAGGAGGGGTGAAGGGCTCGACGATGCGCGGCCATATTATTCGTGGGCTCGATGGCCCACCCGAGAAGCTGTTATTTCGTCAGATCTTTCTCGATACCGCGCAGATGGCGAAGATCGTGATGGAAATGGAGACCGTTGATGAAGACCGGGTCGGCGCTATGGGCGGCAGCCAGGGCGGTGGCCTCACACTTGCCTGCACATCGCTCGAGCCGCGTATCAAGTTGTCCGCGCCTGTCTTTCCATTCCTCTGCGATTACCGGCGGGTTTGGGAAATGGATCAGGCCAAAGACGCGTACTGGGAATTGCAGGATTACTTCCGCAAATATGATCCGCTGCACGAACGCGAAGAGGAGGTCTTCACGAAGCTCGGATACATTGATGTGCAGTTCCTCTGCCCGAGGATTCATGCGGAGGTGATGATGGCGGTGGGCCTGATGGATACCGTCTGCCCACCTTCGACCCAGTATGCCGCTTACAACAAAATCCAGTCTGAGAAATCAGCCGTCATTTATCCTGATTACGGCCACGAAAATCTGCCGGGCCACTCCGACCGGATGTTCGAATTCATGTGCCGGCTGTGAGACTGGACGGAACGCTCAACCCTTTTTGTAGAGATGAGCCACCTGTGCTTCGTACCCGTTATACGGGAGCGTGGGCACGCGGGTGTAATCGATGGAACTGCCCTTGAGTTTCCCCAAAAGACGTTCGGATGCCTGTGACCAGCGCGGGTGAGGCACCTTGGGGTTCACGTTTGACCAGAAATCGTACTCCTTCGGGATGAGGTCGCTCCAGAAGGTCTTGGGCTGCTCGTCGATGAGCTCGATCTTCACGATCGATTTGATGCTCTTGAATCCATACTTCCAAGGGACAATCACCCGGATGGGCGCACCGTGCTGTGGCGGCATTTCATGGCCATATATCCCGGTGGCCAGCAAAGTCAGCTTGTTATTTGCCTCTTCCAGTGTCAGGCCTTCGTAGTACGGCCAGGGGTACCGGGTTGTTTTCTGATTGGGGGCCATTTCCGGATCTTTGAATGTCAGGAAACGGACATACTTGGCCTCAGCTTTTGGCTCCGCCTTCTTAATGAGGTCGCTGAGCTTGAAGCCAATCCAGGGCACGACCATCGACCACGCCTCGACGCACCGGAAACGATAGATGCGTTCCTCCTGCGGGAACTGCTTTAGAATGTCGTCGATATCGAGGGTCAGCGGTTTGTTTACCAGTCCACCGACTTCGACCTTCCACGGCCGGGTCTTCATATTGCGGGCAAGAGTGATGACCTCGCCTTTCTTTTCTGAGAATTCGTAAAAATTGTTGTAGTTTCCCGCGACGGCCTCATCCGCCATGGTCCGCTTCACTTTAAAATTCGCATTCTTGACGAATTTCATCTTCTTGTAGCGAGAGGTGTCATAGACGTGCTTTTCCGCATTCAGATGGTTCCAGGTCAGACCGCCGATGGTGCCCGCTCCGGCGATTCCGAGTCCGGTCTTGATGACTTTTCTGCGGTTCATAAAGATATCTTCCGGTGTAACGGCATTTTCTGATATTTCCCAGCCTTCTTTCAGGTGGATGGATGGCATGTAGTCTGAGCCTCGACGGTTTTCAATGAATAGCAGAGGCGGCAACGGAGCGCCCGCTCTGCTTAGAGGACGTAAAAGGCCCGGGTCTGTGCCCGGGCCGAATCAAGATGCTATTGTAAGTCGCCGGCTGCTGCAAAAGCTTACTGCCCGAAGGCGAAGAGCTCGTCCCGCCGCTCACCGAGCCGTTTGCGCAACTTTCTGAGCATGCCTTTGTGAATCTGTGAAATGCGGCCATGGGTCAGGCCGATGATTTTGCCGATGTGCTTGAACGTCAGGTTCTCATAATAGTACAGGACGATGATCAGGCGTTCGGTCTCGTTACACTGTCCCACGATGACCTCCTTTACCTCGGCCTGTGAAAGCGCTGCAATGGGGTCGGCGTTGCGTTCGTCAGGGATTGAGTCTCTGAAACTGCTCCCATCTTCTGAATCAGTTATGTCAAGTGAGAGTTTCCTGCGAAGTGGAACGGACTCGGTTTCTTCGAGCGAAGGGCGGCCGCGTTTGCGCTTTTCTCCGCTGAACTGGCGCCGCAGCTTGGAAGAGGTCTCGAATGAGCGTAGCGAATCGATAATCGTGCCTCGGATGCGCAACAGGCAATAGGTTTCGAATCTGGCGCCTTCGCAGGGCTCGTAGTTATCGATGGCGTCCAGCAGGCCGATCGTGCCGACGCTGGCCAAGTCATCGATGTCCATATCCATAGAGGCCAGATTCTCACCGGCGATCCGCCTGGCAGTTGAACGTGTGAGGACCAGAAATGCGTCTACGAGTTGAGCCCGGAGGACCGGGTCGCGCGTTTTCTGGTATGCATCGAGGGTTCTGTTGACATCTTCCTGGTTGTTTCTATCTAGAGACATGGGCAAATCCGTGGGCAGGGGTGGGCAAAACAGTCCTTGTCGTTTGGGCAGATTCCGGCAAATCCGGTGATATCTGCCTTTGCTGACTAGGCTTGCAAACGATATTTATATGTGGTAGAAGTCCGCGTCTGCGGAATTCAGCACATATAAAGCGGGAAGCGCTCAAAAAGGAGACAGCGAATGCCTCATTTCATCACGCAGGACTGTGTTGGGTGCACCATGTGCCTCAAAGCCTGCCCTGTCGACGGCTGCATCACTGGCGACAACAAAAAACTCCATGTCATCGCGCCGGACCTTTGCATCGATTGTGGCGTCTGCACAACCTACTGCCCTGTTGCCTGTATAGGCAATCCTGACGGCGAGTTCCCGGACAAGATTAGCCCAAAAAACCGGCCTGTCGCCGTGGTAGACATCGATTATTGCACCGGGTGCGAATTCTGTGTCGATGTCTGCCCGTACGAATGCCTGGAAATGCTTCCGACAGACGAGGGCGGTGGATTTTTCAAAGTAGCAGAAAACGTACGGCAAAAGGACTGCGTCGGATGCAAGCTCTGCGAAGAGATTTGCATGAAAGGAGCAATCACCATACGCTGGCCCGAAGGCGAGTACTGTGAGGTTGTGGGGGTCGATAAGACCGACAAGATCGCACCGCTAGCAAGCTAACGGGGATTGAGCAAGAGAGAAACGGATTAAATCAAACCGGCGAGACTTTGTCTCGCCTTTTTTTATTTAAAACCAATTTTTTACTAAAGGTCCTACAGAAAATGTCCAGAAAGAAGCGCGGAATCATTCAGGTTGCTACATGTCAATTCGCCACGAGCGCAAATGTTAAACGGAACAGCAGGCAAATACATCGGCAGATCGAGCAAGCCGCATCCAAAAGTGCAGATGTCGCCCACTTTCCTGAATGTGCTTTATCAGGATATCCAGGCCCTGAGTTTGATTCATGGGAAGGCTTCGATTGGGAATTGCTGCGTGCGGAAATGGAGTCCATCTGCCGGTTGGCAAAAAAGCATAAACTGTGGGTCATATTGGGCACTGCACACCGGCTGACGGGAAAACATCTCCCGCACAACTCGCTTTATGCAATTAATTCTAGTGGGAAAATAGTCGAGCGATACGATAAGCGATTCTGTACCGGTGGCGATCTCCGATTTTTCTCACCTGGAGACCACTGCTCGGTATTTGATATCAACGGTATCAGATGTGGGATGCTCATCTGTTACGACGTCCGGTTTCCTGAGCTCTATCGGGCGTACCAAAAAGAAGGCACACAATTGCTGTTTGATTCTTTCTGGAATGCGCGCGCAGAAGGTCCGAATATCCATACGACTATTATGCGGCCCACGCTGCAGGCCCGGGCCGCGACTAATTATTTCTGGATCAGCGCCACTAATTCATCCGCGCATTACCAGAGCTGGCCGGGAGTTCTGATAAGGCCGAATGGGGAGTTCGCCGCATCCCTCAAGACTGACAGGGCCGGAGTGATGGTTAATACGGTGGATACGATCGAGAAACTATATGACGCATCAAGCCCCTGGCGGGAACGGAGCATGAAAGGCCATCTGAACAGCGGCAAAACTGTAAAAGACGCAAGGAGCCGAGACAGAGCCTGTTTCTAACCATGCAAACTCTCGTCGTAGGAGATATTCATGGCTGTTTTAATGAGTTCCAGGAGCTCCTTTCAAAGGCCGGGATGGCCGAAGATGATCCCATCGTGGCGGTCGGCGATATTCTTGATCGCGGACCGGGTGTGATACAGGTCCTGGAGTTCTTCCAGACACATCCAAACGCCCGCGCCACCATGGGCAATCATGAGAGAAAACACCTGCGCGCATCCCGGGGCGAGTTCGAACCGGCTCTATCGCAACTGATTACGAAAGAAGTGCTTGGTGAAGAACGATACCGTTCAGCGCTTCAGTTGATGCAACCCCTTCCGCTGTATCTGGAGCTTCCGGAGGCCGTTGTTTTTCACGGCTTCTACGAGCCGGGCGTCTCGATTGAGAAACAGAGGGAGACGGTCATCGTCGGCACGATGAGCGGGGAAGCACATCTGCACAAAAACTACTCTCAGCCTTGGTATGAGCTCTTTGACGGCGAAAAGCCCGCGCTGGTCGGCCACCGCGACTATCTGGATTCGGGAGAAGGGTTTAACTACAAGGACAGGGTCTTCGGCCTGGATACTGGAGCCTATCGCGGCGGTCCGCTGACCGGGATGCTGCTGCCTGAATTCAGATTCATTTCAGTGCCGAGCCGCGAGAACCATTGGGCAAAGGCAAAAGAGGAGTATGGATGGATGCTTCAATGAATCGCGGCATCCGCGGGCAGATAGTAAAACGCTATTGCCAGGACAACGTAAAGAGAGAGCAGCATGACTCCTTCAAGCCAGTTCGTTTCCCCATCGTTTGAAACGTGCGCAATTAGTAAAACTGAGAAAATGACTGCGAGTACTTCGAGAAGGCTAAAGTGCAGATCCATGGGCTGTCCGAACGCGTAGCCGCAGAAAACTAATATTGGCGCAACAAACAATATGATCTGCAGGCTGGAACCGGCAGCAATCTGAAGGCTCAGCCCCATTCGGTTACGCATGGCGATGAGGACAGCGGAGCTGTGTTCGGCCGCATTACCCACAATGGCTACCACGATGACGCCGACGAAGACTTCTGTGAGGCCGATCTGTTTCGTCGCATGTTCAATAGATTTCACCAGTATTTCGCTCATCAGAGCAACGAACGCGGTGGCGACAAGCAGTACGATCACCCATTTTTTTGCTGAATCGTGGGCTTCCTCACCTGCCTGTTCTTTTTCTTCTTCCTGGTCTTCTCCATGTCCACCCACGTAGAGATGGCTGTGGGTCTTTAGAGAAAAGTACAGGCTGCAAAAGTAGGTAAAGATAAGCGCAATTGAAATGAGCAGGCTCAGTTTCTGTTGCAGAGGCTCAGATTGTTGACCTGCCATGTGGGCGAAGGCAGTAGGGATCACTAGAGCCATTCCACCAATGATCAGGAGGGTGGTGCCGGCTGCAGCGGCAGTTCTATTGAAAAGTTGCTTCTCGTATTTCAGCCCGCCCGCAAAGCAAGCCAGGCCAAACACCAGAAGTATGTTGCCAATGATGGAGCCGGTAATGGACGCCTTGACCACCATGATGTGGCCTTCACGGAGAGCCATGATGGCGATGATGAGCTCAGCAGCGTTTCCGAAGGTCGCATTCAAGAGCCCACCGATTCCTTCGCCCAGGCGTTCGGCCAGATGTTCGGTGGCTTTGCCCATCCACCCCGCGAGTGGGATGATCGCAATTGCGCTGCAAATGAAAATTGCCAGATGGTTCGGCGGATCCCGATGTTCGAGAAAGAAGGAAATCGGAACCAGAATCAGCAGACTGTTCAGGACATATTTAAAGAAGAATCCGCCCTTCTTGTTTTCTGCCGACATGTTCAGAGTTCCAGGCTGTCGAGGAGTGCGCGTCCGGTTGCGTCATCCGGCTTGATTTTCACATAGGCGCGTACGGCTGCAAGAGCTTTCTCTCGGTTACCAAGATATCTGTGAATGCGGGCCAACTGCAAATGGATGAGTGGATCTTCCGTTCCCAACTCTATTGCCCATTCGAGGTGGCTTACTAAGACAAGAGCACGTTCGAGATCGTTTACGGGAGCGGCGCTCAACTCCCAGACGAGCCCTATCGCTTCGTCCCTGATCTGTTCGTCAAACGGATTCCACCGGACCGCCTGCTTGAGTTTCTCCAAAGCCTGCCAGGGCTCTCCTCTCTCAATGAGTTGCACTGCTTCGTTGTTGTACTTCGCGGACATAAACCTGGCAGGCACAAACCACGCACTGAACAGCAGGAACAATATGGCAACCGAGTTCTTAAAGCTGATTCGAATACGCCTCCTGCGACGACCAATCGAGGTGCTGTCCCCCACCTCGGCTTCGGGGGATGACACAGGCTCCGCGGCCATCAATTCAACCAGCACAGCCGGTTCGGAGGAAAACTCTTGCTTGATCTCTTCAATCCCTGACAGGAACTCCTCGAAAGTCTCGAATCTGTCCGCAGGTGATTTTGCTAGCATCCGATCGAGCAGCGATTGGAGGGCGGGCTCTGTTTCCAGCGGAATCGGTTCTTCGCGTATTTGATTCTTAAGGATATCGTGGTCGCTTTTGCCACCAATGGGCGTCCGACCGGAAAGCAGTTGATAGAGCGTGACACCCAGTGAGTAGATGTCGCTGTTGAAGTCCAGTTTGCCCTCGGCGCCAGCTCTCTCAGGGCTGATGAAGAGGGGCGTCCCGGCCAGTTTCCTGGGGTCGGGCTCGTCCTTTATGGAGCAGGCCAGGCCAAAGTCTGAAACCCGGACTCTCCCGTCCCTCGACAGGAGCAGATTTGCCGGTTTTACATCACAGTGCAGCATCCCCTTTGCCCACGCGGCAGCCAGTCCCTCTGCCGCCTGGACCAGGATTTCAATGGCCGCAGGAGGGGGCAGTTTGCCGTGTTTGAGGAGCAGTTCCTTTACGGAGCATCCGTCCACCTTCTCCATGCAGATGTAATGGAATCCGTCCACGCGCCCGCATTCGTGCACGGCTATCGTGTTCGGATGATCCAGGCTGGATGCCACCCTGGCCTCTTTTCGGAGATTTTTTACATGAGCGGAATCCTCCGCATGTTCAGGTGACAGGATTTTCAGGACGACCGGCCGGTGTAAGATGGCCTGCTCGGCATCGTAGACCTCGCTGGCGCCGCCCGAGGCGATTTTGCCCCGGACGATGTACTGCCCAATCCTGTCAGGGAGGTCCATTTTGGTCTGCTCGATCTGTGCGAAACCTGAAGTAAAACTGAAAGTCTGCGCTCTCAGGGACAATGAAGTTTGGTATCAGCCTTGCTTCCGAGACGCAACCATTGTGGCTTCATGTGGCAGCAGCTTGACGCCCAGCCTCATAAGTCTTTGAAAACAAGGGTAATAGCCGGAAAAGGTCAGTGAGGGCCTCATGGGAATACAGTCCGGCAGGAATTCATCCATAGTATGGAGTCCAAAATTACATCATTGTTTGCAGTTTTACTTCAACTTTTCGCCCATACCGGGTGAAACCAGGAGAACCGAATGTTGGTTGCCATCGAATGCGGATGCGGGAACGAATTTGAATTTGATGAAGAGAACTCCTGGGGAAAAGCCCATTGCCCCAAGTGTGGAGCTGAGGAACCTATGCCAGGCATCGATACTGGTTCCAAGCTGCTGCAGGTGACACCGCAAGTCTGGAAAGTCTTATGCGCCTGTGGTCAGAAGCTTAAGCTCCCAAGAAAATTGGGGGGGCGCAGGTTCCAGTGCCCGAAATGTAAAATCACTCGAAAGATTCCCCTTCCGCCCACGCCACAGAGGGGTGCACAGACAGATGCGACCCTGATTACTGGCAGCAACGGCCAGCCCATCAACAGAATGCTTGCGGACGACGCCGGTGGCAACGGCTCACAGGGCGCTGACCCTTTAAAGGAAGAAGATTACGAATCTCCACCACAATTTTCACTGGATGAACAGGTTGAGAATCATCGAGAGGCCGCAGGCGGTCTTGGTCCCTTGGCACCAGAGGAGGCCAATTCAGGAGCCCCCCAATCCAATATGGATTTTGACACGCCCTGGGATGCCGACCTTACACCACCACCAAGCTTGGACCCGCAAGGGATTAGAATGACGGCCTCCGAGGACATCATGGCCTCCGCTCCTCCCCCGCCCGTGCCCGGGAAACGCGGCCCCGCAGCGCCAGCGCCGGGGAATCCGCCGCCAGTCGCAGGGAACGAACTTTCACTGGATCAGTTGGATTTCTCAGCCGGGTCAGCAGAAACACCCGCCGCAATGTCGGCCCCCCGGCAGGGGACGCCGCTACCGATACCAGGTGCTCAGGAGAATCTGTTCGATCTGCCTCTCGATGGCTCATTGGGATTTACAGATGGTGATACTGCGGCACCTCCTGTCCCCGCGCCGGTCCCCGAACAAGCCCCACCACCACCTGCCCAGCCGCAGGCCGATCTGAATATGGATCTTGGTGGTTTGAGTTTTCAGAATGCAGATTCCCTGGCCGTCCCGGAACCTCCACAGGCCGCCCCGGCACCTCCGCAACCGGCCGCGCCCATGCAGGGAGGTCTCGAACTTGGTGATGGGATGAGCTTTTCAAATGGACCCGAGCCAGAACAGCCCCAGGCAGCAGGTGTCTGCCCTGGATGCTCCAGTCCACTTGCCCTAGGTGTGATCATCTGCGTTCAGTGTGGATTCAACGTGCAGACCGGCCAGCAGATGGGGATGCCGACGATGCCCCAGAACACTGATGAAGACGACACTCTCTGCGGCCTGAGCGGCGACCTTGTCAGCTACTTTAATACCACAGGCGGTATCGATGCCGCCAAAGCTGGCATTGCCCAGGTTCTGAATGGCGGCTGGCTTTATCTTCCCGTCGCTCTGTTCGGAGTGCTCATCTGGGAAGCACAGTTGATGATGCAGGACGTCCAGTCGCTCGGCATGGCAGTCGGTCTTCTAGGACTCACCGTCGTTTTGGGTACGCTTGGTTACTCCGCCATCATTGCCTGTGTTCGTGACGGCATTTTTCAAGCCGAATTCGGGATCAAGAGGCTCGGTTACAACAGTATCCGATACTGGCCGGCCATGATTATCGGCTCGCTGCTCAATATCCCATTTGTCCTCCTTATTGGTGCTCTTTCTTTCGTCATCAGTTGGGTCATGGCCGCGGGGATGGGCCCGGGGGCAATGGTCGGTGGATTCGTCATCGCCGGAGGCGGCATCACCTGGTTCATGTTCATGTCTCTGCTCTTTCCGGTTGCAACAGTTTTCGAAGGCGGGAATCCCATCGAGCGTTTCAAGAATGTCATGGCCTTCGGCTTAAAGAACATTCATCAGATCGGAATGCTCGCCATTGCACAGATCGTGATTTCGCTGGGTGTCCTCTTCACATTCTGGATGATCCATTTCTTTGTCGGTGGATTGATTGGCAGCTTCCTGCCGACCGGGCTCTGGATGGTCATTAAGCAGATTCTGGCCGGTTTCCTTTTCGCTGAGCTCTTCGGCCTGGCCGTCTCTTCCATCGCCATGCTTTATCTTTCAGGCATCGAAGATGGCAGCCGCCTGACCGCGATGGCCAATCGTATCCAGGGACCGGGGGCCAACCCGACTCTTACCAAAGCAGTCATCGCAGTCATGGCTGCAGCAGTCATCGGGATCGGTTTCACCATACCGGAGAACAAGTTTTTCGGCGCCAGTGCTGACTGGGGTGAATCCGAAGACGCAGATGACGAAACGTTCTTTGAGGATGAAGATGTGGAAGACTGGGAGGCAAAGCTGAAGGATTTGGAGGAATACAAGGATGATATCCCAGCCGCCGCTTACGAGAAAATGAAGGCTGAGATTCAGAAGCGGATCGACGAGCAGAAACAGAACCAGGCCGGGGAAGCTCAAGGCGAGCGAGGCTCCGCTCTGCCACCCAAACAACCGCCAGCCGCCGCTGCCTCCGCGCCACCTTCCGAGCCGCCGGCAAAGCCAAACCTGCCACCAGTGGAAGATCCCGCTGATTTCGAATAACGGGCCCGATAAAAAACAAACGGGATAGAATGACCTGGATCATCTACTAATTGTTGCACCGATCATCACTGCTTTGGATTACCTGCTGAACCCAATTGACCACGGCTTCTGCCTGCTCCATCGCCAAATGATATTCTTCCTCTCCCTCCGCCTCGTAATCGCCTGGATAACGAGGCGTGACCGCATAACCTGTGAGGCTGGCGGCCTCTACCACGGCCGGGGGTGGTGAACGGTCGGGTGGCAAAAGGTCCAACAAGGTCCGGATGTTGTGGGTCTTTGGAGACGGGATGCCATGAGCAATGAGGAGTGCCTTGAGTGCCTTTTCTGCTGCCTGTTGCGTATGAAAGCACAAGGCCTCCCAAAAGACTTTGCGTGGGCGCTCGACGGCTGCCAGTTCCAGATTCCAGCCATGTCTGCGGGCTACCCGGCTCGCCGGCATCAGGCGGCATACACTTCCTTCCCTTCGATCAAAGCCTGGCGATAGATCAGGCCAATGTTGTCCCTGTGTTTTTCGAGGCTACCGGCGGTCGTGACAGTCAAGTCAAAGGGAACTCCCGCCCCGCGAATTTCACGGTACAGCCGCTGGGCGGTGTGTCGCCGATGCGTCCCTTCCGGCATCTGCGCGGAAGAACACGAATTCTTCCTTGCCGTCTCCGTAACTACAAGGAGATCGATATCGCTGTCAGGACCTGAGACGCCCTTGGCCGCCGAGCCAAAGACGAAGATTCTCTCTGGGTGTACCAACTCGACGATTTGAGACACCAGACTGCCCAGAGGTCCTGAGGTAGTCAGCATGGGATAGCGTCATCGGCTTGAGGTGAGTCAGTCATTACTGCAGCCATCTTACTCGCAGGAGAGCATCTTTTCAGTTCCAGGCTCCGATTACTTTCCTTTAAAGACGCGGGTGATAATCGACTGGATAGTCTTAACTTTTTTGCCCTTGGGGGCGGCCTTGAGAGCGAGATCCAAATCAGCTCGAGCTTTGTCTTTCTGGCCTGCATAAAAGTTACATTCAGAGCGAATCAGATACATGTCCTGGGCCAGTTGGCCGCTGGTGGGCTTCAGCGTCTTCAGCACTTCATCGCAGGCTGCAAGAGCGCCCTTAAAATCCTTCTTACCCATGAGCGAACGAATCTTGGTCTGCTGGCTGATACCGGCGTATTTGCTTTTTAGACCGGCTTTGTCGTTCGCATCCGCTTTTACAATCTCATTAGTCAAGTTGCCGTAATTGGCCAGGATGACGCCCGGTTGAAGGCGCGATTTTGAAAGCTCCGTCAACGCAGCATCAAGGAGCTTTGCTCGTTCGGCTCCCTTTGCCTTCGAGGCTTTGGCGAAAGCATCGTCACGTTTCTTGCGGATGCTCTGCAGATCGGACAGGTGGGAGAGGTATTTTTCAGCACCACCGGCCTGGTAGCCCGTCTGCGCGTACGGGCGGCCATCCGAATCCACCAGCATGATCGATGGATAACCACGTACCTGGAACTTTTGCTGCCATTTCGCATTCTGTTTCTTGATCTCGGGTGACAGCTGTTTCTTTCGCGGAAAGTCCAGCTCGACCAGCACGAAGTTCTTAGTCACAGCGGGAAGGAATTCCTTCTGGCTGAAGACTTCCTTATTCAGACGGATGCACCAACCGCACCAATCAGAGCCGGTGAAATCCATCAGCACATCCTTGCCTTCCTTCTTTGCCTGTTTCAGCGCAGCGTCGACATCATGGGACCACCCGGCGCCGCCGGCAGAACAGGTAGACACTCCTAGAGAAGCGGCCAGCGCGATGGGTATAACCAACCCGGTTGAATGACAGAGTCTCATGATTCCTCCAGATGATGGGGGGTGAAGAATGATTGTTTCCCGTCGGGCGTGAGACCGATCAGTCCCACAGTGCGGCTGATGATTACTTAAAAACTCAGCCATGCCAACCCGCCGATACAGTTCTAAGAGATGTGCCTGCCTGCGCTGGCTTGATGTTCGGCCATTCCATACCATCATTGCCCGCGTTGTGAAGGCGCATCGCGGAGGCTCATCCTGCCGGGCCTACGCGGACGCTCATTGTCATCTCCCCAAACAACGCCGCATTCTACAGGAGACTCTTTGAAGCCCCGCCTTCGTTTCTATGTTGCACTGGGAGTAGTGGTCGCGGCATTCATCGTCTGGCTCTTCAGTGGCGGGAGAGACAGCGGCGATAGCCGTGAAGTCAGCACTTTCGGCAGATTTGAAGTTACGGCCAAACTGGTCGAGATCCCGGGCCGTCTGCCGGATCCAGAACAGTTCGATTACACGTACGTACTGAAGTATGAGGTCCAGGAGGTCCATCGTGGAGAGATTGCCGCCAAAGAGATTTTCGTCGGCCACTTCAACCCGCCCGATCCAAGGTATATGGCAGCGAACAAAAAGATCTCCGGTATCGGCGGTAACCTTCGTGAATTCGTCTCCGGGCATAGCCATCGGATGGCCCTGGATCTGCCTCTGGAAGAATTCAGTGCCGGTATCCCACTCATCAACGAGTATGGAGAAAAGACGAAGGGGCCCATCTACTGGGCTGTCTGGACGAATAAGGTGGATTAGGCCACCATTGACACGGATCGCGCCCTTTCTATAATCCCGTGCCCAAAGGGATGAAGAGCATTCAGCCTAGAGAACTGCATGAAGAGGGCCCGGTCCCGTCCTGTTTATCAGCCTCTTCAGCGTTACCCAGACGAAGCCATGTCGTCCGCCGTTCCCAGAGCGATTCCGCCGAATGTAGCTCCCTCGCCGAAGGGAGTCATGGCCCGTCACCTGACGAAAAAGAAACAGGCAGGCCTTTCTACGACTGAGCTCCTGGTCATCTTACTGCTGGTGTTGCTGTTTCTTCTTTTGATGGTGCCGATGTTCGATCGCCTGCGTGCGCGCTCGAGAATGACCGAATGCGCGAATAACCTCCGCCAGATCGGCGCAGCGATAGAAATGTACACCATAAAATTTGCAGGGTGGCTCCCCGCCAACCAGAAGAACGGCAGTTGGCGCACTTACCTTGACCCCAATCTGAAGGCGCCCTTCATCCCCGGCAATTTCCAGGGCACACACAAAGTATGGCAATGCCCCGAAGGTGGCGAGTACTACGCGAACAGCCTCATCATTGGCGACAATCGAAAAGAACGCACAAGCGAGAACCTCACTCATCGGCGGATCAGTATGTTCCCGCGCCCGACCCGCGTACCTGCCATCGCAGATGGAGATCTGCTCTATTCAAAAGTCAATACAGGAAACTTTTACGGCATAGATTACCGGCACAGGGAAGGCGCCGTCATTCTGTTTATGGACTGGCGGGCAGAGTGGATCCCAAGGAGACATCAGAGAACCCTGAGATGGTGGATGGAAACAAAAAAAGGCAAATACAGGCCACCCACGCAATAGGAATCGCCAATCGTCAGCTTTGATACGCTGGAAGCCCGCCGGGCGAGGTGGTATGCCTCACGCTATGCCTGAGCCTGCCGCGAAACAGATGAACCCTCTCTGCAGGATCCCAACGAGCGTCTGGGTTGGTCTGGGCGCGTTCATTTTGGGATGCGCCATCTATCGCAGCGAGGTGTCCCGGCTCTGGTTGGAGACAGCCATCGGCAAGACAAAAGAAGTTCCATTTGTTGAGCTTGGGCCCCGCGAAAACGAGTTTGTAATCAGAGGTTTCGAACGCGGCGAAGATGCATTTTACCTGCAGGCAGGCGCCGAAGGGCAGTGCCTCTTGCGGATGCGCGTCGATCGGCCAGTCCCCATCGCCATCGAACCGGTCTTCTACAACATCTCCGGTAGCGAACGCTTCAGCAATCGTTTCTCCTATTCGCTGGAAGACGGCAAGGCAGGCACCTGGAAAACTGCATGGCAAAACCGTTCCTATCTGCGAAGCCAGACGGTTCTGATACCGCCGGCAAAAGGCGAATCCATCGTCCTTCGATTCGAGGCCAAGAATACCACCAGCCGGCGCGTGCTTGTCCTGCAGGGCATCCGTTACCGGCCGGTGGAGCGGACGGATATCGTGCCGAAGCTGTCTCGGGTTTTATTCGCCACAGGAATCGTCCTTCTCTTGTTCCAATGCATCGATGGCGCGCGAAAGAAGAGCCTGTATTGGAGGAAACTCGACGTGGCACTGCTGATTCTGATTGTGGCGCTTGGCCTGCATCTCAGAGAGCAGAAGTTCCAGGAATACGTCGGCTCACCGCTGACCAACGATGCGGTCGGATACCAGGAAATCGCACGAGAGATGCGACTGTTTTCCTGGGACCACGGCTTCTGCGCGCCGAGGTGGAGAGAGCCGGTCTTTCCTTTGGTCTGCGCCGTATTCTCGACGGTGTTCCGCGACACTGATTTTCATCAGCGTTTGTTGACGGCCTTTGCCGGAGCGCTCGCCATCGGGCTGACCTGGTGGGTCGGCCGCGAAGCGATCCATCCTGTGTGCGGCCTGGCTGCGGCGTTATTGATGGCGACACACGATTACCTCATCTTCCGATCCATGTATGGCTATCGATTAGAGGTGAGGACATCGGTGATGCTGGTCTTCGTGTACTTCCTGTTCGTTCGGGGCTGGCACGGAACGGGAGATACGGAACATGCGGAATCGGAAAACTCTGATGAGAAACCACCGGCCGCGCTTCGTTCACCTTTCTTCTGGCAGTCAGCAATCGCGGGTGCGGCAGGTGCGCTGTTGATTCTGACAGAGATGTCCACGCTTCCGATGGTGGGACTGTTTCTCTTGTGGCATCTGCTTAATCATAAAAAACGATGGCGCGAGGCTGTACCTGCAATCGCTGCCTGTGCGATCGTTCTGCTGCCGTTTCTGGCGCGACAGATTGCCACGAACGGAGATCCCTTCTTTCCCCTTTCGAAGCACGCAACGTGGTATCGCAACGTCGAGGCCCGCCGGCACGCGGGCGAGCCGGGATACCCGGCCAAGTCTGAAATCCCCAACTACCAGGGCTACGCCGGCCCTCCCATTGGAATGTTCGGCTACTTGTTCAGCTATCACAGCATCGGTGAGCTCATCACAGGCGGGGTGAAAGGCTATGCACGATACCTGACCGGAGAGCCATTCTTTCGACAGTGGGCTCTGCGAGGGCTGTTCATCGCAGGTCTGCTGGCTCTGCTTATATGCGCCGGCCGCCGTGAGCTGGCCTTCCTCGTTCTGCTGACTAATTCTCCACCCGCTTTGTCTCTGTATGGCATGGCCGTCCTGATCGACGAGAGAGTCATGCTCCACGCGATGCCATACGCGGCGATGTGCGTGAGCATCCCATTCTTAATGGCGGCGCGGGCGCTCAGCGACCGCATGAATATTGAGCAATCTTCGGCCCCTCATTTATTGAATAACGCCGGTCCTGGTTCATAATAGCCAGATTCAGTTCGAAAGCGCGTCGAACAGAAAACCAAAAATGAGCGAACTTCCACTGCCAACTTCACTCTCACTTGCTGTCCTCGCGATGGTTGCTGCTGCGCCCGGGGCCGAACGATGTGAGACTTCCTCTGCGACAACGCTTGCCGTCGTCAGGGAAGCGGCAATGGAATTCTGCCTGAACCAGCGGCCCGAAGATATCGAGCCGCTGGTCGCATGTACGGCCCCAATGAAAATGGAATTGGTGTCAGATGTGATGGAATCAACCATCGATCATCAAAAAGCCGGCCTTCAATCCCCGGCCTGCTTCCCTCAACCATTTTTCTTAGTCCATCATCCATTAACCATTAACCAACAACCATCTTCTCATGGAACAACAAGAACAATCCTTCAAGGACAATGCACTCGAAAAGCTCGAGCAGGTTGGCGAGAAACTAAACAAAGTTGCTGAAGTCGTTGTAAACGGGATCAAGGTCGTTTTCGGCTCGCGTAACGACCGGCTGGTTCGGGAGATGTGCCAGGCATCGGAGCAGATAAACGCCCTCGAAAAGGACATGGTGCGCCTGTCCGATGCCGAGCTGAGCGGCAAGACCGAGGAATTCAGAAAGCGGCTCGACGATGGCGAAACCCTTGATGATCTGTTGCCCGATGCTTTCGCGGTGGCGCGAGAGGCATCCAAACGCGTGCTTCGTACCCGTGACAGTGACCCTGTTCACATGCGCCACTTCGATGTGCAGCTCATCGGCGGCATGGTGCTCCATCGTGGCATGATCGCCGAAATGGTGACCGGCGAAGGCAAGACTCTCGTGGCCACCGCAGCCTGCTATCTCAACGCGCTCGCGGGCAAGGGCGTCCACGTGGTCACGGTCAACGATTTCCTTGCCCGCCGCGATGCGGAATGGAACAGCCCGCTCTTCGAGTTCCTCGGCATGTCGGTCGGCGCCATTCAGTCGAATATGTCCAACGCCAAGCGTCGTCGCGCTTACAGTTGCGACGTCACCTACGGCACCAATAACGAATTCGGTTTTGACTATCTGCGTGACAACATGAAGCCGAACCAGGAAGACCAGTGCCAGCGCCCACTGAATTACGCGGTCATCGATGAGGTGGACAGCGTGCTCGTCGATGAAGCCCGAACGCCGCTCATCATTTCCGGTCCGACCAATGAAGCCACTGACAAGTACTACAAAGCATGCGCCTGCGCCAAGCGCCTCAAAGGCATCAACAAAAACGATTGGGAAATCATGGTCCAGGAGGCCGGGCTGACGGAAGGGGAGCACGACAAAACGCCTCTCGAAAACGAGCACGAGATTGACTACATCTTTTCAGAAAAAGACCACTCCGTTTCCACCACCGAGCACGGGATCATCCGTGCCCAGGATTATCTGAAGGTCGATGATTTCTATACCGGCAAGAACATCGACTGGCCCCACCACATGGAACAGGCCCTCCGCGCCAAAGAGCTCTATCACAGGGACGACCAGTATCTCGTCAAGGAAGGCGAAGTCGTCATCATCGACGAATTCACCGGCCGCACCATGGAAGGGCGCCGTTGGAGCGACGGCCTTCACCAGGCCGTGGAAGCCAAAGAAGGGCTCAAAATCAAAGAAGAGAACCAGACCCTGGCGACCATCACATTCCAGAATCTCTTCAAGCTCTACAACAAGATCTCCGGCATGACCGGAACAGCGATGACCGAGGCCGCGGAGTTCTTCAAGATGTATGAGCTCGAAGTCGTCGCCATACCCACCAACCGCCCATTGCGCCGAATGGAGCACCCCGACCTCATCTTTGGCACCTCTAAAGAAAAGTATCGAGCCATCGAACAGGAAATCGCCGAAGTCAATGAAGAGGGGCGCCCCATCCTGGTCGGCACGACCTCTGTCGAGCGTTCGGAGCTGCTCAGCAAATACCTCAAACGCCGCGGCATCGAACATGAAATCCTGAACGCCCGCCATCACGGCCGCGAGGCCGAAATCGTCAAAGACGCGGGGCTGATGGGCAGAGTAACCATCGCCACCAACATGGCCGGACGCGGCACGGATATCGTCCTTGGCGAAGGCGTCAAAGAGCTCGGCGGATTGCACGTCGTCGCAACGGAGCGCCACGAAGCACGCCGTATCGATAACCAGCTCCGAGGCCGAGCCGGGCGACAGGGCGACCCCGGCTCATCACGATTCTTCCTCTCCCTTGAAGACGATCTCATGCGCCGCTTTGCTGGCGATAAGATGCGCCACATGATGCAGCGCTTTGGCATGAACAGCGGCCAGCCCATCGAATCCGGCCTCGTCAGCAAGTCCATCGCAAAAGCCCAGAAACGGGTCGAGGAATATCACTTCGAGATCCGCAAACAGCTCCAGGAATACGACGAAGTGATGAACGAGCAGCGCAAGCTTATCTACAGCATGCGCCAGGATTACCTCGAGGGCCGCAACATGAAAACCACGATCCTCGAGTGGCTCGAGGACATCATCTACGGATCGGTCGATTACTTCCTCGAGAGTGAAGAGGAAAGGCAAGGCGACTGGGAGCTCCCCGAGCTCTGCGAATGGTTCACGAATAAGTTTCCTGAAGAGGTCAGAGAGGATGAGCTCACCGGCAAGACCCGTGACGAGATCATCGAGCACCTGGTTCAGGAAACTCGTGAGATGTATAAAAAGAAGGAGGCGGCCCAGGGGGATGAGAACATGCGCCTGATCGAGACCTTCCTATTGCTCGAAGGCATCGATCAGCGATGGAAAGAGCATCTGCACAATATGGACATGCTTCGTTCCGGCATCGGCCTGCGCGGCTACGGCCAAAAGGATCCCAAGATTGAATACAAAAAAGAAGGCTACGAAATCTTCGAAGACATGCTGAACGCCATCAAAGAAGAGGTCACCGATCTCGTTTTCAAAGTCCATATCGCCCGCGAAGAAGCGGAAGAAATCCGGGACAGCCGTTACAGCGAAGGAAACGCCATCCACGATGACTTCCAGGGCGGGGAAGGCCCGGAAGGCCAAACCAACCTTGGTGAAAACGAGCCCCTCGAACCACAGCGCCGGGAGCAGGAAAAGGTCAGCCGCAATTCGCCTTGCCCATGTGGCTCTGGCAAGAAATACAAATCCTGCTGCATGAGGAAAAAAAAAGCGTCGTGAATGCCACGTTCTTCTGAATATGAAATCTCAGAACGTTGGCCAGGAAATTGTAAAGGGACAGTAGAACTGCGGTTGCTAATCTGGCCTCAACACCCAAAATCCCCTTGGGCTTTATCAACAACTCATTTCTCAAATCCGCCGTCCCGCCCACGGAGACCCATGGTAACGATGACGACGACGACCATGGCCCGCAGCGGCCGACGAACCGCTGCCCGGCGGGACGGCCGATCTGAGCGTGGCCCAGGTCTTTGACCTGTGATCCGTGGCACTGCCTGCGATCTGTGGTGCAGGCTTTTAGCCTGCGATTCTTGCGCATGGGACTCGCGCCCGAAGATCTACCCAATATGACCAAACCCCTCGCCCTCATCCTCATCCTTGGCCTGCCGCTCCACGCGAACCGCCACCGCAAAAACTACGAGGTAAATCTCACTAACGAGGATTTCAAGAAGCTCACTAATTTTGAGTCCCATCTCATCAACAAGGCGGACAAGGCATTCAACAAAGATGACTTCAAGACGGCCTTTGCTGAATACGATTCGTTCATCCTCGAGTTCCCGGAATCGCTGGCCATCCCGTATGCCATTCTGCGCAAGGCCAGGTCGATGCAACTCCGCAACAAACGCTTCCA
The DNA here is from genome assembly GCA_030740295.1 of Planctomycetota bacterium. The sequence continues at coordinate 19,739 of JASLXP010000807.1, forward strand.
GGCCGTCAAGATTTATCAGGAGATACTCGATTACTTTCCCAACCACATTCACTTTGCCGCCCCTGCCATCTACTACATAGGACAATGCCACTCGGACAACGGGGATCCACAGAAGGCGTTCAGAGCCTGGTCAAAGATGGCGCAGGACAAGGATTATTCCAAGCATTTCCTCGCGGCCGGCGCGCTCAACAAACTCGCCGACAACATGATCAAGCTGGATCGGGTAGGCCAGGCGATGAAGTACTACAGCCAGATCGCCGTCAACTTCCGCACGACAAATAAGGAGGCCGCCAGATACGCCCGGGACAAGGTCGCCTCACACTACACGCGCAACATGCAGGAGGATAAGCTCCGCAAGTTTTACGTGGAAGTGAAGACCTTTGAAGACCGCCCGCACGGCATCCCGACCGATTTTGAAAAGGACGGGCGATACTGGGGCAAGGTGCGCAGCCTCGTTCACCACAACGGGCGCTTCGAAGAAGTCCAGCTCTCCCAGAAGAAGAATTACTACGCCTACTGGGCCAAGGCCCTGGGCGGGAAAATGACCTCGTGGGACGACTACCAGATCGACCTCGCCCGTTTCCTTCTCTACGCCGATGGAAACATAGTGGCTTGGATCAAGCGCATCGATGACCAGTTCAGCCGTTACCAGAAACCGGGCGACACCGGCCGCATTCTCAAGTGGACAACGCTGTTCAGGGACCACAAAGGAAAGGTGAAGGAGTACTACCAGAAACTCGATTTCGGCAAGATGTCGAACAACGATGTCCGGCACACGATGGATGTTCTCTGGGATCGCTGCCGCGAGTACGCCATCGCCAAGGCCTGCTACCAAAAATTCAAATGGGACAAGATGACCGACAACGACAAGAACAGCCTCGCCGGCAGCCTCTCTCGCAAGGATTTCGCGCTGTTCAAGGACGTTTGCAGTCGTTTCAAGGAGAAGGAACGTGGCATGTCGCTCTTGCTCTCCTACTACCGCGATCGACGGGATGCGAAGAACGGCCTGCCACTCACCGTCAAGCTCGAGAACGTACCGAAGTACGCGAAGCACGCGATCTACAGCCGGGCCGAGCTGCTCTACTATTCAAACAAATTCAAGGAAGCCATCGTCGCCTACCAGCAGGCAGACAATCCGCCGGACACGCTTTGGAAGGTTGTTTCCTGTTACAGGAAGATGGGTGACATAAAGCGGGCGGTAAACCAGCTCATGGAAATCGAAAACTTTTTTAAGGCACAGGCCCCCGAGGCCGCCATCCAGATCGCGCAAGTCTATAAGGGCGCAGGAATGAAAAAGCTGTGCGTAGCTGCTTACAGAAAAGTCCTCCGCAAGTACCCCAAGAGCGGGCAATCCAGCCGGGCCCACGAGGCACTGGAAGCCATGGGCGAACGGATAGGTGGAGGAAGCGACGCTGAGGAAAATTGAACACTCCAAAACTCCATCATTCCAAACACTCCAACATTCCACACTCCACTCCACCCCATGACCAGAATCATCCTCATCACCTGCCTCGCCCTTACCACCATCACAGCTCAACAGACCCGACGCCCCGTCGCACGCCGTCCGGCCGCCTCCAACTATGCGGCCATGCGACTCCTCCGCACGGCAGAAGATCTCCTGCTCGCAGCGGAAAAGGAACGCGCCGTCAAGATGCTCGAGACCGTCATCGAGCGTTACCCCAACACCACCGCCAGTCTCAAGGCGTGGCTTGCTCTCGGCAAACACTACCTCGATCAGCACAAAGAGAGCGATGCTATCAGTTGTTTCCGTCACCATCGTGCACTCGAGAAGCCTGACCAGCCATTGAGAGGCGATGCCAAGGAGCTCTTCCTCGAGTCGACCTATCTGACCGGCGTGGCCTACTATCAGATGCGCCAGTATTCCAAGGCATTTCCCATCCTGCGCAGAATCACCAACAACTATCCAAACTCAGTCTGGTCGAACCAGTCCTACTACTACATTGGCATGTGCCACTTCCGGCAGAGCAACTGGAAGAAATCCATCAACGCACTCAACCTCGTGGGCACGTTCATTGACCCCGACAGCCCGTCGACCGAGTTCTTCGAGGCGGGCCAGCGTTTCTACGTGAAAATCAAGGACACTGATCTCCCGACCCTGAACCGCCTCGGCAAGAAGATCGTCGTGGACGTAAAAACTTCATCGGGCGATGCCATCCGCATCCCGTGCCTGCCGCTCACCAGCGATGCAGAGGTCTTCATCGGATCGGCCGTCACCGAGATTGGCAAGGCGGTGCCGGACGACAATATCCTGCAGACCCTTGGCGGCGACGACATCACCGTTACCTACAGCGACGATAACACCAGCACCGGCGAGAAGGACGTCGCCCGCATCGCCAAGGTGAAAGTCGTCTCGACTGGCCAGGTTTTCTTCACACTCGGTACCTTCGAAGGCCGTGCGCCCGCGGCATTCATCAGCCAGCCTTGCTTCATCGTCGCTCAGGATGCCGACCTCGACACCACCGAAAAGGCAGACACACTGACCGTCAAGCTCTATTCCCGCTATCGTGAATTCAAGGAAGAGGAAACCGCCGCCGGCGGCATTGACCTCGAAGCCCTCGAAGAAAAGGAAGAAGAAACCTGGGTCATCCGCGACGAAGAAACTCTCAAACTCAATGAGATCGGTAAAGGCGATCTCATTCGTTCCGGTCGTTTTGGCGGCAGCATCAGAATCGAAGGCACCATCCGCGGCCGCGATGCGGACCATGATGATGGCGTCCTTTCCTGCCAGATTGATGACGAGGTCCTCGTCGTCTACCTCGACGACCTGCACATTCGCGGCGAATCACCAACCGAGATTTCTGTCCGACTCAAGGTCGCCGGAGAGATTGAAAACCGTCCCCGCGCCACCCAGCCGTTTGTGCCGGACCCGGTACTCAAGGCCCGCAAGCATCTCGTCGAAAGCGAGGCCTACCTCGAGCTCGGCCGTATCTTTAAGAGCATGGGGCTCGAAGATGGCGCCGAATCAAAATGCAACCAGGGCCTCGAACTGGCCAACGACATTGTAAGAACGAGTGCGAGCATTCCTTCCGCGCTGCGTGAGAAAGCGTTCGAGGTGAAGTGGAATCTCGAGATCACCAAGAACGATATCTCCGCGGCCATGGGCACATGCAGCGCTTTCAACAAACTGTTCCCCGATTCCCCGCTCGTCGACCGTGCACTGATGGGGATGGGCAAGGCCAGATTCAGCAACAAAGATTATCGCGCGGCCCAGGGCATCTTCAGACGCATACTCGGGCTCGGCACTTCGCAGGCGAAAGGCGAGGCCCAGTTCATGATCGCCCAGTGCATCGATAAGGCCGCCCAGGAAAACCCAAAATCGTCGGGCGTCAGCGAAGCCGCGGTCGCCCAATACAAACTCGTGGCCGAACGCCACCCTGAAAGCGAATTCGCCGGCAGCGCCCTCGCAAAGGTCATCGACTATTACGTCCGGACAAAGGACTACTCACAGGCTGACGATCTACTGGAGCAGGTCTTCAAGGACTACCCGGACGCGCCGTTCCTCGACCAGATGCTCCTGAAATGGACGATCGTCTCCTTCCGCATGCAGCAGTACCAGAAGGCCCACGACAAATGTTCGCAGTTGATTTTCGAGTTCCCAAGCAGCAGCTACGCCTCCCAGGCAAAGAGAGTCTTGCCGAAAATAGAGAAGAGACTGAAGCCCAAGGAAGAAGCTGAGTGAATCCCCATCACCACTATTCCAGTACTCCACTATTCCATCACTTCACCGTGAATACACCCATGCACAAACCAGTGTCCCTACTCCTTGCCATCCTCCTCCTGCCATTCGCCCAGGCCGAGCAGAAGACCAAAGCCTCGTCCGCCACGCAGCCCAAGCCCAATCCTGGCGCCGAGCTCGATGCGCTCCGCAGCAAAGTGCAAAGCTCCGCCTCGGCTACCGAAGCGGATGTCACGCGGTTGATTGAAATGGCTGAAGAGCAGGGCCGCCCTTACACGGCTTACCTGGCCCTTAAGAGTTACCTCAGCGCCAATCTCGATCCTTCGCTCAAGCTGTTGAGCCAGGCCGCAGCGATCGCGGGGCAGGTGGGTGACTTCCGCACTGCGGTCGGACGTTACAAGACGTATCTGCTCAATACCGATGCCAATGCCGAAGCATCCGATGTTGCCGCGTCCATGTACCATATCCTTATCGATTATCTCGGCGCGCGCGAGGATGCCTATCGATACATGAAAGGCCTTGGTGCACAGTTTCGGCAGAGCGATGCGGCGAAGAAGTGGGACACCTGGTTCCTGGCTGAAGCGAAGCGTCGTGAGGATTACAGAGGGCTCTTCACTCGGCTCGCAGCCATCCTCTCCGAGAAGCAGCCCCTCGAACAGGAGCGTCTCCACTATTGGCCATACCTCGACTGGGGCTTCCACGAAATGCGCCGCGCCACGGATCGCCAGTTCGAGGCTGTGCCTGCGGCGCGCATGGCTTTGCGCATGATCCGGGGCAGCAAAATTCGCCCATTGCGCTACCAGCTTTATGTTGAGAATGCAGACTTTCATGCCGGCAGTGCAACCAAGTCGCCCGAACAGCGCAGGCAGCTCTACGGTAAAGTCATTGAAGCGGCCAACGGTTGGCTCAATGCTTCCCGCGATCTTGACACGTTCCGCAAGATTCTGCAGGTGCTGGGCGGCGATACCCGTGGCTGGTTTCAAGAGGCAAAATGGCGCGAGCAGGAAGAGCTCAAGCGCAAGTTCTTCATGGCCCAGTTCAGCAAGCTCTCCAAGGCCGATCAGATCAGATTCATGCAGTCCGAAGAACGGGACCGGCTCAGGCATTACGTCTCATCAAAGGAAGCCACCAAGCTCATCCAGGCCCATCCGCAGTTCTTCCGGCGCAGCAGCCCCACCCTCGACCGGCTTTACATCGCCTACAACACCGAATCGCTCGATGCCATTAAACAGAGCGCATCCGCGCTCAACGGCGTGCCACACGAGGTGTCTGCCATCGTCAATCCGCTTGCCGCGGGCGGCGATGATTTCAATGCCGCGCTTAAACACTTCTTTGAAAGGGAGACCTGGTATCTCTTCGTCAGCGAGAGGCGCGGATTCGATTACGTCCAAAGCAGGCTCTGGAATAATTACAAGAACAGAGTCTCTAAAGATGCCAGCCTCGATGCGGACCAGAAAAAGCAACTCACCGGTTGGCCGAACTACGGCAACGCCGTGCTTTCTCTTGGCGTACAGCACATCGCACAATCCCCTGCGGTCTACTTTGACAAATATCTCGCAAGCGAATTTCTGGTCAACGCTTTTATCCACGCGGCCGATGATGAGAACAAGGCCGGTGTTGCCAAGTACATCGAGATGCTTGACTGGGTGCCCTGGGACGAGCGGACCCGCAAAGATGCGTTCAAGGATGCTCACGGCCGCTTCAAGGGCTGGGCCTCTCACCTCCAGCAGATCGCACGAAAGAAAAGACGCCAGGCACACGAGAAGAAAGTGACCCCCCGGATGCTCGCGCAGATTGCGCCGCTCGATGCCGCGTTCAAGCGCGCACAGTCGCTGAGAAATCCCGACCCCAACAAAGCCCCGAATTCGATCTGTAAGAACCTCGCCATCGCGGTCCTTGCCCAGCGTGGACGCAGTAAGGATTCTTACGCGTCCGCCATCAAGGCGCTCTACAACGAGGTCAAAGATTACGCAACGAAAAAGATACCGTGGGGGCGCCAGCTCCTGGACTATGTCCTCACATCCGGCGGGGACCTCGACACCATCGACGCGAAAATCGAGATCCTGAGCGACGTGCTTACGCGCTACGACAGCGCCAATCCGTATCCGACGCACTGGGCCTTCGAGCGGATGAAATACTCGCAGCGCAAGTGGCACAACAACTGGGACAAGATTCATGACAGCCAGCAGAAGAGAATCGAGAAGCTCAACACCGCTCTGGGCAAGACGCTTATGGGGCTCGCCGATCAGGGCAAATTCGACCGGCAGCTCTTTTACTACTTCCGCAGCACCCGCAGGGGCGAGCGCTGGAGCAACTCAAGGGCGGGCCTCGACGTGATGGAAAAGCTCATTCAGAAAAAGACCTTCGTGACGAACAGGTACAGGCCAGATTCGCGCTACCGCAATCCGGCAGTGTCTTATATGCACCTCATTCGTCACGACTTCATGGCGCTCAACGGCAAATATCCTTACGACTCCTATTTCGATGACATGTTCATCGAGGAGGCCAATAAATCCGGATTCCTCGACTACAACTACTGGAGCTTCGGGCAGGACAAGAAGCGCAAAGTCGCGTCCGCTGCGTCAAAGCTGCTCGCCGGGTTCGATACCGTGCCATTCGGATACGACGACCTGCCCGCGTGGCAGCCGCAGAGCGATTTCTGGCGCTGGCAATGGCGTGCGCTCCAGGCCCCGGAAAAGGATCGCACCCCGCTCATCAAGAAACTCGAATCCTATTGCGGCAAATCCCGCTTCGATACTTATGCGATGGGTAATGCCTATTTCGCCACGCTCAGCAAAATCGAAAAGGGCGAAGAGCGCGCCGCTTTCTTCAAGTCAGTCTCTGGCTATGTGGACAAGCTGAACAGATCCCGGGCCCGCAACAGCGCTCCATCCTTCCGTGTGCTTCTTGAAAACACTCGTAATTTCAAGTTTTCCAAAGAGGAAGCCGACGCCGTTCTCAAGCTGCTGAGGGAAGTTCATCCGCCGAGGTGGGGTGAGCGGAACTGGTTCGAATACGTTCCCATTCACCTGCAGAACGCTCTGCTCGCGCAGGGGCGTGGTGCCGAGCTCTTCAGCGTGGTCGCTGAATTCTGGCGCATCGCTCGTGACACGAGGAATCACGACCTGCAGCGAAATCTGAGCACTTTTGCCACCCGTCTGCTCGACAGAAAGAAGTACGATCTCGCTGCGGCTTACAGCAACGCCGGTCCGGAAATCATGGGCGTGGCACTGCGTGACGAGATCGCCGCGCAGCTCACCGCCATCCGCTCGCAGGCTTTGCGCAATATCGGTGGCGCTATTCCGGTGAAGAAATCCGATCCTCGTTACCCCGTCTTCGCCGCGCAAGCATCGTTCCTCGCGGGTAACGTGCAGGTAGCGTGGGAGAACGCGCTCCAGAATGCGGCGAAGGTGCCGGCCATGTTCAAGGAGCTCGATCCTGAATTCGTCGTCTGGCTTATCGAGCGCCATACCGAGTCATCCGATTTCGCCGCGGCTAAGGATCTCGCACGCTCAATGATGCAGTGGGCAGATAACGCGGAGGTCGACCTCAGTACAGAAGTCATGGGCAAGCTCTACCTCGCCAGTGCCAATATCGCATTCGAACAGCGTTCGCTTCCGCTGGCCCGCGCCCAATTTGAACGCATCGTCGCCAACAAGACCTTTGACGGCACCCGGGCCCAGGTCTTTGCACAGGTCAAGGTCGCCGATGTCGATCGCCTGACCAAGCAGTTCGATGCCGCGATCGAACGCCTGGAAAGACTCGCTCAACGCAGCGACAAGTTTCTCAAATCCGAAGCCAACTACGGTCTCGCGCTCGTTAAATACGATCAGGAGGAATACGACGAGGCAGCATCCTTCCTCGACAACCTGTTTGCTATCCGGACAGACCATTCGAACGGTCGCATCCTCGAAGGCCGCATCCATCTCAAACGCAAGAAGCTCGAAAGCGCGACCGACATCGACGTTGGCCTCACGGCCAGCCAGCGTGTGCTCGTGCCCGGCCGCCGCCTCAAGGTCACCATCGAGGACAGAAATCTTTCCATCGTCGGCAAGACCACCAACATTACCGTCCGTGCGTGGACGGAATCAGGCGACGAAGAATACTTCGACCTGACCAAATTCGGCGATTCCAAAACCAAGTTCAAGGGTGAGCTTGTGACCGCACTCGCGCCGGGCAAGAAAGAAGACGGCACACTGCAAGTCCTCGGAAGCGACGTCATCCATTTCGATTTTTCAGAAGAATTCCGTAAGCAGCAGGGCATCACCTTCAATACCGAGACCATCCTCAGTATCGCCAGCGATGCGGAGCTCTACGCTTCTTCCGGCGGCATTAAAACCAGGTCAGAGCTCGAGAAGGAAAGACTCGAAGCCATGATTCGCTCGAAGCTGCAGCTCGCCAAGCAGGAGGCCAGAGATGTCGCGCTCAGCACGATCCGCCCGCAGGATCAGGTCAAGCCCGGCAATCCGATCAATATCCGGGTCATCGATCTCGATCAGAGTACCGGCCCGGAACCAGACACCCTCCAGGTTAGAATTGCCACCTCGAGCGGGGACGCTGTGGGCTCGTTCCCGCTCAAAGAAACCGGAGGCCATTCCGGCGTGTTTGAAGGTGCGCTGCCGACCTCATCATCCGAGGCATCCGCCATCGCCTCCGATTCCGATGAAGGTCGCAAGCCCAACTTTGCCATCAGCAGCGGCGATCATCCGGATTGGATCGGGCTTGTCGACAGCTCTAAGCCGAAGTCGTTCAGCGTCGACCTCAAAGACAACGTGCCGTTCGGCGAGATGGTCATTAAGTCCAACGTCGCTGGCCGGCACCTCAAGAAGTTTTCGATTCAAACTTCACTCAACGGCAAAGATTTTCTCACTGTGGGCCGCTTTCCTTCGGACAAGTTCCAGACCTGGGACGGCTCGCTGAAGGCCAGCGCGGTCAAGTTTGTGGGCACGGAGCTGCTCAAGGGGCAGGAGGCCGCGGCCAGCTACATCAGCCGGGGCTACTTCGGCAAAAGCGTCATGCCCTTTGGCTGGAAGATGAGATCCGCGAGCCACAAGACGCACTCGTTTCGCACGGTGTTCGACAAGGCCCGTATCAGTGAAGATGACCTCTTCGTCATGCAGGTCCAGGGTCTCTTCTACAACCCGCGCCGCCAGATGCTCGCCTTCGGGCTGAAGATGGAGAGCAGGTCAACGCATCACAAAATGCGGGGCAAAAAGAAAAACAAGAAAGGCACGGCCCCCGTCCTCGAGTCGCAGGCTTACTTGAGCATCGCCGAGCTCAAGCCCGATGAGGAAGGCGTCTACCGCGGTATCCTCCCGCAGGGCGTGCACCGGGTCGAGGCAGTGATGGTCGTGCGGAGGTATGAGTATCCTGAGTTCCAGCTCCTCTCCGATATAGGCAATCCGGGCAATCTCGAAGCGTTCCCGCTCGATTACTTTGACAGCGCCATGTATCCCGAGATCAAGAAACAGATTTACGTGCCGCCCGCAGCTATCACCGCCAGCGAAGACGGCTCTGCTTACACGATCAAGTTCGGCGAAGACACTCGCGGCCGCATTGCGCGGTTGATCATCGAGGACTACGAAGGCGACGCTCCCGCTATCAGTAAGATCGAGCTGAAGAACGCCGAAGGTAAACAAGTGCTGCCGACCAAGCAGGACTTGCTCTCGCTCGGACGCAACCAGGTTCTCGAAATCGTGCCCGGCGACCGCATCACCGTCACCTACCGCGATGCCAAAACCGTCACCCCCGCCAACGATACCCACGAAGCGCTCCTTACCGCCACTTACACCAACGCCGAGCTCAGCGCGACTTTCGTTGAATACACAATGGAAAACAACGAGCGCTCCGCGGACTACATTCCCATGCGCCGTTTCAACGCGGGCGACAAAGTCAACGTCTTCATAAGCGATGCGGACGGGGACGTCTCCGAAAAACTCGACACACTCAAATTTGCAGCTCGCGCCCCTGGCGGCGACGAGAAGGAATTCATCGCCCTCGAAACATCCGAGCATTCCGGCGTGTTTATTGGCGGGCTGTTCCCGGTGAAAGGAGAGCCCAAAAACAAACAGGAGCTCACCGTCAAGGAAGGTGATGAGCTCATCATCAGCTACATGGACACGGAGAATACCGACCCCGGAATTCCTTGGAAGCGCACATACGCAGTCGAGCAGGCTTTCTATGTCGACCCCGAAGTCCGCGCCTACCCGGTGACTTCCGCGGCGCTCGAGCCACAGGAAGAAAAGGAAGGAGGCACGCTCACCGCACTGCGGGTCGGCGAAGAATTCCATCCCGTCACCCGCACCATGACCGCGGCCCGGCCGGAAGGACAAGAGCCTGAAGGCGGAACAACCGAAGCGCTACTCGAGGGCCCGCTCCTGGTCGAGGTCCTCTGGCCCACGGTCACCCTCTCGTCCAAGAGCTCGGTCGACATTTTTGCACAGACCTCGAGCGCTCGAAAAAGGGCGGGCATTGTGGAGGGTGCGCCGTTCGATAAGAACGTGCCCGGCACGATGAAACTCACTGCCACGCCAAGCGCCTCCCAAGGCGGTAATGTCTCCGCTCCCGGGTACGACACCCTCACCGTCGAATCTGACCCCAACGCCGTCAGCCCTCTCGACGACGGCCGTTTCACCTTCAGCATTCCATACGCATTGGGCGACGTGCCGGAAGCGACCTTAGTCACCGACGAGCCGCTCGATCCGAAAGAAGAGCGACCGAAGCTCTTCGTTAACGGCAACGACACCGTGTTTGTCGTCTTCAAGTACAAGAATAAGGCAGGCGAAGAACAGACCATCGAGCGCAAAATCAAGTTCAAGAGCGATAGCTTCTTCAATGTAATGGACCGCCGTTACCAGGAAGAGGTCGATGCTGCACACGTGGGCGAGACGCTCTACCTTCGCGTCCAGCATCGTGCCCAGGACGCCTCCGGCGAGAAAGAAGAAATCAAGCTGTCCGTCGGGACTGCTGCAGGCGATATCCATGAAGTGCAGCTTCTGGAGACCTACAGCCACACCGGCGTATTCAAAGGCTTCGTTCGGCTCGTCCACATTAAGGACGCGGAATCCGCCAAAGACGCCAACACTCTCGCAGTAAATCACGGTGACACGATCACCTTCTCCTATGGCAAAGACGATAGCGCAGTGCATCAGCTCATCACCATCCACAAGGGCGCGGACGGCGAAGTGCAGCCGTTCAGCAAGCAGTTCAAAGATCGTGAGATTGCGGTCAGGACGCAGTTCATGATTGCCGAGGCATATTTCGAGCTCGCAAAAATGCACCGCAACCTCGCCAAACAGAGCAAGAGCGACGAGGCCCGCAACAAGCAGCTCCACGAGCTGAGCCGCCACGAAATCGGCCAGGGCAAGAAACTGCTCGAAGAAGCCATGCGCACGAACCCCGACACTTCTGTCAAGGCCCAGGGCGAATACCTCCTCGCAAACCTCAGCCTCGAATTCGCCGACATGGCCGACGAGCCCGATCAGAAACAGCGCCACTACAACGATGCAGTCTCACGTTTCACCGACCTGATCGCGGATTACCCGGACAGTGATTACGCGCCGAAATCGCAATACAAAAAGGCCCTCGTCTACGAAAAGATGGGGAACCTCGACACCGCTAGCGAGGAATACGTAAAGCTCTCCTACCGTTATCCGGAAAACGAGCTCGTCGCCGAGACCATCGCCCGCCTGGGCCAGTATTTCATGAAGCGCGGCAAAGACCTGAAGAGGCAGGCCCAGCAACTCGCAGCCGAGGCCGAATCCCTCGACGGCAGAGAAATGGAGGATAAAAAAGTCGAGTCCGAAAAGTCCCGTCTCGATTCATTGAAAACCTACAAGACCGCCGGCCAGGTCTTCGGCCGCCTGGCGGTCCGCTTCCCCAACCACAACCTCTCCGGCAAGACCAACGTCCTTAGTGGCCAGGCATTCATCATGGCCGAGCAGCTTGAACGCGCGACCACCATCCTGCGCAAGACCTTCGAGACCCCGGAGATCGACAAGGAAATAGCCGCCACCGCCATGTACTGGTGCGCCCACGCGTACACCCTCCAGGAGAGCAGCGACGGCTACCTCCACGCCTACCGCATCTTCAAACGCCTCACCTGGGATTATCCGGCGAGCAAGTGGGCCAAATACGCAAGAGGAAGACTGACGGAGGATCAGTTCGCGACGATGGAGGATGAGTAGGGGAGCGGTGACAACTGCCAGGGATCCGAACCTGGGACAGATCGCTGCAGCCTGAGGAGTCTGATCGAAAGTGAGCTTCCGGCAAGCGTGCATGATTAAGCATGCAGCGTGCGGGTATCCTTTTCGGTTTTCAACCGGGGAGGATTTCCATGGGCAAAAGCGGTACTCAGATACCTGGCGATTTGAAGCGGCTGTCCCGGCGCCTGGCCAAGCATCGCCGAACCAAAGGAAAGGGCAGCCGTCTTCCGGATTGCATTTGGCGTTCGGCAGCGGAG
>JASLXP010000808.1 GCA_030740295.1 Planctomycetota bacterium
AGACAGCGACGAAAACTAAGACGAAGGGCCGATGCAGAAAACTAAGACCGAAGACCTGTCAGGCGCTCCGCGACGAGTTCTTGCAGTCGCGGAGCGTCTGCACCATAGACTTTGCGGATCGCGCTGAATGAGGGCCGATGCCAATTACTTGCGCGAGGCACTGCAGCTTTCCACGTTTCCCCGATGCCGGTGAGGGGGCTGAACAACGACGACGTCTCTGAATAAACCGTTTATCAGCCATTGGTTAGGGAGAGCAATTCTGCACTCGCATGCATCTCTATGCAGTCGGCCACTCTCTGCGCGTCGTCGGCACTCTCTTTGCTCCCAGCTTTTCAACAGGATTACCCTCGAGAAGCCCGTGAGCGATAGAATCACATGCCCGCGCGTGATTGTATTCTGCTCACGGGCTGAGTTTTGTACCAGGCGGCCGACTGAGCGGCTATCTCTCCCAACCGCGCCCTGACTTGACACATGTGATATGGACCACGCATAAAGCGAGTATCCATTCCACAAGCAGCGGTCACCTATGCGCATACTCTTCTCTATCTTCTTCGCAATGGCTCTCTCCTTCGGCGAAGCCCCTCGCGCATTCGTCGAAGGCATTCCAGTTCTCGATGAACTCCCGGCCACTACGGCTGAGTTCAAACGACGGGTCCGTGATTTTCCTTCCCTGACGAGCATTGCCGCCGAAGGCTCAGGAATTTACGCGGGCCGGACGCAACTCCTGCTCGGCGACCGGATTCCCATCGGCCCGGCACCACACACACCGTGGGCAAAGCCGCTGCCGGCCGGCAAGCTCAACGTCATTGCAGTCAGCACGATCCACAGCAACTACGATCTTCCCGAAATAGAACGCCGGCTCGACTGCAACCTGTATCACATGCAGGTGCTGCAACAGTATTACAACCCGAAGAAATATCCCGAAGCATTCGAAGGCTTCCTCGCCGAGCAGGCCCTGAAGACGCTCGAACGGGATGCCGATGTGATTCTGGCTGCGCCTAATATTCGGCTCTTCCCCGAAAGGGTCAGCAAGAAGATTGCGGAGAAGGTCCGTGCGGGGACGGGCCTTGTTTTCATGTCCGGAGCACGATACGGCGGCGGGAATCAGTACGGGTACTGGGCTATCAAGGACAAAATCGAAACCTGGAAACAGATCTCGGATGCCGTCGCAAAGGAAGTGGATCTCGGATACAAAAAATTCGTCTCCGCAGAAGAGCACAAGGTCGCCGGCACACTCTTTCATGGCGTCCCTTTCAGTCTACTGCCGACGCACCACATGTTTCATTTGAAGGCCGCGCCCGGAGCGGAGGTCCTCGCTGCTGATGCCGGCCATCCACTGGCCGTAGGTGGACGTTACGGCAAGGGCAAGGTGGTGCTGCTGAACTGGGCCACCGAGCGTGGCGCGTTTCCAGTCGCGGAAGACAACAGAGTTCCACTCCTCAAAAACTATGATGAGTATTACGCGTCCGCGGCCATCCGCGCCATACTCTGGGCCGCGGGCCGGACGACGACCGAGATTTCCGCGGCGCATCAGATCATCATCGCGGGAACCTCAACAGATTCTTCAATAAGCCTCAGCCAGGCAGTTCCCCGCGGCACAAAAATCTGGACGCGGCTGCGTGACCTTCGCGGCCGAGACATCTGGTCCCAAACCACGGCATGGAAAGGACAGGAACTGAAAGTAACTCTTCCCGGGCTCCCGGGCGGCACTTATCTGTTGGACATGATCGCGCGTGACAAAAACGGCGCCAGCCTCGGTTGGTCGACCCAGGCTTTCAAGGTCGAGGATGAAGGCAAACTCACTATCGAACTGGACAAAGATCGATACCTGGCCGGTGAGCCTGCCAGGATAACTGCAAAGGTCGCCGGCGAACACGATGGGGCCCTCATGGCCTCACTTCGAATCACAGATGCGCTGGGCAGGCTGGTCTTTCACGCGCCGGGGGACTTGAACGATGGAACAACTGTGCAATGGGAATTCCCAAACGTGAATCCTCTTTCAGTCGTTCATGATGTCGAAGTTGAGATCTTCAATGAGGGCCGGCCCTTGCTCAAGGGCCGCAAAGACCTGTTCGTTCCGCATTACCAGCCGGATGATATTTACTGCTGGCTATGGCCGGGGCGCCGCCCCGATTACGCCAAAGATCGCGTCATGCGCCGCCAGCGAGAATTGCTCGGCTTCAAGGTCATCATGGGCGGCGGGTACGGAGGGACGCACCGGGCGCGCAACTACGCCAGGCTTACTTCCGGCTGTCTGCCTTTCTATTCGAATGTCGCGCCCTCCTCCCCGCTGGATACAGAAAAAGCCCCGCTGAAGACACGGCAGAAAGTGCTCGACATGGTCGATAAGCAATTGCCCGAGCTACGGCAATTCGGCGGCCTTGCGATTTTCTTTCAGGATGAACGCCACGGCCGGGGAGACAGCAAAACACCAACTGCGGAAGCCCTGACGGAATTCCGGAAATTCCTGAAGCCTCGCTACGCCGGCATCGCAGCACTCAACAAGGCATGGGGGCGTAACTTCAGAAGCTTCGACGAGGTCCTGCCCGTGATGACCGCCGACTTCGACGCAAAAAAGGAGACGAGCATCGCGCCCTGGCTTGAATGGCGACTCTGGGCTCTCGAGGAAGTGCTGACCACCGACCGCCTGGGCGCTGAGAGGATTCGCGAAGCGGTCGGCGTGCCCTGCAATCTCGGGCTCGAAGGCATCTTTGGCCTTGCCACGCATAACCTGCCGTACGGTGGTACAGACCTCGATCGCCAATCGGATTTTTTCAACATCATCGGCCCTTACGGTGAGAAGCTGACCAACGCCTCGCGCAGCTTCTATCCCGACGGCTTCCTGTTTTCCTGGAGCGGGTACAACCGCACCTACAGCCAGTATCAGCGTTATATCTGGAACTGCGCGTTCGAAGGCCACGGGGGCATCGGCTGGTGGTACGGCCCTATTTATTACAACTCCACCGACTGCCTTTACCCGCAGGCGCGCTGGGTGCGCGACCTTTCGCGGCCGATCCGCGAGGGCATCGGCAAACTGCTCATGGAGAACCGCCCGAGCCAGACTGATTCCATCGCGTTTCTTTACAGCCAGTCCAGCCTGTATGCGATGTGCATCCTCGGCAAGCATGTGGACCCGGAGCATTCTCATCTGTTTGTCCGGCCTGCCGCGTGGGCACGGCGGAGCATGCAGCAGATGTTTCACGATGCTGGCACGCAGTTTGGCTACATCTCCGAACGCCAGATACAGAAAAGCAAGGGTGAGGGCATAAAGCTGCTGGTGCTGACATCCGCGGTGTCCCTCAATCTGGAGACGTGCAAGGCCCTTCGCGAATTCGTTGCCAACGGCGGCATCGTCCTCGCCGATCTTTGTCCCGGTGTGTGGGATGACCACGGCGCGTACCAGAGCCCGGGGCAGCTCGATGATCTGTTCGGGATCAAGCGTGAGGAGCGTTTCAAATTCAAAACCATGGTCAGTGACTGGGGCGTCGGCACGTTCGAGACCGAGCCGGACTTCAACATCAAGGGCCAGTGGTTTATCGGCCAGTATTACGAAGACACACTCAAGACATCGGACGGCCACGCGCTCGGCAAGCACATTTTCGGCGAAACCAAACCGCCCGCGTTTGTGTTCAAGCGCACCGGTAAGGGCATCACTATTCTGATGAACTATCTTGAAACCGAATATCGCCGGGTACCCGAACACTGGCAGCAGACACTGGTCGTAGAGCTTCTTCGCCTGGCAAAAATAGACTCGGCGGTCGTCACCCGAGACGTCATGCGAAACAGCGAGACCGTCTTTGCCGGACGCCGCATCTTCCGCTGGCAGGACGGCCCAGCACGCTACGTGGGCTTACTGCTCGATGAGGGCCGGCACCTCGAGCTGGAATTCAAAAAGGGCGGACACATCTACGAGCTCGCCAGTGGCCAATATCTCGGGAAAGGCAAAACCGCGAAATCAGATCTGCGTGACGCCCCGCACGCGCTGTACGCCATTCTTCCCTACAAGGTAGACGACCTTGTGGTGCAGGCAGGCCCTTCATCGCGTGCAAAGGGCCTGGCCCTCGACATCAGAATTGAGACGGACACCAAACCCGCCCGGCACGTGGTGCATCTGGATGTGTTCCGCCCGGACGGCAGCAGGTGTCATCCGCTCACAAGAAACGTGGTGCTGAAGAGTGGCCGTTGGACTGGCACGCTCCCCCTGGCCCTGAACGACCCGACCGGCAGGTGGACCGTAAAAGCGAGAGAGGTGGTATCTGGAAAAGAGGAGAAGGTGACCGTGCGGGTCAAAGAGTAAAGAGCAACGCACAGAATGAGTACCGTGCACTTACTCATTACGTATTACTCATTACGCATTACGCATCACGCATACGCCAGCGCCGCCCAGACCGCATCGTCATCGATACGCTCCTGAACATTCACACCGTATGCTTCTTCAACAGGCTGCAGGATTGAAGGATCCTGTGCGTGTGTCTGTCGGGCCACGTCACGGACATGTTCGACGCCTGCCGCAGTCATCTTGCCCAGCGGTTGACGACAGCGGCCGGAAGCCATGCCGAGCCCGTTCATCACTGTTTTGATGGGGAGCGGATTGCGGAATTTGTCGGACACGATGGCAGGGCTGCCGGCCGGCATCTGGCGTTCGTTATCGATTTTGACGCCAACAATGCCGAAGAGGTGAGACAGCGATTGTTCGAGATGCTTGGCGGTCACCTCATCTCCTTCGAGCAGGGCGCGGGTGAGCTTTTGGACGGCGGCTGGCGCCACGTTTGAGATAACTGAAATGACGCCCGATGCTCCGATGTCCGGATTGGACATCATCTTAAAGGTGATGTCGTCATCGCCGCTCATAATCTGAAAATCACTCCCGCAGAGCTCACGTGTTTTAGCCATGCGTTCGAGATTGCCTGTCGCTTCCTTCACCGCATGCACGCCAGGATAGTTGCCGGCAAGGATGGCGACGTCTTCCACGGACATCTCACAACCGGTCCGACCGGGAATAATGTAAGGCACCACGTGAATGCCCGGCACCGCATCGAGGACCGCTTCGTAATATTCTTTGCGGAGCTCCAGTGAAGAAGGGCCGTTGTAATAGCAGTCGACAAGAAGTACCGCGTCAGCGCCGGATTCGTGTGCATGCTTCGAGCCTTTCACGGCTTCCGCGGTGGAGTTGCTGCCGGTGCCGGCAAGGAGCTTGGTCCGGCCGCCGTTGAATTCGATGGCTTTGTCGATGACCGCTTCGTGTTCCTTCCAATTCAGGGAGGGCGATTCACCGGTCGTGCCGACGGGCAGGATGCCGCTGATGCCTTCTGCAACCTGGAAATTGATGTTTCGTTGAAATCCATTCCAGTCGACGCTGCCGTCTTCTTTGAACGGTGTAACCAGCGCGGTCCACGCGCCGTCGAAAATCAGGTCTGCCATTTCACGTCCCTCTCTTGAAAGGCTGGAATTCGAGTGCAACGTCGGAAAGATAGCCGCGCCGCGCGGGATGTTCAATGCCGTCAGCCAACATCCTCATCCCGCATCCACCCAAGTGGGCCCAGCTACTGTTTTCCTCTGCCTCATGGGGACGCTAAATGGAGTTGGAGTAACGCCCCTATCAGGCGGGACCTCTGAGCGGATGGCGAATCCAGTCCCGGCTGAAGCCGTTAATCCAACCCCTGCTTCGACAGACTTGGAACTCTAAGACCTGTTCTCAGAAGACCCCGTGCGAGCAGTCGCGAAAACTCGATTCCCGAACAGATACCAAGCAGGCCGAGACAAAGGCAATCTTACGGATTTGAATGACAATTCTCAGGGGCAAAGCCCCGGGCTGTTTGCCTAGCCCAGCCCAACGGGCTGGGTTTGCGGGTGGATCATCCTTAGGGGCAACGCCCCGGTCATTTGCCCCAATAATGGCATCCTTATAAATGGCCGGGGCGTTGCCCCTTTCCAAATCTTTGTGCCATTCACCCAGCCCGTTGGGCTGGGCTAGGCAAAAAGCCCGGGGCTTCGCCCCTGAAATCCGTCAAAACTACTCCGTCTTGGAGGACCAGGCAGGCAATCAGTGCTCTACGACGAAGATCTCCGGCGGGACATCCTGTTGACCCGGGAACGGATCGGGATTCACCTCCCACATCCACTTCTTGTCTTCCCAACGCAAACGACTGGGCTTCTTTGATCCTCCGAACATTGTGATCCGGCGCACTTTGGAGCGACGTGGCAGTTCTGCCTGGACCGAGATTTTGAGAGAGGGCTGTGCTGCAAAGGCCATTTTCCCTTCGTTCCATCCTGTGGGCCAGAGGGCGATGAGCGTCTGTTTGGAAGCAGTCAGATCCAGGGCGAGCCATCGCATGCTCTTATCCGGCTCGATCGTAACCAGGCGGCTCTCGACAAGCGGGGTGTTGCCCAACAGTTCGGCGAGAGCTTTGAACACGCGATACGAGGGCCTTGGTCTGATCCGCAATTTGCCCTTGGGCCGCGCTGAAGAAGACGATTCAGTCAGGCCAAACTCGCCTCCATCCAGGCGATAGAGGACGGAGTGGAATATCCGGCCCGTTGCTGCCTGTGAAAGCATGGCTTTAGCGATCTGCGCGGCATGGTCATTCTCCGAGCGGAAATCCCATTGGCGTTGCTGTGCGGCGCCGGTCTGGAAGCCCCACTCTGTCACGGCCAGGGGAAACTGCACGTCAAACTTTTTGAAGACCCGGTCGATGTGTTTGAAATAAGTGTCGTAAGTCCAGTGGCTCCAGCGGGGATAATTCTGCGGTGGGCCCACGTAGGCATGAAAGCTGTAGGCGTCGATGTAATTGTGCAGGCCGGCCTCGAAACACAGCTCGGCTCGCGTGCCGTGGTAGTCGTGATTCCAGGACGGTGCCATCAGGCGGATCTTTGGGTCGACTTCGTCGGCGATTTCGCGGGTCGCCATCACCAGGGGGACGTAGCGGTCCTGCAGCCAGTAGCGTGTGTTGTCATGGAACTCCGGATCGGCCTCGGCCGCGGGCTTGCCGAAAATGGTGTTACTGCCGGGATCAGTATGATTTGCCAGGTAATGGCCGTCCGGCTCGTTCCAGATCTCGTACCACTGCACTTGTCCTTTCAGCCGCTCAATCACCGGCCGAATGAAATCTTTCCAATCGGCGATGTGGTCAGGCGGTCCGAAAAAGGGATGAAACCAAGTCGCCTGCCGGTCGGTCAACGTCTGGGCCCAATCATGGCAATAGGTCAATAGAACGATGGGCTCGATGCCGGCCCTGCGGGTGCTGGCCACCCGGTCTGCTAACTCTTCGAGCCGAGCGCGGTCAAAACGACCTCTCTCTGAGAAGAGATGATCCCAGGCGATCTCAATCCTTGTGGACTGGCTGCCGAGGCCCTTTTCCCGATCCAACGAAGAGCCCTGCGCACCAAAGCGGATGGTGAACGGCCTGGCCGGCATCGCCTGCCGTTGAGGCTTTCGAGTTACAAACGGCTCGCCGCTCAGAGTGGCAGTGCGCCCTTCCCATCCACGGGTCTTGACTCGGAAAAAGATTTTCTGTCCGGCAGGCAGATTCTTCAGATGGACCTCGTGGATGCGGGCATGTTTCTTCCCGGATGATGTGGTGCTGCCGAGTTTGGGTGAAGTCCCGTACTCAACGACGGAGTCACCGGGCTGATCGCTGGTCCAGGTAATACGCGCGCTCGTGTTTGTAATCTGGGTTCGCGCGACGGCCCAGAGATTAGGCGATGAACGATGCTCCCATTTTTGGGGAAGGAACTGGAGGGTAAATTCTCTCTGGCCTTTCTCAGCGTCGAATCCAGCCCCGTTTCGCATGGGGGAGAATGCTCTGTCTTTCCCATCGATTTGGAATTTGGTGGAGACCACCGGTCCGGCTGTTGCCACGGCCACTGACAGTTTCTTTTTTACATCCAATCTGCCCCGCACGAGGCCCGATTGAGAACCGGCCGACACTTCAACCCCTCCCGCGGCCGCGCGGGCCCCATCGAACAGGGCAAATTCGATCCGGCCCGGCTTCATCCGAATCACCCCGTATCGACCCTCGAACTCGACTCCTTTTACCGACACCTTCCCCGCCTTATCCAGCATAAAGCAGAAATCACGTTCATCGTCTTTGGTGACAAGGATACATCTGCCACCCTCCAGGATTTCGGTTTTCCGGCCCGTCCAGTCGAGGATGGATCGATAGGGCTTGCCCAGTGCGCGGTCAGTTCCGCCTCCGTCGATGAAGCGGAAATACTTCGGGTCAAATCCCTCGGACTGAAAGTGAGAAGGTTTGCTCGAATTGAGCTGGTCGTAAATCAGGAAGCAATCGTTGCGAAGGAAGAGGACGTGCCTCCGCACAGAGCTTTTTCTATCACGGGAATGGATGCGTCCGATTCCCAGGTCTGCGAAATCGGAAGTGTCGAAACGCTCAACGTTTCCCCCTTGCGGGACCTCACCACCGATGGCGATGGTCTGATGCGGGCTGCGCGCGGCAATATGATTGTGCGCGCCACTGCAGGTGCTCCGGACCGGCGCAGCTTTCCCGCCGAGGATCTCCCCCTGCACCTGCCCCTGGTCCATGTGCCAGTGGCTCCACGTTGGCCCCACGCGAAAGAGCAGCATCGTTTCACGGGGCGTGTTGAAATCCGCACGGAATACGAGACCGGTAGGGTCGAGGTTGATGCTTTCCATTGGCAGCGGCTTACCGCCCGGCTTTTTGAACCACCGGTTGGCGCACCAGCGCAGATGTTCGGCAAACTGGGGATCGGTCGCTTCATAGTAGGGGGCAGTCTTGGCGCAGGAAGCGAGTCCGTGCGACGGATTGGCCCCCATTCCCCCGTCGCCCATGACCGGCATTCTCCCGCTGGGAAATTGAAGATTGCAGAACGCGGCAAAGGTCTTCTTGAAACGGGGCAGGTAGCCTTCACGGCTGCTGAAGAGGTCGATGCCAAACGAGTCTTTATAGATGCGAAACATATCGGCGAACAGATTCAGGACGTGCGCGTAATAGTCCCCGCCTTCCTGGTACACACCGCTTTCATAAAAGAACTCCCGGAACTGAAGATTCATCTGTTCCTTGCCGTGCTTGATGAATTCGGCCGCAAGGGGATGGTCGGGCAGGGCAAGCGCGGCGAAGGCCACACAACTGTACCGGTCGGTATTGAAGTTCGGCACGCCCTTGCCGTAGAGGTGCTTGATACTTTCCGGATCGCCATAGCTCAGGTGGAAACGCCGCCATTCGTAATACTCTTCATCCCACATGGTGTAGGCCCAGAAAAGAATGAGCGCATCGGTCGTCTTGTTTTTCTCATCCAGGAATTTGCCCCGGTATTTCAGCAGAAATTCGCGCATGAATCGCACAAGCGCAGGGGGCGCGGTCTCGTTGTCTGAAAATCCATTGTGCAGTACGCGATTCACCGGCCGGATCGGCATCCGCATCGTAAGCGGCACCGGCTCACCCGGTTCGCCGTGACCGAGAATCCAGTCCTTCACAATCTGAAGCGGAAACTCGCTCTCCCGCTGAATGGCCTGGTGAATCCTCGCTTTTTTGACCCGCGGAAAAGCGCGCCAGTTGTAGCTCATCCGTCCGATGTTTTCGTCCTTCGTCCCGGCGAAGAGCCCCCATCGGCGGTGCCCGGCCATAATGGGGAATTCGGCTCGCACGCCGTCCTTTGAATCCACTGCCCGCACGGTGTTGAAGACCGGGTACTTCCATTGGTTTCCGTCGATGCGAAATATGCCGAGGTAGTCCTTGTCCGTTTCGTTGTAGAAACCAAACCAGTCCGTGCGGGGGCCGTTGTAATCGGCGTTTACATGCCAGCAGGGGATGATGAAAAAGGTGTGCGGTTTTTCGGGACGCTGGATGCGGTAGGTCTTCTCGCTGGAATTTTCCCTGACCGCATTACTCGATGTGGGCTGAAAACCATCGGAAAAGGATATGAAGAGAGAATCATTCCTGGCCAGCCCCCCGTAATCTTCCTGGATGAGCGCGTGTTCTTTGCCCGCATACAGGCGTAGGCGAAAGGTATAGAAAGCGCCCTGCTCCGGCTTTCGCGCCACCATCGGATGCTGCCGCTCTTTCGGAGCGGTCTGGAAACGAAATTCTGCGAGGTAGTCAACGAAGAGAGGGCCCTGCTCCACCACCCGAGCCTTCCATTCGAGAACAGCCTGGTCAGTTCTGAAACCGCTGCGGCACTGGAATGGGCCCTCTGCCTTTATTGACTGGATGCCCACGACCGGCCCGGGGCAATCGCGGCCCGGCATTTCTCCCTGCCACTTGCCGGCCAGCAGTTTCAGCGACACCTTGGAGTTCGCTATAACGATCTGGTCTTTGCCTGCGTCGACTTTTATTTCGGAAGCCATAGCCGGCGTTGGCTGTTTTTTTCGGCTGTACCAGATCCTCCACACCTTCCTCTTCAAAGAAGGAACGCTTGCCTGCAGATGCACACGGCAGGCGAGCAGTCTGCCACGCTTGATTTTCAAATGAGAGAGCTGCGAGGGCACCAGCTCGCCATCCGATTCGACGACCAGGGAGTCCGGCCGGACCTTTTCCTTCTCCGGAAAGTCAAGGTCCCAGTAGATGAAATGTTCCTGCCAGTGCCAGCCGATGTAATCGGTGATCTCACGAGAGACGTGCTTCTCCCGCCCCATGAAAGGCTCTGCGAGCGATAAGCTTTGGCCGACGGCGAGGAGGCAGGATAGAAAGAGGAGCGAGGACCTGGTGATCTGTATCAGATTCATTGTGCCTTGCTTAATTGTGGAATGAATGGGAGTCACACTCTCTTGTCTGTGGTCCGCGCAAGGCGGACCGTCACGCTCGCACGGCAGAGAACATTCTGACGTGGGCTACCTCACTGAGATTTCCCTCTCCCTGCGACTTTCCAGATCGTCTCAACAGTCTCGCCCCGCACTCCGTACATCGTGTCATGCAGGTTCGTCGTCATCCCGCCGTGTTTTGGTATGACTGACAGCCGATCACCGACGCGGATTTCAGCCGGGCATTCACTGATATCCACATGACCGTGTTCTACGGACATGCCCCTGATCTTCGCGGCCGGCTGCTCAATGATGAGCCCAAACGGGGAATCAGACATCGCTGTAAGCGCCTTCTTGCCTGCGTCGAGGACCGCCTGACCGGGAACCGATGTACTCACAACGGTACAGAGCAGACGCACCGGACATCGTTCCGGGGACAGATCGGAGGTCTGCCCGACCCGCGTGCCTCCTTCCCACACGTAAGAGCCGCTGCGGGTTTCCGTGCATCCCAGGGCTTTGGATGTCGCTTCCGAGCCGGTCCCTCCCCCGCTGATGACTTTGCATTCAATCCCTGAGGCGGACAGGGCGTCAACTGTCTCATCAATGAATGGGCGCGCTGTTTCACGGCTGGGATAAGTCATGACTCCCATGAATTGCAGGCCCGGCAGCGCCACGATTCGCTTCGCAAGCTCGGCAGCATCTGCCGGGCTCTGAACACCGCATCGATGGCTTCCCGTGTCCAGCTCGACGATGATTTCAACTGAGGCGCCCAGCTCGACAGCAGCGGCAGAAATCCCTTCGGCGGTTACCGCGGAATCGACGGCGACGCGGATCTTTCGCGACTTTGCCAGACGGGCCAATCGCTCCGTCTTCGCGCTTCCCACGATGTTGTAGGCAATGAATATGTCATCGAGGCCCCCGGCAGCCATCGCCTCCGCTTCGCCCAGTTTCTGGCAGGTGATCCCTTTCGCACCGTGCGCGATCTGAAGATGCGCTATTTCTGGAATCTTGTGAGACTTGGTGTGTGGACGCAGAGCGATATCCAGCGAACGGCATCGGTCCGCCATCAGGGACAGATTCGCATCGAGCACATCGAGGTCGCACAGCAGCGCGGGTGTATCCAGATCTGTTGTTCGCATGGTTGTTTGATGAAAAGGAAGGGAACTTCAAATGTGAAATATCTATGCTCTGTGCGACGTTTGGTCGCCAAGTCTACGGCGAGACGTCGCAATACCCAAGCTGGGTGGAATGCCGCTCGCGCCCTGGGGTCGTTAGTAGGTCAAGACGGGGGTGTCTTTACGGAATTCAGGGGCAACGCCCCGCGCCGGTTTGCCTAGCCCAGCCCGGCGGGCTGGGAAGAAGTAATGAAGCACAATCAAAGGGGCAACGCCCCGATCATTTGCACGACTAACTAACCTGCTGCAATTGGCCGGGGCGTTGCCCCTGAATGGCAATCCTTCTCTAAACCCAGCCCGTTGGGCTGGGCTAGGTAAACGACCGGGGCTTCGCCCCTGAAAATTGTCATTCAAATCCGTTGTTTTGCTTGAGGACCTTGTATTCGGCCATAAAGAACAGGTCCTGCTTCAGTACTTGGGATTTCGGGTCATCGGAGCCGATCGTCTTTCTTCGGAGGATACCACGAACCGCGACGGTCTCGCCGACCGTGAAAGCAGAACTGTCTTGGGTGTCCTGCAGATGCACCGCTATAGGAAGCACATTCAAGTTCTGGATGGCATATCCTCCGAACTTGCTGCGGCCGACCTTCCCCGAATAGATGATTTCCTTCCCCGTTTCGTAGCGGATAGCAGGCACTTTCCACTCGACGGGCCGGGCGGGGTCAGGTCGGCCGCAGCCGAAAAGTGTGGCGGCGATGATGGCTGAACTCATCAGTCGGTAATTCATCATTTCATCTCAAAACGCAACGACCAAGATCACCGACACGGCCCGCACCTCTCACGGTCAAGAACAAGACTGACCGATAGCGCTGGCGGATATCAACAGGTCGATGTCATCAATCGGTGACTTTCGGCTTCACTTCTTCTCCCACACCTTCAGCTCCAGCGGCCGGCCATCGGGATATCCGAAACGAGCGATGAAACGCCAGCCGCCGCCCTGGGTGCCGATTTTGATGAGAACGGTGTTCTTGCCTTTCTCGAGTTTGATCGGAACTGCGTTCGCATCTTTGATGGCACCGCCTCCAACTTCGCTAGCGACTTTTTCGCCGTTTACGAAAACCGTGGCGATTTCTTCTGCGCCGATGAAGAGGGAGGCGCTCATGGCCGCGGGCGATTCCACCCGGGTCAGCGCGTAGGCGATGGCCTCTTCGGCCGTACTGACCAGCTTTGCCAGATCGATGATGCCGTCCTGTGATGCGGCAGCTTCACGCCACTCGACCGGCTTGTTTGCACTGCCCATTTCGCCTTTCTTCTCTTTTTTCGGATCCGGATTCTCCGGAGCGGGCTTGCCGGAGGGAAGGTACCTGGCAATGGCGTCCAGTTTCTTTTCGACTTCGAGGGCCGATTTCATTTTGCGCCCGCCGGGGTTTTCGAACGGGCCGATCAGGTTCCACGAAGTCCAAGGCCTTGCCGTGGGTGAATAGAACTTGAGCGATTCGGAACTGCTGACCTTCGCCTGCCGGATCAACTGGCCGGCGACGAAGAGCCCGTCACCGCCGGAGGCATCCACGACCTTTTTCAATTCGGCGAGGGCGATAGAGGTGTTCGAACAGGCCGGATGACTGCGGACAAAGGACTCCAGCTCTTTTCTCAGACCGGGCTGATCTTTCCTGGCACGGTACGCGTCGAGAATTTTCTGGAAGAAATTCCAGCCCTGCTTCGAGCCCGGCATCGCTGCGACGGCCTTGCGATAAACTTCGATACTGCCGGCGGCGCCTTCGGATGTCTGGGTCCGTTCAGGCTCGTAGAGGGAGCGGCCTTCGGCGACGGCTTCCATCGCATAGTTGTAATAAGGCTCTTTTTTCTTTGGCATGCTGGCGTGAGACATGCGACCTGAATGAACCGGCGTACGAAACCATTTCCACGGCTTCCACCTCTTGCGCCAGGAAGATTTGGTCGGTCCGAAACCACGGGGGAGCTCATCGTCGATCAAGACTTTTTCGCCTTTAGCCGTCACGATGGTAGTGCTGTCAAAAATGACCTTGCTGCCCCATGTGTTGAATGCGATGCCGAGAAGTGTCTCGTCCTCCAGGCCGAGGACGTTGAGCGGGAGCTCGAGCTTATGCCAGGCGCCGGCTTTTGGCAGCGGTCCCGCGTATCGTCTCGAGTTTGTGCCGGGGTTGCCGATGCGCAGGATGTCCTGTCCCCAGTAGGCGCGATGCTTCCAGCCGGCCTTGGTCTTGAACTCCAGCATGACTTCATAGACCGCGTCTTTGGGGTCGATGTAAATCCACTGAACAAACTTTTTCTGGCCGCGAAATTCGCCGGCCTCCTTTTCAGAAACGCCTGCGGTTTCGATCAACTTCTCGCATGCCTCTCTCGGGTTCCTGATTTCGGCCGCGGAATAAAGGCGTTCCAGCTCGGTAAGCGCTTTTGAAACGTGAGGAGATTTGGGATGCTTGCGAACGAAACTTTCGTATTCCCCTGTCCGCTGGCGTTCGTGAGTCACGCCTCTGTAAGTGGCTAGAATCTGCTGCAAGAGACCCCAGCTCTCTGGCGCATCCGGGACCGCATCGATGAGCGCGCGATACTCGGCGAGCAGCTCGGGCCGCAGCTCCCGGAATCGCACGGTTCCAAATTGTTTCGTATCGGCCATTCCGGTGAGCCCGGGGGTCCAGGCGGTTGTCTCGACCGTGCCGTTGTCTCTTAGATTGTTGACGGCAACGTTGAAGCCCATGGTGGTTCGCGAGCCGGGGCGGAGCCGGTAGTCTCGACGCAGAAGCTTCCAGGGCATCGCCAGTTCGTAAACAGTCTTTCCGAGGGGCGTTCGCTTGATGGCGAATTTCAGTTGGCGCGCCGCGGTCTGCGGTTCTGAAAACAGCTCCGGGCCATGGCGTCCAAGGCCGAGGATGAAACGAAAATCATCGAAGGTGTTTTCAATGGTCGTGCGGTCGTTATGAAGGCTGTCGAAGCCGATTTCGATGCTGTCGCCGCGCCAGAGCATCTGCCGGCCCTGGGTATTGGCGTGGCGTGCATCATCGACTTCCGCGGCAAGGTAGACGTTGGCCTGATCCCATCTCAGATAGACTTTCGCCTGCACCGTCTCGCCGATCAGCTCGATAGCTTCGGTATCGCGCCATTCATTCAGGAGACCGTCCATCTGCGCGAGTGAGCCCATGGTAGTCGCGTCGTACTGTCTGTCCGAAAGAATGGAACGCACCGGATGTTCATCAGTGGAGGCAGACATCGGCGCCAGGCAGTAGATGGCGCGTGAGGTGGTAATGTAAAGGACTCCGCCGGCATAGTGCGCTCCGGTGAGCCCTTCCCCGGGAAGAAGAAAGGGCTCGATGGAGCCGGCGTTTTTCAGTGGGACCACGTGCATGAGATCGTGAGTTCGATAGTCCTTCCTGTAGGCATGGCGGGAGCTCAGCACGAGCAGCCGATCGCCCGCCCACAGGAGTTGGGCGCCGCTGCCGGGACTCTCGAGATAGGCGTCCCACGCGTCCGATTCCATGCCGTATTCGGTGGCATGAATTTCCCCTTCAACCAGTCGATAAAGCAGGTCGCCTTTCAGGATCGATTGCCCGCCGGACCCGCGGAAAACCTCCTGGCCGTCTTCGGTCTCCACGACGGTCAATCCGACCTTCTGTTTGGAGTTGTACGGGGCTTCAACGATCAGATAATCTTCGGTGAGGCGGAGGCTCACCTTTCGGTCCTTGGGCGCGACGGGGATTTCGGCAAGCCAGAGCTCTTCGCCATCGACGATATCTATACCCCGTGCCACACCGCCCACGGGCGGCACAGAGATGAGGCGTTCGCCGTCAGTGACCACCAGCACATCTTTTACGGCACGCTCCAGAACGACGGGCGTTCCCAATTTCCCGTCTTTGATGCGGTAAGGAAACCATTGAACCGCCCTCGAACCGGATTGCCCCACGACACCCACAACGTCCTTGAGAATGTGGACCTCAGCAAAGCTGTGGTTCCGTCGAGTAGCCTGCCACAGTTTTTCACCGGTGGTCGCATTCAGCAGCGTCACGCTGCTGCTTTCGCCACGGTGAAGGAAGGCCGCGTGATCCGCGGTGAATGCAACCCGGCGCTGCACTGCTCTTTCCATATCGGGAATGCGGTATCGCCAGAGGTCCGTTCCCTTGAGCGCATCCAGGCATCGCAGCTCGGATCGGGTAACAAGGTACAAACGATTACCGATGGATTTCGAGAGATAAACCCGAGACCGGAGAGGGACCCGCCAGAGAAGCTGTCGGTGCAATCCGGCTGATTCGCAGAAGAGTTTTCCTTCCGCGGTGTAGTAAACGGTGCCGAGGTCGGGGCCGACTTTCAGCAGTCGAGGATGATTTCTTTCTTCGTTCCAAAGGATGCCGAAAGGCTCCCGAAATGGTTTTTCGTTGAGGAGCGGTTTAGCCGGCTGTGCTGTCTTTTGCGGTTGCGTCGTCGAGCTGTCTGCCTGGCCAAGCCAATCCACGGAGTCCAGAGAAAAGCGCGCGAGCGATGTCGCCTCGCCCCTGCGGGACAATGCCAGGTTGCCCGGTTTGCTCCACTCATGGCGGGACTTGATGTTTCCGGTGGCCGCGGCGATTTCGACCAGTTGTTTCGCGGTCGGTACGAATAGCGACTCTCCTGCCAGCAAGGCTCGGCCGAGCGAGCGGAGGGGCTCGGACGATTTCCACCGCAGTGAACAGGTCGCGAGATCAAATGAACGTATGTATTCATCGGCAACCATCACTCCGCCGTTATGCACTCCCGCGATTTGAGCGGAGCGGGATATCGGTAGCTGCCACTTGAGCGTTTTTTTCTCGATATCAACACAGAAAACTTTGCTCGTGTCCCGTGGCCGAAAAACGAGATACCGGCCATCCACGAGGGGAGCCTGGCATTGGACCGCAATGTAGATTCTCGCCGAGGACGAATAACCAGGATGTTCGCGGTCGTACTCGTGCGTCCAGAGCAGGTCGCCGGTCAACGCGTCGAGCGCGGCGATGAAACCGAAATTGGTGGCCGAGTAAAGGAGTCCCTCGTGATAGGCCGGCGGCGCGGATTTCGAACGCGGATCAACCCGGAGCCACCAGTCTGAACGGAACTGTCCCATGCCTGTTCCCAGACTGGACCGCCAGATGACCTTCCCGCTGCGTGCGTTGCGCGCGACAACGAAGACGCCAAAGGGCTCTTCCATCTGAGCTTCGTGATAGAACGCGATGCCGTCGATCAATTTTGCCTCGGACGCGATAAAGGTGGAGTCGTCCGTATCCATTTCCGTACTCCAGAGCAGCCGTCCCGTGGGTGCATCAAAGGCGCGCATGCAATAGGCCAGGCCGCCATCCGATGGCGCAACGTAGCCCTGCCGGCACAGAACGGTTCGGCCATCGACAGCGGTCTCAAACAGATCCAGGCCCTCGTAAACCCGGCCCCGATAGCTCCGCAACTTCATCGGGGCTTCCTGTGCCTTCCGCTGCGGCCCGTAGGTCCAGCGAAGTTTTCCGGAGTTTGCATCTACCCCGAACACTCCGGTGAGATGGTGAAAGAAGAGCGTGCCGCCGGACATTCTGCCGAGCATGGGATGATAAGTATGCCCGGCGCCGCGGCTGCGGAGTACGTCATCCGAGGTGAGCGCATTCATCGCGAGATCGATGATGCGCGTGGCAGAGAGTTTGGGCGGGTGCTGGGGTGAGGGTGTTGGGGTGTGGGAGGCCGGAGGCAGGAGTTCTGCGAGGGGGGGCCAGACGTGACGTGCGAAGGTGGCGCGGCCCTGTTCGAGGAGGAGCGATGCGAGCGCTTTTCGGATGGGGGCGACGTCTTCAGATTGGCCGAAGTATCGGATGGCCCGGGCGAGAGGGACGATGTCGCGATCTTTACCCGCGTTACGAAGCACGCGGCGGAGACGGGATGCTGCCCAGCGATGGTAATCTTCTTTCAGTGTGACGGGGAGTTGATTGATGCGCTCCAGAGTGGCTGTCGTGAGGCCCTGGACATGGCGGTAATCCCTGCGCGCGGTTGCGTGCGGATAGTCTTCGACCACTCGGAGAAATTCTTTGAGGGCCTTGTCGTTGCGCCCGCTTTCGGTGAGGCGGTGGGCTTCCCGGTAGCGATCGTTGTGCTCCAGAGATTCCGGCGGAATAGCGCGGCTGCCCTGCGCGGTGCCGAGTGAGTTGAGCTCGCTTCGGGCCCGATACCACGCTGATCCCCAACTGGACGTCGTGCCCATGTAATCGGAAACGATGCGAGTGGCCTGGGCAGTCTGGCCGTCAAGATTGAGGGCCCAAGCCTTCGCAAAAAGAATCTCGGCGCTCAGGGCCTTATCGCCCTTTGCCTTTTCTTCGGCCTGGCTGAACAAGGCCAAGGCAGCGTCTGTCTGCAACAGGTTGGTTTTCGCTTTCGCCAGCGTGAGCAATCGCTTCGCCGCCTCTCCAGGCGCTGCTTCCTTGCCCGATGCCTTCAGCCACTTTTCGATCCAAAACGCCTGTTCGAAAGGAGCGTCCTGGTCGCCGAGAATTTTGAGCGCGGTGTCTGCCGCCTGTTTTCGAACTCGTGCGTACGCGGGGTATTTGTCTTCCGGGTAGTCGATCCAGATGCGCCCCCAGTGATACAGGGCACGAAACTTGTCGCCGAGCTCGCCGTAAAGTTCGGCGATCCTGATCCGGCCCTCCGCACAGCGTGCAGGCTCTTTGGCATGAAGCTCCATCAGTTGTGCGTTGAGCTTTATCTTGAATCGCGCAGCAGCCACCTTTTCTTCCGGCGCTTTGGGAGCCGCGTCTTCGGTGTCGTACCATGAATCCTTGCGTACCAGTTTGCATTCGATGGCATCCCACCATTCCGGCAGCGCGGGTTCTGAATGCAGCGTATTAAGGCTGCTCGCCAGACACAGGAAACTGATTGTGAAGCTGTTCGCTCTCAAGGATTGCTCGCTCTGGATAGTGGCCTGCCAATTATGCGTGAGAGGAATCCCTGTTTTCAAAACGTTCGGGAAGAGAAAGAGAATTCTCGGAGGATTCGGACAGACGAGGATAGGGGGCTATGGGGATTAGCACCATTCCATCATTCCGAAGCTCCATCACTTCCCTGCGAGCTCTTTCGCCCATTCGATCATGCCGGCCACGTTTTCCCAGCGTCGGATTACAATATCCGCGATGAAAAGGAGGAGCATGATCTTGAGTATGTACGGCGTCAGTTCAACGTAGCTGGCCTGTCCGGCGGGGATGGGAGGGAGTTTGACTTCGTTCTCTTCGAGGATGCGGCCGCCGGTGAGCTCGCAGACCTTTTCGAGGAGCTGGCGGTTCACCCGGCCGGTGGCGGATTCCGATGACGGGTTGTGCACCAGGCCGGCTGAAACCATGTCCGCGCCAGAGCGGGCACGGACGAGATAGACGCCGGGTTCATCGGTACTGAACTGGCCGGTGTAGAGGCCCGGGCCTTCCTGATCGAGTTTCTTGTGCGCGAGTTCCTTGAGGCTCGATCCGAATGAATTTGCCGGCACCATGTAGATGTCGGCCTCGACGGTTGCGTTGTTCTTGAACTGGGACGCGTCTTCAAGAAGGTCTACGATGATGCGGGCCTCGCCGCCGCGCTCTTCGAGGCGGATGTCCATCAGGCGGCCCTGCGGCGGACGCGCCATTTCACGGAGGACCTGGGCCCAGAATTGGCTGTAGCCATCGCGCCACCCGGTAAGCCACAGTGACGACCATCGGGATTTGCAGTCAGAGGTAAACGCTGTGACCTTCCCGAGCCCGTAACGCCAGTGGGCAAGCAGCGGATCGCCGAGGTCGGTCACCAACGGCACCTGGGCGGTGGCCTTGCGATTCGTTTTGACGTAACCGAGGAGCTCCGGCGCTTTGGAGCTGTCCCAGCCTTTAAGCATGGGATGCCGCTCGACCTGCCGCGGCTTGAACGCTTCTTCCCGTACCATCTTTTTCATATGCACCATCGCGTCCTGTGTAAAGATGCGCGGGATCGTGGAGGGATCGGTGGTCTGATAAAACTGCCCGCCACCGGCCGCGGCGATGGATTGCAGCAGCCCGATGTCCGCGCCGCCGCCGACACCGACGGTCGAGATGGTCGTCTTCTCCGAGTGGATCTGCGCGGCGAGCGCCTGGTAGCCTGAGCCGCCGGTGTGACCGTCCGTGAGAACGATCATGTGCTTGACCTTGGCCCGCACGCTGTTGAGGGCCTGGCGGCCCTCGACCATGCCGGGATGGATATTAGTGCCGCCGCCGGCATTGATGGTCGAGATCTGGCTGCTGATCGAGCTTGGGGATTTGACCTTGGTGATCGGCACGATCCACCTGGCCTGAGAATCGAAAGCGACGATGCCGATGTAGTCTTTACTGCTCATGAGCTCGACCGTTGAAATGGCCGCTGACTTACAGAGCTCAATCTTCTGACCGGACATCGATCCCGAACGGTCGATCACCAGCACAAGGGCGGTAGAGACGCGTTCCTCGGTGTCGGGTGCTTTCATCTTGACGGGCAGGATGTCTTCGATAGGCGTCCGATAATAACCGCCCACACCGAAGGAACTCGCGCCTCCGATCATCAGGAAGCCTCCACCAAGTTGCTCCACATAGTCGCGCATCAGCGACATTCGTTTGCCGGTCAGGAATCGCGCGGCAAGGTCGGACAGGATAATGCCGTCATACCCGGCGAGTTCCTGCAGCGATTCCGGTATCGAATGCGCCGGCCGCACCTGCAGACGTATGCCTTCGCTCTCCATCGCGTTGGCCAGGTAGTGGGCCTCTTCCCTTTCTCCCTCGACATAGAGAAGGAAAGGCCGGCCGCGGACATCGACGAGCGTCATGGCCTCATCGTTCTGTGGAATGGCGTCGCCCTCGAAGCCTTCAAGCCTTACCCGATACGTGTAAAGGTTGCGCTGGTCGGGCGTGCGACGGAACAGCAGGCTCCGCTGGTCGCCCACTTTCACATCCAGCGCACGCTCTTCGACCTCGATGCCATTTTCAAAGAGTCGAATCCTTCCTTTGCCGTCGAGCGAGCTTTCGATGTCTGCGTGCAGCGCAAGGGTCGCGCCTTCATGCAATCTTGAATGACTGCTGCGCAGCCGGATGGCACGAACGTCGGGCCTGGCTTCGCCGGCAACAGGAACTGCATCAATCGTGATGCCGGCGACGGAAGCATCCCGGGCCGCACTTTCAAGATCGCCCCTGGTCTGGACTCCATCGGTCAACAGTACGAGCCTGCGAGACGTGGCAGGAGGGAACAGCCCCCGTGCCATGGCAACCGCGGATGCCAGGTCTGATTGCGCGCCGTCAGTTTCGATGATTTCGAGATTCGGCTCTTTCGGTTCGTGTCCCAGCTCTGGCACTTGCAGCACCTTTGTGCTGCGGCCCGCGGATACAAAGCCAATCGAGGTGTTGCGGGGCAAAGTCTCCGCTAGTTGATTCGCCCGCTTGAACGCGCTCTCGACTCCCGATTTGCCCTGGCTCTGCGAGTGGTCCATCACAAAGATGACCGACTGCTCATAGGTCTTAAGCACCCAGGCCGGCCCGGCGAGACCGAGAAGAAGCAGAACTGTCAGCACAGAACGAACCATCCACAGTGCACGCCGTCGTCGAGGCGACATGGGATGCAGGGACCGCTGTTGCAGCCACCAGAGCAGCGGCAGCACAAGCAGAAGGAGCAGCAGGATGTGTGGCTGTGCCCAGTCCATGGGGATGGTGAATGGTGAATGGTGAAAAGTGAATGGTGAATGGTGAAAAGTGAATGCATGAACGCATCAACCATTAGCCATTCTTCAATACACTCCCTGGCGGTGGAAAAGGTATGACTCGCCGACGAAAACTAAGAGAACGCACCAGAGCATGAAGGCAGAAAGATCTCCGCTGAACCATGCGGATGTCTGGTTATCGGTTTCCTTTGAATGCTCCGACTCCTGTTTAACGATTAACGTTTCACGCCGTGAAAGTAAAGAGGCGCTGCCGGATTCTCCGGTCTCCGTCTGCCAGAGCCCGATGCGTTGGAGTTCCGTCCATGGCCCCTCGAGCGTTATTTCAGATTCAAGGCGCTTGTGCAGATCGGGAATCGTCCACTTCAACTGTTTCCCTTCAAGTTTCACGAGTTTGCCGGTTCTGTAATTGGTGTTGCCCTCCTCAATGGCCGGCTCGGCAGCCCAGTAAAGCGCATTTCCAATCAGGAGCGGGTACGAGGCAGTGAAGGGCAGCCGCTCCGAGCTTTCCGGATCGAATCCCATCACGACGATCCGCTGGCCGCGCACTTCACCCGCCACGAGCAGCGGCCCTGAAGGCCCAACCCAGAGCGGTTCGAGGGGGCCCCCGGTTTCGAGAATGGAGGTCTGCGTAAGCGCGACCCTCCCGCTTGCCAGGCCGAACAAGAGGGGATGATGCTCGCCGGTGGTGCGGATGTTCTCTACAGGCAACCCGGTTCTCTCGAGTGGGGCGGCATGAATGGGGCCCAGGGAGGACGGGGGATTGATCGCCACGCACGCATGTTGGTCGGGCCACTTTTCCGGAAGCCAGCCATCAAAAATCACAGCATCCATTTTTTCCTTGGACGGCCAGGCGGAAGGCCCAGCCTGGAAGACATCGATGTCGCTTTCCTTGCCGAGTGTCGTCAACGCCAATTGGGTGAACGGGTTTTCCGCTTCCGTAATCCACAGCACTCGGATGGGTCGAAGCTCCGGAATTCGCGCATACAGATGATTGTCGGAAGCCAACACGTCGTCTTCCGCTTTGGCGATCAGTGAAAGCTCGCGGCCTTCGTTGGCGTCGATTGGGATCATGAGTTTCTGTTTTCCGCCAGGCTCGATCGTCATACTCCGCAGCCCGAGCAGGCGGTTGTCCACCCGGACCTCGAGCTTAGCATCGACTGGCTCTTCAGACGCGGCATGCAACTGAACGAAGGCTTCATACTTGCCCCGTGCGAGAGGCAGTTGTCGCAGACTGAAGGCTGTGATGCCCACGTTTTTGGCCGTGGCGAGGCCAACATTGAAATTCGTAACGATGGCATTCTCTTCTCTCGCTGCATGAGTGGCTTCGCTGTCGTCCTCTCTCACCGCAAAATCCTCGTCCGAAGCGAACCAGATGGCGGATGGAGTTTCCAGCGCGGCCATTCGCTCCGCGAGCTGCACGGCCCGCTCCGGGTTGCCCTCGATCGGACGGACCTGAATCGAAGACAGCGCGCGGTGAATCTCACGCCGGTCGAGACTGAAAGGCAGGACAATCTCAGGCCGCCGATCGAAAGTCATCACCATCACACTGATGCCCGCGGAAAGGCCATCCACTCTTGCCCCGATCCTTTGCTTTGCAGCGGCAAGCCTGTCGCGCCCATCTCCATCCAGTGCGGCCATGGATGCCGAGGTATCCATCACGATCACGATGCTCCGCAGGGCTCCGGCCCCCGGCGCCATCACCAGCCGGCAAAGCGCGCTGACCGAACCAGCGATTACCAGGAGAGTCAAAAGCAGCGACAAAAGCCTCTTCAATCTGCGCAGCCAGGCCGATTCCTGATGCTCACGCGCGAGCGCTTTGAAAAAGAGCAGCGTGCTCACCGGCACCGTCTTCGGCTTGCGCCTGAAGAGATAAAGGATGATAGGGACTACGATCAGCAGCCCCCAGATGAGTTGGGAGGGATTTAAGAGACGCAGGATTCAGGAGTCGTGGAACGATGGAATGGTGGAATTTTGGAATGTCGGAGAAATGAAGTAAGAGGGGACGGTGATTTCAGTGAGATGAGAGATATATCTATCTATTATGAGTAGTGCACTGGATCTCACTCGCCTAAAAATAGCCCTTGAGATCCACGAGGCCGGCCCTGCCGCGCGCGGCGAGATAGACGCTGGTCCAATGGACCTGAGTTTTCGCAGTCTGATCTGATAAAGTACTCCAAAGACCGCAAACAGTCCTGCGATGAAGAGCGCGTTGGTTCGTTTCATGTTGGCCACAGGCTGCGGAAGGAACGCTGGACTCCATCCTCGATTGCATCCTAAGGCTGCCGTGGGAGTTACGGCTCACAGCAACGCATCAAGAAAACCATCCGGCAGGGAGGCAACGTGGATTTCAGGACATCCTGTCCGGCATGAGTTGAATACAACCCACTTCAAGTCCGGCGAAAGGTAGGGATGAGCGTGGCTGCTCTGCCCATACATTCTGTACACATCTTCCGGGTCGGGGCCGAAGGGACAGACGAGCGCGCACCGGCCCGCTTGAATGGAACCGACATAGATCTCTTTGCTGGATGCTACATCGCAGCAAAAGTACCGGCCGCAATTGGACGCGTGGACATGACTGAAACGATGGCCCTCGGCTACCACTCTGGGCCGCTTGCCGGGATACGCGGCCAGAAGGTTTCCTTCCCGGCTGCCATCGTCCCAGGTTCCGCTGATTGACAGAAGAACTTCGAGGGTGTCGCCAATCCACTGTTGGTGACCCGTGCAACTGTTTGTGTGCGGGGGGCCGACAAGCAGCGGCGTGGTAATTCCGTCACGAACGTCCACCACGAACAGGGTGCAACCTTCTTCTCCAATGTTGCGGATGTTGTTTCCTTCCTTGTCGAATTCGCATCCACGATTCTGCTGAACGAGAATCAGATTGCCGTCCACCTGATCGAACTGCGTGTGTGGATTGCAGATGTAAGGATCTTCGCAGACCACACATTTCTTACCGGTCAGCAAATCGATCACTTCGACGCCGAACATCTGCGGATCAAAACCAACGGGAATCCCATATGAGAGCGACTTCTCGCCAGGCGAAATCGTCATCCCGGTGTACGGCCTCACGTGGCCTTCCACCGGGATGAGCTGATGGTCACCCGAGTCGAGCGCAATCTTCACTAATTCACGCTCTCCATTCTTCGCCGGCCTGCAGTAGAAGAGACTCCCCTCTCTGCTGATCTCCGGATACGAATGCCCTCTGCCGAGAACCTGTTTTTCCCAAGTACCGAAATGGCACGCAACCAGCTCGGATTCATGTTTCCACACTGGCGCGTCGTCACCCACTTTTCTCTGATAGATGAAGACCTCGGAATCCGGCGAGCAGTAGCTTCGTTCACAATAGATGTTGTCTTTCACTTCAGGCTCGTCTGTCGCCTGATAAACTGCGACTCCGTTGTCTAAATCAGCTACTTTGCTCATCATCTAATCCTGTGGCGTCAAATTCACTCCGGGACATTATTTCAAGCCCATGAGAAAGCAAGCGTCTGAAGAGGGTCGTGCATACTTCGAAAAACTTCATGAAACGCCGTCATTCGGCACGCACGGTTTCGATCTTGATGGCCTGCGCCAGGGCATGGGCTCGCGCCGTGAGCCCACTTTTCCGGGAGTCCGGCTCAAGAAAGTCGATGCAGCGGGAGTTCCTTCTGAATGGGTCATGGCTGATGGCACAGATACCGACATCCGAATGCTCTACCTCCATGGTGGCGGGTACATTTCCGGATCGGGAGCTTATTATCTTGCACTGGCTGCACGAATCTCTGCTGCTGCAAAGTGCGCGGTTCTCTTGCCGGATTATCGATTAGGACCGGAGCATCCATTTCCGGCCGGTCTCGATGATTGCGTGAGTGCATTTGAGTGGATGAAAAGGTCCGGCCCGCACCATCAGTCAGAAGCAAAGTCCACCTTTATCAGCGGGGATTCCGCGGGAGGGGGGCTGACCCTGGCTGCTCTGTTGAAGCTGAGAGATGAGGGGAAGCCGCTGCCGACTGGCGCAATTCCAATTTCGCCTTTTGCAGATCTCACACTGGCCGGCGATTCACTCGTAACAGAAGGCGATCTCGATCCAATCATGCATCCGAAGTGCCTGCCGGATTTCGTGAACCGGTATCTGGGAGACGCAGATGCGCGCCATCCCCTTGTCTCCCCGGGTTTCGGGGATTACGCCGATATTCCGCCTCTGCTCATTCAGGTGGGTGAACACGAAATCATTCGCGACGACAGTGTCATGGTCGCGGCCCAGGCCGAAGATGCAGGTGTCGATGTTACTCTCGAGGTGTGGCCGGGCATGTTTCATGTGTTCCAGTCACACGAGCCGCTGCTGCCGGAAGGGCGGGAAGCGATTGGGCACATCGGTGAATTTGTGAAGAAATGCATGCGGGTCGCTTAGAGGCCCGCGTCATCCTGGTCTTCCGGATGTTCCAGCATTTCCTTGGTCTGATTCGGATCGATCTGCACGGGATAGTCGCCAGAGAAGCAGGCGTGGCAGTAATCCTTCTGTTCATCCGGAACGCATGAAAGCATTCCTTCCACAGAGAGATAGCCCATGCTGTCGACGTCTAGCATCTTGGCGATATCGGCGACCTCACGTTCGTTAGCGATGAGTTCTTCTTTCGTCGGAAAATCGATCCCATAGAAGCAGGGATTCTTAATCGGTGGGCAACTGACCCGCAGATGAATTTCTTTCGGGCCGACTTCACGGAGTTGCTTGATCTTTTCGAGCGTCGTCACTCCGCGTACCACGGAATCATCCACAACGATTACTCGCTTGTCTCGGATCACCTCTTCCACCGTATTGAGTTTCATGTTCACCTTGCGGCCGCGGTCTTTAGCATCGGGGTCAATAAAGGTGCGACCCACGTAGTGGTTTCTTATGAAACCCTGGTCGAGAGGTATGCCGGATTCGAGCGCATAGCCCTGGGCCGCGGAGTTGCCCGAGTCCGGCACCGGGAAAACCACATCCGCGTCCACCTCATGTTCGCGTGCGAGTTGCCGGCCAAGCCGCTGGCGGAACAGGTGAACACTTTCGTCGTTCAGGCGGCTATCGGGCCGGGCAAAGTAAATCTTCTCAAAAATACATTGGGCGCGATGGTTCTGGGTTTCACCGAAACGGCGGCTGTCCAGTCCCCAGTCATCGATGAACAGCGCCTCTCCCGCTTCGATCTCCCGCACAAATTTTGCGCCCAGGAGATCGAGCGCACAGGTCTCAGAGGCCACAACGTAAGAGCCTTCCAACATGCCCAGACAGAGGGGGCGAAAACCGTGCGGGTCGCGTACGGCAACCAGCTCACGGGGGGTGAGGATCAGCAGGCAAAAGGCGCCCTTTATCTCTTGAACCGCTTGAAGAATGGCGGACCGATTTTCATTAAAGCCCGGCCTGGCGATCAGGTGGACGATGGTCTCTGTATCGCTGGTCGTCTGAAATATTGATCCGGCTGCCTCAAAATCGCGCCTGAGTACCTGTGCGTTTACCAGCGTTCCGTTGTGGGCCACCGCGACTTGGCCTCGCCAGTAATCCACCAGGATGGGTTGAGCATTCTGCAAGGTCGGCGAACCGGCCGTTGAGTACCGGACATGCCCGATGGCGATCGGGTTGCTCAGCAGGTCCAGATCGGCGCTGTTGAAGACCTCGGAGACCAAGCCCAATCCCCGGTGGATGCGCAGGCGTTCGCGGTTGGAGCTGACGATGCCGGCACCCTCCTGTCCACGATGCTGCAGAGTGAACAGGCCCTTAAATGTGAGCTCTACCGCGTCCGGGATATTCCAGACGCCAAAGAGCCCGCAGGCTTCACGGATCTCTGAGCCCATGGTTGGCAGCTTGTCAGGCGGGTAGAGGAATCAGAAGAATCTGCGATTGAGAAGGCCTGCTGTTTCGTCCATCCCGAACAACAGGTTCATGTTCTGCACGGCCTGACCCGACGCGCCCTTAATCATGTTGTCAGTAGCACTGAAAACCATGACCTTATTGGAGCCCGGATCGGCGAAGATGCTGATGTCGCAGAGATTTGTATCACGCACCCCCTGTAGATCAATCAGACTGGGATCATCGGTGATTCTGACGAATGCTTCGCCCTCATA
Source organism: Planctomycetota bacterium (assembly GCA_030740295.1). Next base: position 27,596 of record JASLXP010000808.1, read on the forward strand.
AAAGTCTCTGTAGATTGCCAGCACATCGCCCTGCGCCAGCTTTTCGGTGGTATCGAGAAAACTGGTGGAATAGATGCCGCGATCCAGCGGCACGACGTGCGGAAAAAAGATGACCCGCCGCGGCCGCCCTGAGACCTCTTCGATCACCTGCTCCATCTCCGGCGTGTGGCGATGCGTGCCGAGTTTGTAGCCTTTGACGTTTTCGTTGCAGTGAACGAACAGGTTTGTCTCGTTGTAGGTACGCCCGGCCCCGCTGAGCCCGGAAAAGGCGTCAATTGGAATGGGCCCGTCCGCGGCCACCCCGGAGGCCACCAGCGGCGCAATTGCCAGAATCGCAGTGGTGGCGTAACAGCCGGGATTGGCGACCAGGTCAGCGCCCTTGATCTGTTCGCGAAACAACTCAGGAAGCCCGTATACGGCACGCTCGAGGAGCTCAGGGCAGAGGTGTTCGGTGCCGTAATGGGCTTCATAGGTTTCGGCCGACTTCATTCGAAATTGTGCACCGATATCGATGACCTTGCGGCCCGCTTCAAGCAACGGTGGGACAAGTGCCATGACCTCAGGAGTTTTGCTGGCCAGGAAGACAACGTCCGAGCTTTCGATGAGGCCCTCGGTAGTGACTTCTTCGCAGGTCTGGTCCAGTGTGCCGCGAAGCTTAGGCAAGACTTCCTGGATGTTTCTTCCGGCTGCATGACGCGAGCCGAGGAATGTTATCTTCGCCTGCGGATGGCCAAGGATGGTTTGAATGAGGCCCTCACCGACCATTCCGGTGGAGCCTATGATGCCGACTTTGATCATTCTTGATGAGCAACGAGTAATGAGTAATGAGTAATGAGTAAGAGGCCGCGCTCTTTTTACTCATTACTTATCACTTATTACGTCATCCTCATTTGAGACACTCTGCGGGCACGAGCAGCGCCTCCGGGCCTGCCGCCGCGTATGGCGGGACGCCGAGAAGATATATTCCTGCCGCGTCTTCACAACGGCTTATCTGGAAAGACCAGACTGAGCCATCCGATCCCTGGGGGACGGAGATGCCAAACTCTTCGCCCGGTGAATAGTTACCCTTCTTGTCGAGAACGGCCTCTCCAGCCGAGTCACGTATGATCATTTGGCCCCATCCGTCCGAGGTTGTCATGGCTACGGCAAACGTTTTTGTGCCTTTGGGAACGAAGAAGAATTGTCTGCCCGTGCCACCGATCACGTGGGCTCGTCCGCCTCGCTTAAGCACCCAGACGTGTGGCCTTTTACCGAAGTCAATGCGTTCGGCCATGCCGCCGCATTCGAAGGTGATCATCGGCAATGATCGGGAAAGACCAGCCGCTGCATCAAAATCCGGATTTCGGTAAGTGAGGTCATATGGCTCGTCGCCTTCGACTTTTCCTTCGGCCAGGGGCTTTTCAGTATCGATTGCTCGGACTCGATACTTTCCCGTAGCTTTCCGGACGAATCCCGGGTGGACTCGAATGGAGACCTCCTCGCCGCTTTTGGCGCTAAAGAGAAAACTGTTTGTGCTTCGATACCTGGGAGTGGCCCTTTCTACGGTCATCACGCCACGCGTATCTGCGGGGATTTTGACCAGCTTGCTCGAAT
>JASLXP010000809.1 GCA_030740295.1 Planctomycetota bacterium
GAAGGTGAATTTACGCATTTCGATTCCTTTAGAGTTTTCCGTGAACAAACTTGGAAATCAGATCTCCGATATCGATCGCATCTTGTGTGTCGATGAGTTCTCCGTCTGGTTCAACGTTGTCCTCTGCTCCACCGACACTGATGTCGATGAATTTTTCTCCGATCAGTCCTTTGGTTTTTATAGACGCGATACTCTCTTCATCTATTTTCAGATCCGAGTCCAGCAGCATGATGACGTGCGCCTGAAATTCTTCTTTATCCAGAACCACGCTCTTGACCCGGCCCACTTCGACACCTGCGATCATCACGGAGGCGCCGTTCTTCAATCCTCCGCAGTTGCCGAATCGTGCGTGTACCGGGTAGCCCTTCTCGCCGAAAACTTCAGCGCGGGCCATCCGGATACTCATATAGCCAAGACAGAGGACGCCTGCGAGAACGAATAAACCGACAAAGAATTCTGCTTTGAAGTTTTTCATGGGTTGGATGTCGTGGGATCAGTTTGCCTGAATCGGACCTTCCGTGCTGCCGGTGATGAACTGTCTGATCAGGGCATCTTCCGAATCGAGGAACTCTCCCGGCGCGGCGACCTTTATGAGAACCCCTTCGTGCAGCATGGCGACCCGGTCAACGATTTCAAAAACCTCGGGGATATCATGAGAGACTATAATACCAGTAAATCCGAATCGTTCGTGACAGGATTTGAAAAGTTTCAAGATTGAATTTGCAATAATCGGGTCGAGGCCGGTGGTGGGTTCATCGAAGAACATGATCTCTGGCTCGGTAACCAGGGCCCGGGCGAGTGCAGTTCGCTTGGCCATTCCACCGCTGATTTCCGCGGGATACTTTTCTTCCGCGTCCTTAAGAGATACCGCATCGAGTTGCTGGAAGACCTTCTCGCGAATTTCGCTCTCGGGCATCTTCGTCTTCTCACGCAAAGGGAAAGCGATGTTGTCATAGACGGTCAATGAATCGAATAGGGCGCCGTGCTGAAAGACCACGCCGAATCTCTTGCGCAAGTCTTCAAGCGCACGTCCGCGAATGTGCGACATGTCGTTTCCGTCCATGACAATGCGGCCCTCATCTGGCTGAATCATGCCTGCGATGTGTTTCAGCAAAACGCTTTTGCCCGAGCCGCTCATGCCGATGAGGGCGAGGAACTCGCCTTTCTCTACCTCACATGACAGGCCGCGTAAGACGGGCTGACTCTCGAAAGTTTTGTGAACGTTTTCTATCTGAATCATCAGAAAACCGCTGCGGTCATAAAGTAGTCCCAAACCAGAATAAGGACTGAGGTCAGGACGACTGCCTCTGTCGTCGAACGGCTGACACCTTCTGCTCCAAAGTAGGTGTAATAGCCTTTAAAGCAGCAGATCCAGGCGAGGATGACGCCGAAGCTCAGGGCTTTGTAAAGTCCTCCCACAATGTCTTCAAGATCGAGATAGGTTGTGATTTCGCCGAAGTAGGTGCCAGTGCTCAGTCCAAGGATTTTGACGCCGACGAGGTAGCCGCCATAGATCCCGACAAGGTCAAATATGACCGCCAGGAGAGGCATGCTGATGATGGCTGCGATCAGATTCGGCACTACCAGATATCGCATCGGATTGAGGCCCATGAGCTCGATGGCATCAATCTGATCCGAAATCCGCATCACTCCGATCTCAGCAGTGATCGCAGACCCGGCCCTGCCGGTGACCATCAGGGCAGCGATGACCGGGCCCAGCTCGCGGATGAGCGAAAGGGCGACAAGCGGTCCGAGGAATGCTTCAGAACCGACACGTTTGAGTGAATGGTACCCCTGCAGCGCGAGGACCATGCCGGTGAACCCACCGGTCAATACAATGACGGTCATGGATTGCCATCCGATGAAATGAATCTGCTTGATGGCGCGCCGGATTTTGATCGGTGGAGTCAGTGCGGCGAGCACTGCATGGATGAGGAACTGTCCCATACGTCCGACATAACTGACCCTCTTGAGGGTGTAATCCCCAAGACAGGAAATCAGGTTGGAAGGCATCTACACAATCCTCCCGAGCTGAATCCCGCCCCAGATTGCTGCCAGCCCAACAAACAGATGAGCGCCCAGATAAACGGCCGCCTGCGCGAACAGTGATTCCTTCAATAGATTGAATGCCTCGAGGCTGAACGTCGAATAGGTCGTAAAAGCGCCGAGCAGGCCCGTAAGCACGAAGAGTCTTCCGGCCTCGGAAACAAACTGCCCATCTTCCACCTTTTGAAATGCAATCCCCATGACCAGGCAACCCACTAGATTCACGACCAGTGTGCCCAGCGGGAACTGGCCCTCCGTCGCGCCCTGAATCCCTCTTCCTGCACCGTAACGACAAAGTGCGCCCAGTGCTCCACCGACTGCTATTGCGAGGTAGTTCATGGTTCAGGATTCAACAGGATTCAGGATTGCTCATTACCCATCACTAAACACGAAACATCTCACCCATCTTGCGACCCAGAATCATGCTCGCACCGATGAGACTTACGGTCAGAAAAACCATCGACCAGATCCCCAACGCGCTTGCGATGTAGGGGCCGTCTCCAAGGCGTGTGAACAGACTGTAGATAGCCTTGGTGATTGGATAGTAGTTCTCCGAAAACGCCAGCAGCAGACTGTCACTGACTTCCAGCATGGCAAACGAAAACGCGAGAATAGAGCCAGCGAGAATGTTGGCGCCGATCAGCGGCACTGTGATCTTAAACGTCGTTTCCACCGGGCCCGCGCCCAGGTTCATGGACGCCTCTTCAAAACTCTCACTCACCTGCTGCAGCCCGGCAACCACTGCCCGAACCATGTAGGGCAATCGCCTCACGGCATAGCTGATGATGAGCAGCCAGG
>JASLXP010000810.1 GCA_030740295.1 Planctomycetota bacterium
CGTCCGGCGAGACCATCGCCCAGAGGCCTGTCTCGATGCCTCTCTTCCGATCCTCATCGCTGGCCAGATACTTCGTCCACAGCTTGTAGCGCTCGTCAGCGGGCCCACGGTCGTCCCGAAAGACGGTCGCCCCCTGCTGACCGGCTTCGGGCGACGGGGGCGCGACGATGTTGTTCTCGCCGGAGCCACGGAAGGGGACGATGCCGAGAGCGGGCTTCTCCCAGTACAAGCCGTCCTCGGACTCGGCATAGCACAACAGGTCCCGTCGCCTGCCGTCTGCCTCCGTAGTGACCGCGTACCACATGCGGAACCGGCCGTCTTCGAGCATCACGGTGTGGTAGCGGCCGAACCTACCCACCTCCCACGGCCTGTCCGGTGTGAGAACGGGCTCGGGGTCCTGGTACGGAGCGTTCATCCTGAGTTCCACACCCCTGCTGTCAGCCAGGAACACCGGATCAAACAACAGCTGCCTGTTGCTTCCCAGTTGCATCGGTGTCACGCTGTCGGCCATGTGCGCCGCAGCCGACTGAGGTTGCCAAGCAACATGCTCAGGGCTGGAATCGATTGCGATGAATCATCCTCGGCTGATCCGCCTCAGTCCCCACCAGCCGCCCAGGCGCACGGCGGACCATATGAATTGATGGCAGCATAGCCATAGTCAAGGTGTGCGGATCTGCTGCTCGACCTTTCCCATCCAGTGGTCGAGTGACCTTGCCGCTGCCCCCGGAATCTTCCCCCTGTCATCCCATCGCCGCATCCTGACAGCATCGGCGCAATACGGGCTGCTCTCGAATGCGGCCCGCTCCTCCTCATCCATCTTGCCACCCTGCTTTTCCAGAGTGACCACCGATCCCTTCGACAGTCCGTCGAAGTATTCCGGCTCGGTCGTGCACAGGTAGCGCTTCGCCTCGGCGTGGTTGCGGATGCAGAACAGAATGCGATCCGAAAAGTGCTCGTGAAGCTGTTCGGCCCCGAGCTCGCCGTGGCCACCGTGCTTGGGCGGCGTCTCGCCATCACCTCCCACGGAGTCGCTGAGGTCGCCGTCCTCGACGACGAGGCGGCCGAAGTCGTGCAGCAGCGCCGCGACCACGAGTTCGTCGTCAGCTCCTTCGTCCTCTGCCAGGGTCGCGCACTGAAGGGCATGCGCGAGCTCACTCACCGGCTCTTCACCATACTGGCGGTGCTTGCCGTCCTTGAGCCGCTCTCGAATGAAGGCCGTCATCTCACTTGCGCTTTTCATCCTGTCCTCCTCTGGTCGCGGGCATCAGGTTGCATGTCAGCGGCGGTAATGGAAACAAATGCCTATGATCGAGACGCCGGCTGTGTCTATTTCAGAATCCATACGTCCAGTTCAGAAAAGGAAACCCTGGATAAAACTGGTTAGTCCAACCTTCGATGACCTCGCGATGGATTGCAAATCCGGCATCCAGGCTGTTCTTGCCCCCTCGATGCCATCTCACGCCGTAAAGCAAAATGTGTGCGTCAGACGCCTCGTCGGTCAACATCCAAGACTCGACCATCAGCATCCACGATTTGGAAATTCTAGTCATCGCATTGACGCTAAGCATCGGAGATTGGTGGATTTCGCCGCCACCGAAGGCCCAGCCCAATGCGACCGTTAAGTTCTTCTCTATATTGCCCCAGGTACTCAATCCATAGGTTGTGCCAAAGGGATCCCCAATGTATCCCAACAGGACCCCCCCTCCGATGTGCCAGTTGTCCGATACTTTGACGCCGATTTTCGGCGTGACAATGAACGGTTGCCCCATAAAAGTGGTCAAAAAACCGATCGATGTATAATCGGAGACACCGTAGTTCGCCGACCAAGCCGTCAGGTAGGTCGACTGCAGATATCCCGATTTTTTCTTAAGAGGGAAGGCATTTGGAACGAAGAAATAACGCGTGTAGTGCGAATTCGGCGTCAATACGGCTGTTTTCTCTTCCTTTACGATCCTGGAAATCTCCGACCTTGTTATGACGAAAATCTCGCCATTGGATGTTTTAAGCTTCACGGCTTCGTTGGGAACTTGCTCCAGTATGAGACCTCGCCGAACACCTCCATCCGTCAGATAGATCACATCCTCATATTCTTGGGCAAAGGAAGACGAGACACCCAACAGCAAAATCAGCAAGATTCCAAATAGCTGTTTCACAACCCTTCTCCGTCATCAAACTGCATTATC
>JASLXP010000811.1 GCA_030740295.1 Planctomycetota bacterium
TTCTCCTGTTCCTCAGCAACGCCCTTCTCGACCATGACGCGTTCACGGATAACCTCCTGGATGTTCTTCTTCTCGACCTCGACGGCCTTTTCCTTCTCGATGTCTTTGAGTGTGACAAGGCGGTTTCGTTCGACAGCTTCGAGCTGCTGGTCCCGTTCGACTCGTTCGGCCTCGACCAGAACGGCACGTTCACGGGCTTTTCGAGCGATCTCTATCTGGCGCTGTTTGTTTTCTTCAGCAACAGCCAGTTCTTCGGCAGTCTGAATCTGGGCGCGCTCGTACTTGAGCCGTTCTTCCGCGCGCACCTTCTCTGTCTCTGCCCCTTCGCGGGCCTGGATCGATTCAATCTCTCGCTTTTGGCGGGCCTCGGCGTCGGCCTGCTGTTTTTCCAGCTCGAGAATCGTTTCCTTTGCTTCGACGTCCTGCTGTTTGATCGTCTTTTCCTTGTTGCGCTGGAAGCTGTTGGTGGACATGGCTTCGACCGAGGTAAGATCGACGATCTTCCGAATACCTTGCGCGTCGAGTATGTTGTCCGCGTCGAGGGATTCGAGGGGCGTCTGCTCCAGGTAATCGATGGCCACGTCTTCGAGCTTGTACCCGTTAAGGTCCGCGCCGATGACATTGATGATGGCCTCTTTGAATTTTTCGCGCTCGGTGAAGAGCGTCGTGAACTCCATCTGTTTACCGACAGTCTTCAGAGCTTCCGAAAACTTTGCGGAAAAGAGCTCTTCGAGGGTGTCTCGCTTGGAAGCACGCTCGCATCCGATGAGGCCGGCCACTCGTTTTACGTCCTCCTCGGTTTTATTTACGCGCACGTAAAAGGTGACCTTTATGTCTGCGCGAATGTTGTCTTCGCAGATGAGGCCGTTCGAGCCGCTGCGGTCGATCTCCATCGCTTTGACGGAGATATCCATGTATTCGGCTTTGTGGATGATCGGAATTACCACGCCGCCGGTGAACGACACGATCACTTTGCTGCCTGTCTTGTTGATAATGAGCGCGGTGCCTTGCGGGACTTTTCGATAGCACCTTATGATCAGGATGATGATCCCGAGCAGGATAATGAATCCAACAATTCCAAGGGCGATGAAAGGAGCCATAATGTTTCTCCTCCAGTAGGACTAAAAAACCACAACGCCAAGTTCAAAGATGAACAATTTCGTAAACGTCTTTTTCGCTTTCGTAATCGATTATGATGGCTTCTTCACCTCTTTTGAAGCCATTCTCCTCGTTTGTTTGAACGTCAAGCAAAAGGTCTGAGTCATGGACAGTCAGCTCGGCCTGTCCTTTTGAGCCTTTGGCAAGCTCCGTCGATTTTACTACACAGATTTTTCCCACCAGATGGTGCTGACCGTGTGTCGTCTTGTGGAGAAAAATACGGCGGAACGGCCTGGTCGTGATGTGAGTGAGCGCGGCACTGGTGACAAAGAAAACGCCGAAAGCCAGGAGACCCATTACCAAGGGCGGAAAGAATCCGCGCAGCGAAGAAGGCATCCAGAAATTGAAAACATAGGCCAGGAACCAGAGCTTCACCGAGATGAAGCTGAGTACGATGGTGGCCGGCACTGTACCGATATTCAGAAATGCGAGGAGAGACTTGAACGCGCCCATCGAACCTTCAATCGCGTCTCCTGCAGACTCAATTGCCCCATCGCCAACCGCGTCGGCCGCGCCGTCTATCGCGCCATCGATTGCACCGTCTGCGGCACCATCAAGCCCGTCGATGTCCGGCATGTCGACATCAAAATCGAGGAGGTCGATGCCTACAAAACCGATGATCATAAACAGCCAGTAAGACACCACGATGCCCAGGAAGATGGTGTAGGGCAGCATCCCGACTGTGATAATTTGATGGAAAAACTCCATGGGCTTTTGTCTCCTGAGGACAGATCATTCCCAATGCCAAGAAGAAACTCAGGTTGCCGCCCCCGTTGCCCCAGGCTTTTTATCTGCCTAAATTTTCAGCTCCTGCCGAATCAATCGGACACGGAACTTTTGTCGTGGATGCGAGCGAGATTGTCAAGAGATTGTTTGCCGCAATTCTCAGGAATCGCCGCCTGACATCTGGGCTAAGAATGCCATTTGGATTACCGTTGTCCAGCAGATTCTGCGGAATTCGGTGTCCGCTTCCGTGGTCGGAGGGTATAAAATGCACGTGACTTTGAGGCTCTTTTCCCTGCTAAATAAATGAACTGCAATGAGTAAATATCACGTCGTCACCTTCGGTGAAACGATGCTTCGCCTTTCTCCAAAAAATAACAGAACACTGGAACAGGCGGATGATTTTGAGGTCTTGTGCGCAGGCAGCGAGTCAAATGTTGCGGTGGCGCTCAGTCGCCTGGGGTTGCGTTCTTGCTGGTTTTCGCGGCTGGTGAATAATCCCATCGGCCGACGAATTGCGAACATGATCCGAGCTCACGGCGTGGATGTCTCCCAGGTGCGTTGGACAGACGAGGGTCGTAACGGGGTGGCCTTTATGGAACTGGGCGTTCCGCCTCGTTCCACGGAAGTCGTCTATGACCGGGCAGGCTCGGCTGCGAGCAGGCTTGACTGTGAGAGTGTCGACTGGGACGTGCTGAAGGAAGCGAAGCACTTGCACGTGACGGGGATTACGGTCGCGCTGGGGCCATCCTGCGCGGAATGTGTGGCAATCGCAATTGCCAAGGCTAGAGAGGAAGGGCTGACGATTTCATTTGATGTGAATTACCGCCAGAAGCTGTGGCCACCGCGACGAGCCGCCGAAGTGCTCGAGCCTCTCATGAAGCAGACAGATGTCTTGTTCATGACGTCCGACGATGCCGACAGACTTTTCGACATCAGTGGGAACGCGGAGAAAGCAATCGAGGCCGCGAGTCAACGATTCGGGGCCAAATGGACCGTCTTGACACTCGGAGGGGATGGTGCGATTGCCGGAGCTGAAGGCAACACTCAGAAAGTGCCCGGGAACTCAGTTCATGAGATAGACCGCATTGGAGCCGGTGACGCGTTTGTCGGCGGGTTCCTCTATGGCTACTTCAAAGACGATCTCGACATGGCGCTCCGTTACGGGCTGGCAATGTCAGCCCTGAAGATGACCACGCCCGGGGATCTGAGCTTTGCGACGTTGAGTCAGGTGCGGGCGTTGGCAGCAGGGGACGGTCAGGGCGTGAAAAGGTGAGTTCTTACACTCCGCAGCGATGAAGCAGTCACGGAGCGTTTGCACGACAAAGTGGAAGCAGTCGCGAACGCCTGCGTTGCGATACAGTCGCAGAGCGCCTGCACTACTACGACAGCACCTTCCGGTAATCCGCAGGCATCGTCTGCACGAGCTTCAATGCACCGTCTGCGCCGGCGAATACCGGATCCGGTACGCGTCGCACTGAGGTGCCTGCGCCCAGGGGGGCGATGGCATTCTCGATGGCTTTTGGGAGGCCGTTGATGAGCGAGCCACCACCGGAAAGCCAGATCTGAGTTTTCAGCTCGGATTGGAATTCCGGGTCGTACGAACCGACGAGCTTGCGGATGGCCGAGGCGATGGGCTCGATGATGCTGCTGCAGGACTGTTTCATATCGTTGGTGATGTCGTGCTTTGTTGGCACTCCATTCACAGGCAGAATGACCTCGATGGGCTCGCCAGGGGCAACGCCGGAGAACTGCTCCTTCATCTCTGTCACCTGCTGGCGTGAGAACTGCGCTCCCTTGTTGTTCTTCTCCATGAGCTCGTAGAGACAGAAGTCGATGAAGTCTCCGGCCTGCTCGAGTGTGAGGTAATCGTCACTGTCCGGCAGGCTGCCATGGACACGGCATAGATCGGTCGTGCCGGCACCGATATCTACGACCAGCACGTGGTGAAGGCCGCTCAGTGAGAACGCAACAGCAAACGGCTCGGTGGTAATGTGCACCTGGTGGATGGACTCCCGCGCGGCCTCGAGCAGCGCATCTTTGTGAGATGGAGAGACCTGGCCAGGAGTGCCGATCGCAGCAAGGATTTGCTGGTCCGGCAGCGGCTCGCAAAGGTCGATGAGATGGCTGATGAATTCAGAAGCAGCCTCTTTGGTTCTGTCGTCAGCTTCCATTCGGCCGCCAGGCTTCTGGGTGGCCTTTACTTTGATGACTCCATCTTCGACAGGCCGGACGGTTTCGATGGAGAGTCGATTCGCGATGGCCTCTTCGCCAAAGACGATGTCCTTTTTCAGGAAACCCCGTGCGATCGGATCTATGGGCCATCCTACGACTGTAGGCAGTGTTGCACGGCGTCCGTTGGATGCGCATACAGAACTGCGCGAAGTGCCGAGATCGATGCCGACATAGAGCGGCACCGGTGTTCCTGATGAATCACTCTGGTGCATACCAGTGCTCTGTCCCGTTGCCGGGTTTCTTGCAGTCGAACTGGCAGCTCTGACGGTGGACTCGATGGATTCAGGATAGGTGGTGGAAGGTTCTTCGGGTCGGATGACCGCGGAATCTAGTTTTTCCTCGGGCATGGGGGCCTCCGGTCTTATGGGGAGAAATTAAAGACGCAGAGACGCCGGGTACTGAAGTTAGGGCGGGAGAGGGTTGGACAGAAACGTCCGGTGAGGATAGGGGTCTTTTGAAGACGGACGAATTGTAGGGAGGCGGAGTGGTTTTTCAAGGACGAGTGGGAGAAAACGGATGAATCCTGGATCCTGAACTTCCCGGGTTCGAGCCAAGTGTCCATTTCCAGCCGGACAATCTAAGATGTAGCGCCATGCCAACTCTGACTGCGACCGAACTGAAAAATCTCTGTGTCATGCTCCTCCACGCGTGGGGAGCGCTCGAAGACGAGGCCGATCTCGTTGCTGATTGCCTTGTGCGCGCCAATCTTGAAGGACACGACTCTCATGGCGTGCTGCGCCTGCCTCAATACCTGGAGGCTGTCGACTCGGGAAAGATTCAACCGGGGGCGGCCATAGAAACAGTCAGGGAAGCAAAGGCGATGGCTGTCCTCGACGGCGGATGGAACTTCGGGCAGGTCATCGCATCACGGGCCGCCGAGCTGGCGATTGCGAAGGCGCAGGATTGCGCGCAGGCCACGGTCACCGCGTTCCACTGCAACCACGTGGGCCGACTCGCCCGGTATTGTCAGATGGCGGTGGAAGAGGATTGTATTGGCATCATGGCAGCCAACGGACACGGTGGGGATCAGGGCACCGCACCGTTCGGCGGCACAGACCGGCGGCTTCCCACGAATCCGATTGGATTCGGTTTTCCGACCGGGAAGGAATTCGACATCATCCTTGACATGACTACCAGCATGGCCGCGGGCGGCAAGATGCGGGTGGCCCAGAATCTCGGGCAGAGCGTGCCGGAAGGTTGGCTTCTGGATTCAGAGGGCCGGCCAACCACAAATCCCGCCGATTACTTTGGCCCACCGCCCGGCTGCGCTCTGCCCCTTGGTGGTCACAAAGGATTCGGCCTGAGCCTCGTGGTCGACATCCTCGCCGGCGCGCTCAGCGAAGCCGGCTGCTCCCGGCCCGATCCCGAACGATCGGCGAACGCGGTTTACTTCCAGGCAATTCACATCGAATCGTTTACCACCATGGATGAATTCCGGAGCCAGGTAGATCGCCTTGTGGATCACGTCAAGGCATCGCCACCCGCAGAGGGCATCGACGAAATCCTCGTGCCCGGGGAAGCCTCAGCCCGCCGCATAAAAGAACGCCGGGAAAACGGCATTCCAGTAGATGACAAGACCTGGGCGGCCCTCGAGGGTGCGGCGGAGACAAAGGGGATCAGCCTGTAAATGCAACGTGCCCACTCGTTTCGGATACATCTCTGCCCCTCTCCTATTCTGTCACCGGCAGCCTGATCGGGGTTCCTTCCTGATTGGATCGATAGATTGCCGTGAACATCTCAACAACGATTCGTCCCTCTTCTCCGGTGACCAAAGGGCTGCGGTCTTCCAGGATGGATTGGATGAAGTCCCGCACCTGAAGAGCATGGTAATGGGTCGTTGCATTGACGCGGGCAAAGGATGCCCGGTCCTCAGCTTCAAATTCCGCCAAAAGATGCTCTTCGCCGGGGATCGTCCATAGATCGTTGAGGGGAGGTTCAACGATCTCAGATGCTCCGGCGACAAACGATGGGCCCCGGTCCGTCTCGACGCCGATGGAGGCGCCGTTGGAACCGTGGATGTGAATCTTCATGAACAGCCCCGGCTTCTGAGAGATGCTTGTCACTATCGAGCCCAGGCCGCCGTTCTTGAATCGGATGGATGCCACCGCAGTGTCATCGACTTCAACGAATGGGTGATTGACATTCGCCCAGTAGCCGCTGATCTCGTCGATCTCACCCATCATCCACTGCAGCATATCCAGATGGTGCGAAGACTGATTGACGAGAACGCCCCCTCCTTCGGTGGACCATTTTCCGCGCCAGGGATCGGATTGATAATACGCCTCGTCACGCCAGTTGAAGCCCATGAAAAGCCCGAGGACCGGCCGTCCGATCTTTCCGGCATCGATGGCCTCCTTCATACGCATCACTGGCTCATAGAACCGGCGCTGGCTGACGACTCCGAGTCTGATTCCGCTCGCGTCGGCCGCCGCAAGCATGGCATCACAATCGGAAAGACTCGCGGCCATCGGCTTCTCAACCAGCACGTGGACTCCTGCCTTCGCCGCCTGGATAGCCGGCTCCGCATGCAACGGATGAGGAGTGCAAATACTGACGGCCTCCACCCCTCCATCCCTGAGCATCTCCTCCAGATCCGTGAACGCCTTGGCCCCGCACTGTGCCGCAAACGCTCCCGCCCGCTCCCGATCCGAATCGCAGACACCAACCAACTCTGATTCTGTAATAGAGCTGTGGGCATCGAGGTGAATGTGCCCGACTTTCCCACAACCAATGATGCCCGTTCGTATGCGTCTCAAATCAGGTAATCCTCCATTGGCCTTTTGCAGTCACACGGCTTCCACGAGCTACCGAGTATGCAACTCCGCGTCGCACCAGTTCGCTGCATCAAAACGGTTGCCGTCACCACCGTCGTTGACGATCAGGCGTAGGCGTTTGGCGCCGGTGACATCTATATCAATCTTAGTAGCCTCGTCGAGCCCGGTCATGACGCTGGATGACCATTTTTTCAGGCCGTCGAGGTGGACCTCGAAGACGACGGAGCCTTTGCCCTTGGTAACGAGGTCGATACCTGCGCTGGCGGTGAATCTCTTGAACTGGCCGTTGAGGGAGTATTCCAGCAGGCTGCGGGCGAAGACGCCTATGCCGTTCTTGAAAGTGTCCTTGTCGATGCTGAGCGGGAGGCCGACGACGTTTCTTGCCACTCTGGCATGCGTGACGCTGGAATCGGTGTGGATGGCGCCGAACGCGCTCAGCGGAAGGGCGCTTCCATCGTAGGCGAGGACCGTCCAGCCGATGGTGTTGGCCGCGCCTTTGTACTGCACTGCGATCTTGGCGGTCTTGGCGTCCTTGATGGCATCCTGCGGGATGAGGAATGTTGAAGTGCGGAATCCTTTGGAGAGTTCCTTGCCCGCGGGCTTGAGATCCCACGTGCCGACCGCACTGCCGTTCACACTGACTTCGGCTTCCTGGCCGGTTTCATCAAGGAAGTAGGTTTTTCGCAGGACGATGCTGGTAGCGGATGGCAATGCGATCTCGAAGGTCTCTTTGCCGAGCTTTTCGGCGGAAAAACTGATACCTGTAACCCGCTGGTGATCGCCATTCGCATCGCGGCCGTTGAGTTCTGCTGCCGTGCCGTTCTCCGCGGCGTATCTGTAACGCTTACCGGAGGCAGGAGTGAAAGAGGCCAGCACTTCCTGCGGCCACGCAGGCTTGGCAGGATCGTCGCGTGTGGTCACCAAGTCGAAAGCGTGATCTTCAATCTTCTTGTTGGTGTTCAGCTCGATGATGACGGGGGCTTTGCCGATGGGTGTCCAGCCGCCTTTGATGGCGACCGGGGCGCCCATGATGTCTTCGGCCTTTACGGATGCTGCGCCGGTCTTGAGGAACGAGATCCAACCGGGGTCGTTGTTGCGCCAGGCGATGGCCAGGAGCTTCTTGTCGGACTTGCGGCGGTAGATCATGCAGCGGGTGCGGCCGGGGAAGATGTCCTGCACTTCGAGGGCGGTTTCGATGGCCGCATCCGTGAGAAGTTGTTTCGTCCGCACCATGGCCCACCAGGCAGGCTTGAGCTGATAAGTAGGCAGCTTCTGCTTCATCGGTGGGATCGAAAAGGACTTCTTGTAGGCCATGCCGAAACCGATACGTGAGTTGTCCTGGTTCTGCAAGACCAAAGTGGGATGGATGCCCAGTCGATCGAGCAGAAATGTGGCCCTCGACAAGTAAACGGCCTGATCGAAGGCATCGAGTCCACCGCTGCCTTCGCGCTCGACGGCCCAATCGAGATCGGTGAGGAGGATCTGTGGTTTTTTATTGCCGTTTTGCGATTGGTCGTTGCTGGCTGCGTGTCCGAGCTCTTCGATGTATTCGATGAGGCGACCGTCTTCCGGGGAAGTGACGCCGGCGTCCACGCGCAGGTTCACGCCGGAAATGTGCTGGAGCGCTTTCTCCTTTTCCAACTCGGCCAGATAGGTCGTCGCAGTGTCACGGCTCATGCCGCCGAGGACGATGGGGGTCTCGGGACAGTACCGCTGGCGCCACTTGTCGGTCACGCGGATCATCTCGGCGAACTTCTTCGGTGGGACGCCCAGCGAGCTGTTGCTGTCCGGGGTGTTCCAAAGAATCCATCCTTTCACGTTGCGGCCGGCGAGCCGCATCATTTCCATCACGTAGTTTTCCCAGTCGTCGAGGCGTTTCGGGATTTGGAAAATATCCACTGCATGTCCCCAGTCGCGCCCGCCAGGCCCCATACGGTTGCGGTCGGCGAAACGGTCTTCAAGCACGGCTTGCAGGCCTTCCGATGACGCCCAGTAGGTCGAGTAACCGAGCAGCATCCAGGCATCCTGTTCGCGCACCTTCGCTTCGTACACGCACTTGAGCGTGGTCTGCACCTGCAAGTTGCCCGGCTGGAATTCCGCCCAATCCCAGTCGTGCTCGACGAGGGTGAAACGATCCTTGAGTGGCACGCGCAGCTTCGACGGATCCTTCAGCACGTCCTGCCAGCCCGTTCCAAGCACCTTCGCCGCGTCCGTGACGATGACGTCGTCCTTAAGTGTCAGGAGGGTGTTTTCGCCTTCCTTTATTGTTGCCCTGAAGATGTAAGCGCCTCCGGGTGTCTTGGATACCAGGTCGACCGCCTGATTCGTTCCGGGCCTCAAGCTCAGCTTCTTGTCCAACCCGGCGACTCGCTGTCCGCGCCAGTCGAAGAGCCCGCCGGAAATCTCCACGTTGCGGGTGGCGCGCATCTCATAATTCGAGAGCACGACTCGCAGCGGAGTGCCTGCGGAAAGGATGTTCGCCTCGCTCTTGCGATCCAGTCGAGCGGCAACTCTCTCCTTCGGCAACAGGTGCGTCTTCACGCGAACGTCGTCGATGTAAAGGCTGCCTTTGTCGGTCTTGATGTCCTTCGGCGGAGCGACCGCCAGGTGAAGCCCCAGCGGATAGGTCGGCTCGAACGACCGATTGCTCGTGGTGTCATTCCAACTCAGTGGAAGCACGGGCAAATGAAACCTGACTTCCCGCCAGCCCTTCCAATCGACCTTGACCGCGTTCTGCAGCGCGCCCGAAACGGCCCGCGGGAGGAACAGATCCCACTGGGTCTGCTTGTTGCCACTGATGATTCCTTCCTGATCACCAATCACCGGATAGAAATGCACGCCCGAACCGTCACCGAACACCCACAGCGAGATCTCGGTGGGGAAGCCGGGCATCGGCGGGTCGATGGACACCAGCGAACATGCCTTCGCCTTCTGCCATTCCAGCGGCAGCGAACGGGTGCCGCTCTTCTTCTGTGCCGTGGTGGTGCGCGCCTCGGGCTGCCCACCGACTGCGCCGAGGGCTCCGAATCTGGGATAGCCTTTGTCCGCTTCAAAGTCTGCCACCGGCGCCTGGCTGTCTGGCCGAGACAAAACGATCTGCGCTTCCGCGCCCGCTGAAGAGCGGATGTCACTGGCAAGAAGCATGAGCCGATAAGGCCCGGAGGTTTTGGCGATCTTGGCTGCCTGGGCTTTGAGATCGATGCGATAAGATTTTTGGGCTTTGGTTT
>JASLXP010000812.1 GCA_030740295.1 Planctomycetota bacterium
ACCCCGCACGTTGTGGAAAAATGTCCATTAACGGGGTTTGGTCAACGGGCTTGTGCGGGTGTTGGGGGCCAGAATTAACCGGGAAAACGCCTTAACTCCAACTCCGGCTTCCAGTCACCAGATTTACTCCTGAATAGTTACAAACTTTGGAGTGCGCCGACTTGTCGGCGCTTTCACTCTCTTGAAAGCCTCAGAAAGTGAAAGCGATGACAAGTCATCGCACTCCGAAATCAGCGCTGCCCGAAGGGCCACTTCTTCTCAGCACAGTCTGAGAAGAAGATAGAGTCTCTTCCTGTAACTTCTTCGCGTGGCGCGGAGAACATTGTGGCATGGGCGTCCCGCCCGTGAATCACGGCCGAGACGGCCGCGCCACGATTTGGTTGCGGCCGCAAAGCTGCCTTAGGATCTCAAAACTGCAAATATCACTTGCAGTTTTCTGTAAGTCTTCGCATGACTGAGATTTCAGATGTCGGGTGTCGGGTGTCAGGATTCATCCCAGCGGCTGCTGTTGAGCCTGACACCTGACACCCGGCACCTGACATCTGAAGTCGACTCCAGCTTCATACGCAGAATTCATCCACACCCAACCGAGACACTTTCAAATGCCCCAAGAATCTGCACAGACCGAATACAACTGGACCCTTGTTACTGATGATGCTGAATTCCCTGGCAGGGACGGCGCCGGCGCGCTGGTCTACAAGGACAAGATGTGGCTGATCGGGGGATGGGATCCGCAGGACAAGATCACGAATCCAATCCACTCGAACTGCAACAATCAGGTCTGGAACTCGCCGGACGGGGTCAACTGGACCCTGGTGAAACCGAACACGCATCTTGATGATACTTTTGATCCAGGTTCCGACTGGGAGGCGAGACACACCGCGGGTTACGTGGTCTTTCAGGATAAGATGTGGATCGTCGGCGGCGATCCCCTGCTGGGCCATTACCAGAACGATGTCTGGAATTCGGAAGACGGCGAGACCTGGAACTGGGTGAATAAGGGGGCTGACGTTCCATGGGGGCCGAGAGTCCTGCATTACACCGCGGTCTTCAGAGATAAAATATGGGTCATGGGCGGCCAGACACTCACACAGTTCGCTCCCGAGGTGCAACGCTATTACTCGGACATCTGGAGTTCGGAAGACGGCATCCACTGGACACAGGTTGTGCCAAGTGGTGCCACCTGGTCACCCCGCGGAATGATCGGCGGCAGCGTCATTCTGAATGACAGGATGTGGCTGCTGGGCGGAGGCATGTATCAGAAACCAGATGAGAGTAATCATGTTCCCCTTAATGAAGTCTGGAGCACTGACGATGGCGTGCACTGGGAATGCCACACAGAAGCCGCGGCTTTTCCCCCACGGGTCTATCACGATACCGCAGCCTTTGACGGAAAGCTGTGGGTGCTTGAAGGAGCTTCGCAGACTGACGCTCACCCACTGGTAAAGAACTGCAATGACGTCTGGTACTCGGCCGATGGTGTGGAATGGTATGAAGTGCCCGACACGCCCTGGAAACCGCGCCATGCCTCCAGCGTTTTCGTCTTTCAGAATGCCTTATGGATGATTGCCGGCAATCATATGGAGAGGGATGTCTGGAAACTGACGAGAGCTTGAGCCTTTGGGTCAAAGAGAATTCCACTCCGCCTCACGCCTGCATTTACCGCGGGATTTGGGACCGCCCGTCACCGGTATGCTCTGTCAGGCCTGCTAAGCTTAAGTCTTCTTCGCGTAGCGAAGAGCTCTTGTGGCACGGCCGGGACGGCCGTGCCACGACTTGGCTGCGGCCGTCAGGTCGCCTTGTCCCCTCACTTCTGCGTAGCCAGAAACTCGACTACATGACGAATCTCCTTCGGCGAGAGTAATCCGCCCATGGGTGGCATGGGTGATTTTGCGGTCGGCTTGCGGGACTCGATTTGCTCTGCCGGGATGACCTGTTCCTTCCCGTCGTTGAGACGGATCTTCACTTTGTCCGGTGCATCTTCCAGGACCACGCCCTCGAGGATGCTTTCGTCTTTCAGGAGGAAGGCGGTGATACCGAAACCGGGTGATACCTCTACACTCGGCTCGATAAGCGCTCGCAGGATGTATTTGCGGTCGCGTTTCTTGGCGATGCCGGTCAGGTCAGGGCCCTGTAGCCCGCCCTTCCCTTTGAGGGTGTGGCAGGTGATGCACTGGGCCTCGGGCTTCTCGCGGAAGATCTTATTTCCGTGGTGACTCGCGCCGCCCCTCAGCAGATGCTGGTTTCGTTCAGACAGGGTCTTGCCAAGGCTGTTGTTGTAGGCCGCAAGTTTCTTCTTTATCGAATCTTCCTTTCTCATGGCCGCGGCTTCCAAAGTCTCGAGGGTGAGTTCTGGCGGCGTTTTGGCCTTCAACAATCGGTCGAGGATTTCATTTAGTGTCTTTGCCGCGCCGGGGTGCAGGAGGTGGCCCAGGATGCTGATGGCTTCCTGCTTTTCCCAGAGGAACGTCGGCTTTGCAGTGACATCGACCGGCAGGTCGGGCAGTTCCGCTCCCATTTCATACACGTCAATTTCGCTGATAAACGTTCCGGGACGCAGGTTTGGCCGGCGCAGAGGCATGTCCCACATGAGCCAGCGAAACCTGCCGACTTCGCGCTGCGAGTGAAACACGGAAGACCCGTGCATCCCGCCGTCGCCCAGTTTCATGGTGTCGATCCTGGCTACGAGAGCCCAGCCTTCGCCAGGCTTCAGAAGGCTCGCGTCGGGCAGCTCGTCGTTCTCTGAACCGTAGATGGAAAACTTTTGCGATGCCCGTTCTCGTTTGTGCCACGAGTAAGTGTTGATTCGGGCCACATCGATGGTCTTGCCGAGGTCGAGAATGATGCGGGCGTGTCCATTGTCCAGCCAGGTGTTCCGATGGATGTCGTCGTTGTT
>JASLXP010000813.1 GCA_030740295.1 Planctomycetota bacterium
ATGAAGCTGAAGCCTGGGAAGAGAAACACGGCTATCCTGATGATGATGATCAGCCAGCCGAGTTGTTCAATCTCGTTGAGGACATCGGTCAGCGGAATAATCTCGCTGCCGAACACCCGGAGCGAGTGGCGGAACTGCAGAGCTTACTCAAGCAGATTCGTGAGCAAGGATATTCCGCTCCTCGCCTCGCCAAATAAATTAAATCAGGGGCAAACACCTGGGAAAGATCCGACCTCAATCAGCAGCCCTAAGGTAAGCTACCTTTCCCTTCCCTTTCGCTACAACCCGCGTCACTCAATGTCTGATCAAACGGCCTCTAAAGGAGACCTTCCGAGAATCAGACATTCTCGCCAGAATCGGAGGAGATGAATTTGCCGTTCTTGCAGTTGAGTCTTCTGGGGCGGTTGCCAGCGCGGTTGACAAGCGACTCAAAGAGAAACTAGCTGAGCTCAACGATAAATCCGAAAAGCAATATGAGGTTTCTATCAGTAGAGCGATTGCACCGTTCAACCCTTGGAAGCCCAGCACGCTGGAGGAACTCGTTGACTGGGCGGACGTGCTTCTGATGGAGCAGAAGAAACGGAAAAAGGTGAAGCGGTAGTGTGGCGCTTCGAAGATTCTCTCTGTCGGGGTGATGGATGCAGGGCATCTAAATTAAATCGCAACGCCTATTGATGATGGCCTGGCCAAGAATATAATTCGGTCCGGTTTGTGTGGAACTTTCATTACAGGAGGAATTCTCAATGCGCTCATCGAATCCAACCATAAACGAAAACACCTGGAACCAGTTCGGTGCGGCCGAGGCTGCAACCAGTCGCACCATGACCATCGAAGGTGTCATCAACAAAACGGGCATCTTCGCAGTGCTCACCGTCCTTTCTGCCGGCTACGTCTGGGCAACTTTTTTTAAGGCTATCGAGGGCATGGAAGGCGACCCTATGGCCGCAGGCGCGGCGATGGGAAAAATTATGCCATTTGTCATTGGGGGAATGATCGTCTCGATCCTCGCCTGGATTGTGACCTGTTTTAAGAAGGAATGGTCCATGGTGGTCGGTGGAGTTTACTCACTTGCCGAAGGGCTGTTCCTCGGTGGCCTCTCTGCCTATTTTGAAGCGCAATTCCCTGGCATCGTCATGCAGGCAGTCGCGCTGACCTTTGGTGTCCTTTTCACTATGCTGGCGGCCTATCGTATGAAGCTGATCAGAGCCAGCGGCAAGGCGGCCGCCATCTTCATTGCTGGAATGGGCGCCATTTTCTTCGTCTGGATAGGCGGGTTCATCCTGTCGATGTTCTTCGGGGTAAATGTGATGATCTTCGGGGCAAACCCGATCGGCATCGCATTCAGCGTGGTTCTCGTTGGCTTCGCTGCCTTCAGCCTCATCTTCGCCTTCGATTTCATAGAGACAGGCGCACGCAACGGCGCACCCAAATACATGGAGTGGTATGCCGCTTTCTACCTCATGACAGAGCTCACCTGGCTTTACCTCGAAATACTGAGGCTTCTCTGGAAGATAAAAGCCTATGTCGGCAACGACTGATTAACAGATTCTTATTGCTTCTTGAAAGTCCGGTCAGCTTGTCTGGCCGGACTTCTTTTTTTATGGTTGATGGTTGATGCATGAACAGTCCATCAACCATCAACCATCTTTTATCGTGCTATCCCAGGAAATTCTAGACGCCCTTGCCGCTATCGTCGGCGAGCGTGAAATCATCAGCGAGCCCGAAGAGCTCATCGTCTACGAGTGTGACGCCTACACACTTGAAAAGGATGCGCCGGTAGCGGTTGTCTTTCCGCGATCTGTGGAGCAGGTGATTCGAGTCATCCGATACCTTTATGAAAAGAAAATCCCTTTTCTCGCCCGGGGGGCCGGAACGGGTCTGAGCGGAGGCTGCATCCCTGCCAAGGGCGGCGTTATCATCGGCATGAACAAGATGAGTCAGATCCTCGAGATCGATTACCGCAATCGGCGTGTCGTCGTCGAGCCCGGCGTCGTTAATCTATGGGTCACCAACGCCGTATCTCCCAAGGGTTACCTTTACGCGCCCGATCCATCGAGCCAGATGGCGTGCACCATCGGCGGAAACGTCGCCGAAAACTCCGGCGGGCCCCATACGCTCAAGTATGGCGTCACCACGAACCACACACTTGGAATGGAGTTTATCCTGCCAAATGGCGACCGGATCGATATCGGAGGCAAGGCCGAGGATATGCCAGGATACGACCTCACCGGTCTCGTCGTGGGCTCAGAAGGCACCTTCGGAATATGCACGAAAGCGACTATCCAGATTATTCGACAGCCGCAGACCTACCGCACCATGCTGGGCGTTTTCGAGAGTATCGATGACGCCACACAGACAGTCTCTGACATCATCGCATCCGGCATCCTTCCCGCGGCGCTCGAGATGATGGATCAACTCATCATCAAAGCAGTCGAAGAAGCCTTCCAATTCGGCTTTCCGCTCGACGCAAAGGCGGTTCTGATTATTGAGCTCGATGGCCTCGAGGCCGGCATCGACGAACAGGCCGGCCGAATCATGGATATCTGCCACCAGAACAATGCACGTGAGGTCAGCCAGGCTGCGACCGACGAGGAACGCATGGCGCTCTGGGCCAGCCGCAAGAAGGCCTTCGGAGCCATGGGCCGACTGGCGCCGAATTACTGCACACAGGACGGCGTCATCCCGCGCACCAAGCTCCCGGGCATGCTGCGATTCATCAGCAAGCTCAGCGAAAAGTATGACGTCCGCATCGCCAACGTCTTTCATGCGGGCGATGGAAATCTACACCCGATTTTGCTCTACGATGAACGAGATGCCGACCTTGTCCGCCGCACCCTCAAAGCCAGCGGCGAGATCCTGGAGGAATGTATTCGGCTGGGAGGCTCTGTGACCGGGGAGCATGGCATCGGCATCGAGAAGGTGAGTTACATGCCGAAAATGTTCAGCCCGGAAGACCTCTCGGTCATGGCCGCGCTCAAGAAGATTTTCAATCCGGAAGACCTTTTGAACCCACACAAGATCTTCCCGGACTCACGCATCTGTATGGAACCGCGGATGCTCAACAAACAGGTGCCCGCGTGAGAGCGTTCCACTTCCAAGTTGAGATTAGAAGCAAGATTAAAAGCAAGAGCTGAACTCTTCGGTTGCGGCCGACGGCTGCTGTAGGAACTAATGAAGGAGCCCCAACTTGCCTGTCACTCAGGATGTAAAGTCAGCGCTTGGCGACATTGCTGCCTCCGCCATCATGGATGCCACCGAAAACGAGAAGCATGCCATCGGCGATCTCGTGCCCGATGTGGTGTTGCGACCGGAGACTACTGAAGACGTTTCGGCCGCGCTCCGCTGGGCCAATGAAAACGGGCTGGCCGTCGTTCCCTGGGGGAATGCCACTCTCATGCATCTTGGCAATCCGCCGGTTCGATACGATGTGGCCCTGAAGCTCGATCTTTTGAATAAGGTCATTGATTACCCCGCAGCAGATATGACCATCACTGCCGGCGCCGGTCTCTGTCTCGGTTGCCTGCAAAAGATTCTCGCTGCGGAAGGTCAGTACCTGCCGATCCACACCGCCAACGAAAAAGATGCCACGGTCGGCGGCCTCATCGCCACCAACGCGGGAGGCGCGCTCCGTTTCCGTGAAGGCACGCTTCGCGACATGCTCCTTGGTTTGAAGATCGTGCTACCCGATGGCCGAATCATCAAAGGTGGCAGCAAGGTGGTGAAGAATGTCGCAGGCTATGACCTGTGCAAACTGTTCACGGGCTCGTACGGCACTCTCGGTGTCATTGTCGAGGTTACTATCAGGCTGCGGCCGAGGCACGAAGAGGAGTCCACCTTGTGGTGCGAATTTGCAGGCCACGACGACGCGGAAGGCGCCGTCTCAGCGATTTTGGATTCAGAGATCGAGCCCGTCTTCATTGAATACCTCAACAGCACGGCAGCCCGGGAGATCGGCCCCGATGTGGATGGCTGGGCAGAGACTCGCCCGGTGCTCTTGCTTGGGCTTGACGGCAATGCCGAAGCTGCGGATTGGCAGAAAGGGCAAGTCAGGGCGCTCCTGGGCCCGGGCCAGGCAGATCGGACTCTTCTGCTCGAGGATGAAATCCAGGACGAGGTCCGCCAGATGCTCTTCAGTTTCTGCGCCCCGGAGGAGACATGCTTCATCGGCAAGGCGAACCTCTTGAGTTCGAATGTCACCTCATTCATCAAGGAGGCGGAGAAGGCCGCCGCGGAAAGAGAAATTGAAATCGCCGCCGCCTCTCACATTGCAAACGGGATTGTCTATCTGAAGATTCAGAGCAAATGCCCGGATGAGGGAGTCGTCGATCTTGTTTCCACCTTTACCAGGCACGCCGTTCACATGGGCGGCAGTTTCGTGGTAGAGCATGCATCACCGAACGTGAAGAAAAAAGTCGAAGTATGGGGCCCAGTGCGCGGCGATCTGGGACTGATGAAATCGATCAAGGAAACACTCGACCCAAATAGGAGCTTGAACCCCGGACGCTTTGTCGGAGGTATCTGAAAACCATGGCCACCAAGTTCGAAGAAACCGATTACGACCACCTGCTCGAGTGCGTCCACTGCGGGCTCTGCCTGCCCTCCTGTCCGACCTATGCTGAAGAGGGCAAGGAGGCCGATTCCCCGCGCGGTCGAATCTACCTGATGAAAAAAGTGGCGGACGGCAAACTCGATTTCACCAAAAACGTTGCCAGCCACATGGATCTTTGTCTCGGCTGCACCGCCTGCGAAACCGCCTGCCCGTCCGGCGTGCATTATGGGAACCTCATTGACAAGACGCGCGCTGTCATCGAACAGAACTTCACGCGGCCGCTCGAAGACAAGCTTCTTCGCCGCACCATGGCCGGTCTGCTCCCCCACCCGGAAAGGCTTGAGATCGCTTTGCTCCCGGCACGCGCGTTGAAGGCGACTGGCCTTAATGGTCTGCTCGAAAGTAGCCTGTTTGAGTCTCTCGCTCCTGCGAAACTGAAATCCATGCTCTCGCTGCTGCCGAAGGATCTCCCTCCGGTGGGGGCGCGGCACAACCTCGGCGAGATCATCCCTGCGGTGGGCGAACAGAAATACCGAGTGGCCTTGCTGACCGGCTGCGTGATGAGCGTCATGTTTGCCCACACGAACGAAGCCACCGCGAGAGTTTTGGCAAAGAACGGATGCGAGGTCGTTATTCCGCGGGGGATGGGCTGCTGCGGCGCTTTGCATACCCACATGGGTTATCACGACGAAGGTTGCGACCTTGCCCGCAAGAATGTGAACGCTCTGAATCCGGACGACGTCGATGCCATCATCATCAACGCGGCCGGCTGCGGAGCCATGGTCAAGCAGTATGGCGAACTGCTCGACGACCAGCCTGGAATTTCAGGGGCAGCCAAACAGTTCGCGGCCAAGGCAAAAGACGTGAGCGAATTCCTCGATGAAATCGAGCTCAACACGGAGTTCGGCCCTCTCCCTGCCAGGGCCGCCTACCACGATGCATGCCACCTCGCCCACGCGCAGAAGGTGCGGCTGCAGCCGCGCAAGCTCCTTCAGAAGATTCCAGAACTGGAGCTCGTCCCGCTCAATGAATCAGACATGTGTTGCGGCAGCGCCGGCCCCTACAACCTCGTCGAGCCCGATATGGCCGAACGCCTGCAGAAAAGAAAGGTTTCAAACGTTGAAGCCGCAGGAGTGGATCTTGTCATCAACGGCAACCCGGGCTGCAGCCTGCAGATTCAGGCCGGTCTCAAGACAGCCGGTCTCGAGCATGTGGAAGTGCTGCACACGGTGGAAGTGTTGGATCGCGCCTACAGGGCGGCGGAGAGTTAGTGTTTCTCTGGTCCTGGTGCTCCGCGACAGGATTCTTGAAAGCTGCGCGAAGCGTCAGCTAACGCGCGTCCGGCTCAGACTGATGAGTCATTTTTTCCATCGGCAGCTTTGTGACCATTATCCCCGCTGGGATCAGCAAAAGCGACACCGCGCTGAGTGTTGTCGGCAGACCGAGCTCATCCTTCAGTTTTCCTACCAGCGGCATTAATATTCCAGAAACTCCCCAGGCGAATCCGAGCATGAGGCCCGAAACCAGCCCGGGCCTGTCTGGTTTCAGTTTCTGTGCAAATACCACAGTCAGCGGATTTGCCAGACCGACGAAGAGACCGGCTCCCCCATAGCAGACGAGGATGATGGCTTCGGAGTGTGTGTGTGCAGCGAGAAACAAAAATGGAGCAGGGCCTAGTGTCGAATATAGAAATATTTTCAACAGGCTTCCCCGGTCTGACAGGTAGCCACCCAACAGGCCGCCAATCCCAAACGCCACGGTCATTGCCCCAAAGCAGGCGCCGCCCATCACCACGTCCCATTCATTGCCAGCAGCGATGTACGAAACCATGCTTTGAAAGACGATCATCACAAATGAACGGATAAGCGCGACGTACCAGAGTTGACGTATCTCGTTGAAATCCGGGCTGAAGAAATCCCGAACGGTGCTGAAGACGGTAGGTGGCGCTGTCTCCGTTTCATCTGGTGTGGAAGACGCAGCAAATGGTGCGACTGCAAAGAGGATACATGCCGCGACCAGTCCCATTGGTGCCAGCAACCAGGTTCTTGGCAGCACAACGACCTGATCCACCTGCACAAACCAGGCAACAAATGGCGCGGCAATCCCGAGGCCGGTCATCCCGGCAACAAGAAAGACGGACATCACCAGATTCTTGCGCTCAGGGATCAGATTAGAGACAGCCGCGGCCGCGCAGGGATGAAACAGCCCGACGCCGAGTCCACCCAGTGTCATGTAGACTGTCAGGATGAGCGGATGGGACGCGGTACCGGAAAGGCTGTGAAAGGTCGCCGCAAGCAAGAGGGCAACGCCTACCAGCACACCGCGATTGTACCTGTCTCCTGCCACGCCCAGGAACGGCTGCATGAGCGAGCCGAAAATCGTCGCGGGCAATGTGTACGCGAAAAACTGCGAGGTCGTCAGTCCGAACGATTCCTGGAAGGATTTGTAGAGCGGCGCATTCAGCCCTGCGTAGTAATCGATGAAGAAGTGTCCCAGGCAGAAAGCCGCCAGGAAACCCCAGGGCGAAAAGAGCTCGCGAAGGCGAGCGGTGAGCGTGGTCATGTTGTGCGTCGGTCAGAGTCGTCTTTTTGAGAAACAGAAAACTCCTGACCAGCCTCATTTCTGTGACTGCAGAAAGGCGATGATGTCAGCGAGTTCCTGTGCTGAAAGCGCGCCCTTGAATTCCGGCATGATGGATACCTGCATCTTCTTTCGCTCGGCAACGTCTTCGGCGTCGACAGCGTGAGTCTCGCCCGCGACATCTTTGATGAGAACCGTTTTTCCCTCGCCCATGACGATGCCTTCGTAGACTTCATCCTCCCTGGTGAGGATTTTTGTTCCTTCGAACCCAAAGGAAATCGCAGCCGAAGGATTCAGGATGGAATCCAATAAAATCGGCGCGCTGAACTTTTTCGCGGCAGCGGTCAGATCTGGGCCGATATCCTTGCCCTTGTTACCCACGCGATGGCAGGTGGCACACTTTGCCTCCTCGCCATGAAAGAGCGTTTCGCCCCGTCCGACGTCCCCCTTCATCTTTGCGATGTCTGCGATTGGAGGGAGGGGCTTGCCGGTTTTCTGAACGATGATCGAGCTGACTTTTGCTGAGCCGGCACTCTTTTTCAGTCCGAGGCGAGCCGCCACTTTGAAAGGACGCCAGTCATTGCGGTCGCGGTGTTTCACCCAGTAGAGCGCGTTACCTCGGAGGTCTTCCGGGCCATGAAGGGCCACTTCAACCATCGCGTTGGCAGCCGGCTCTGTTTTCGTGAACGCAAGCGCGGTCATCGAGAGCATGCGTTCCTCTTTGGACAGCGATGCGGTCATCAGTCGGAGCTTCAGTTGGGGCACCGCCTGTGGGGGATGGAGCCGCCAGGTGATCCTGTGAAAACGTGCGTCCCACTCGAGGGCCGGCTTGCCGATGCGATCCTGAATGGCGTCCCACATGGCCTCTTCCTTCTTTACGCAACCGAGCCCAAGTGCTTCGACGTACCAACGATCCTTGCCGTCGAATCGTTCGGCGATATCGAGCAGCATGTCTCTGCAATCCTTGAGCGGCACATCACGCAAAGCGAGTGCGACTTCACGCCGCACGGCCGGAGACGGATCTCTCGCCAGAACTACCGCGTGCTTGAGCATGTTGTGATTCTGATGACGGAGGGCACGAAACGCGGCAATACGGAACTGCTGGTCTTTGTGTTTCAGGATCGCTTCCACTTCAGTTTTGCCACCAGGTCCGAGCTGCGACATCAGCCAGATGGCTCGAACGGCAACGTAAGGATTCTCATCTTTCAAGACGGTCATC
>JASLXP010000814.1 GCA_030740295.1 Planctomycetota bacterium
CACAGCCGTCCCCTTTGGAACGCTCATCACATATTTGCCCCATTTCTTCTTAAGCGCGACCCCGTTCCGCTCTCTCCCGAGCTTCCAGTTTCCAGGGGAACGGAAAGTCACTTCGCCGCCGGGACAGTTCGAAAACGTCAACCGCAGTTCCTCTTTCCCCGCTTGCAGGCTCGCGTTGAATTCAGTGGACAGTTGATGTTTCCCGAATGACACTTCGCCGGGCGCGGCAAGGGTCAGATTGACTCCGGATGTTCTCGATTGGATGGAAGCCCCGGTGCCACTAAAAGAGATTCCCTTTGCTTCTGCTTCTTTCGGCGCCTCGCTGAGGAAAGCGTAGTCCGTTCCGAAGTCGCCCTCGATTTTAATGATCGTTCCATCTCCGAGGGTTGTAAAATTGGGCGACTTCGCCTTCTGATAATGGGGAAACATGGCAACGAAATAGGTGCCGTCGTCCTCCAGGCGGAGGTGCAGCAGATCCTGATACTCGTCGAAGGTTCCTGCAATCCCATACGCTGAGCTTCTGTTTCCGAAACGCATTGTGTGGCGCTGTGTGTCCAACGGGCTGGCGATGTAGTATTCGAGGTCTACGTCGAACTGGCCCAGCGCGGTGAAACGATTGCCCCTGATTTCGCGGTAGGCCAGTTTCTTGTGGCCGGGCTTGTCCTTGAGAAACGATTCACGATTGGCAGCTTCCTCGGGCGTGCCCAGCTTTTCGGAAAGAGACCAGAAATGCCATTGCGTGGGCTGGCCGCCCCGGACGGTATCCCGGAGGATCATGTAGTTCACACCGTCCGGCTTTTCATCGTGAACGTTGAGAATCTGCCGCCGCCACTCGAATGGTGCGACTCCAACTTTCTTGCGAGGCGGGAAGGCCGGGGCCTGCCGGTTCATCTTGCGGTGATGTTCTTTTATCTCCGGAATCTCGAACCTCACGTTGGTGTAGTCGGAGCCAGGAAGATAGGCCGTGCCCTCGTGGTGAGGGATGGTCACGTAGCCGCTTTCCGAGCTTTTGCCTTCTGCCGGATCCCAGTTACAGGCGAGCATGACGCGGCTTTCCAGAAGGACGTGCGAGGTCTCGGGAATGCGTTGGAAGTTGCCGCCGACCGGCCGGCCGTTGGCAAACCACTTGGCAATGCTCCCCGTGTCTGCCGGCCAGAGGTGGCCGTCGGGGCACTTGTAGTACTCGGAAACAAACAGCAGGTAATTCTCGAAACGCTCTCCCACATGATTCCGGAAGATGTAGCCCAAAGTGGGAAAGTACTCCGATTTCCAATCGGGCTTCGCTGCCGGCAGTGACGGATCCATATAAAGCGAGCTCACGCCCGCGGTGCTGTGGGAGCATTGATGGACGTTGCCTGATTCCTGCCAGCTCCACTGCATCACCTTCGACCATTCTGGATCGGACTTCGCCGTGGCCCTCGCCAGAATTCCGTTCAGGCTCCAGGCGTCGCCACGAGTGCCGCGGCCGTATGGAGCGGTCACCCGTGCGCCGGGCCGAGGGTCACTTGCACGATTATGATGATGCACCCAGCGCAGCGGATCGGGAGGCGTCAGAGTCTTTTCATAAAACTCGGACATGGCACGAAATTTCGGATGTTTGAAGAAGTCGTGCGCGCCCCTGTTCCGAGCGGCGACGGCCATCTGCACAAAATCCGCCCATGAAACTCGTGCGTAGTGGCTGCTCTCCGGCCAGCCACCCTTCTTGCTGGTGACTTCATCGAGCCAGTACTTCATCCAGTCGATGCAATGGTTCGCCCATTTCTTACTCATGGGGTGGCCTTCCAGCGCAAGGCCCATCAACCCCGTGGCAGCGACACGAGAAACGGTCATGTTCGGATTGCCGGAACACCAACCACGCTCGATAGACCAATGCAACGGAGAATCATTCTTGTACGCGAGATACGCAGCCTGAGCTCTGAGTAGTGAGCGTTCTTCCGGTTTCACCAAATCGGAATCAATCAACATGTCATAAAGCGCAGCCACATGGATGACGCCTCTCATGAGATCGATAGTGCCGAGCGAATCCAGAGTGTCGCGGAGGTCTCCGATATTGCGCGCCTGCGAGGCGCCCTTTGGATTTCGCGTGATGGCGGCCGCTGTTTCTTTTGCGTTCAGGAAAAGAAAAGGGTGTTTCTCTTTGCCGTCAGGCCATTCGAGGATCATGTCCTTCACTTCATTGAGGCGCGGCATGGGGCTGTGCACGCTCATGCGTTTGCATCTGAATCGGTCGAAAAGTTTGGCGCCGTCCTGCGTTGCGCTGACGGTGAACTTCCGCTCTCCGGATCTGAGATTGGATCGCATGGCAACGCCTCCGCGCACATCAACCACCTCGATTCGCGCGCCTTGCCAGCCAGCCCACATCTTAAGAATGGTATCGAAATACCATGTGTTGAACTTTGCCCAGCTCGGACGGCGTTGGGGCCGCGTCCAGACTCCGACCTCTCTGGCGCTTACGTGCAGTTCCTCCTTCTCATCGTCCAGCCGAAGCCGAAAGGCCGTGGGGCTGTCTGGAAACCACGTGTCCCCGCACCATGGCGTCAGATAGAACTGCGGGCCATCTCCCCTGGGTGTGAGTTTCCTGGTGAGCTCCCTCGCATGCTTTCGCTGACCGATGACGAGAACCGCGTCCTTCACTTTCAATCCGCTGGTCAGAAAAAGCTCCCACCCATCCTCCGTCTGATCCTCAGCAACTTCCGAATCGACCAGCACGCCTTCATCGCCCGCATTCACCTGAAACGC
Source organism: Planctomycetota bacterium (assembly GCA_030740295.1). Next base: position 2,740 of record JASLXP010000814.1, read on the forward strand.
CAGCCTCAGCCGGTTCCCGTTTTCGTATTCGTAGAGGGTTCCGACACGTACAGATACCGGGCCCGAAGCGAGGACCTTGGATGACCACGACCTGATTCGCCCTTTACCGTAAAGACGACTCCCGCCGAATTCTGTTCCGTTCGCGAGTCGCATGGACTGCACCGGCTTCGGCGCCTTCTGCGCTTCAACAGGGTTCGGAAACTCTTGCTTGCCTGTTGTCAGCAGAATTCCAAAACGGCTGGTTCTGATTTCCACCGTCCCTTGCTTTGCAGATACATTCAGATCGGCTGCAGGTTGTGCGACTTCTGAATCAACCTCGCCAAATGAGACCACGTATTCACGGGTGGTCCGACTTGCCAGTCTTTCCACCACAAACGAAAGCTTCAATGACTTGACGAACTCCGTTCCGGGCCATTTCTCTAACGCTGAAAGCTGGCATGCGAGAGGACCGTCCGGTCCGCTCAGCCTGACTGAGTTGGCCGTACATTCACCTCTGGGAAAGGTCAGCGAATAGGTGAGCATTTCTCCCGTCCATTCACGATTGAGATGCTCCTTGAGAGTGAGTTTTCTCTCTCCTGCAGAAGAGAGATTGGAGAACAGCAGAATCGCAATGAAGTATTTCAGTTGTTTCTTGAGCATGGGATATCGGTTGGAACGATTCACAGACGGGCCGTCCTACCACATAATGTCATGGAAATGAATCTGCGAAACGGCCGCCATCAGGGCTTAAGGCCATCACTGGGGCCGCTTGCCAGGTTGGTCACCCCCTCTTCCATCCATCATCATGCCAGACAGCCCAAACATCATTTACATCCTCGGAGACGACCATCGCGCAGAGGCGCAGGGATGTATGAATCACCCGATTGTCAAGACTCCGAACATCGATTCCCTGGCCGGCGAAGGCGTCCTGTTCCGCAATGGATTCTGCACCAGTCCGGCATGCACTCCGAGCCGGACATGTCACTACACAGGACAATGGGAACGGAAGCACGGGATCAACTTTAACAGCAGATCGAGCCTGGCGCCTGAGGCATGGGAGAACAGCTTTCCCATGCGGCTAAAGGATGCCGGCTACCACGTCGGATGGGTCGGTAAGAATCATGTACCGGCAGGCGAAGGTGGATACGGCGGCGGCTACTTCGAGAAAGTGTTCGATTACTGGTACGGCAATCACGGCCACAGCGGCTTCTATCCCAAAGAGCAGGCCGGCGGCAGACGTGAGATTTACAGCAACTCAAAAGTGGACACCCAGGTCGAAGTCTTTGAAGAAGGGGCTCTGAATTTTCTCGATCCCAGGAAAGAGTTTATCG
>JASLXP010000815.1 GCA_030740295.1 Planctomycetota bacterium
TGGAGTAACGGCTTCAGCCGGGCTCTTCGCTCGTCCCTCTCAGACCCGCCTAAAGGCGTTACTCCAACGGAAGACCCGGCTAAAGGCGTTACTCCAACCCCGCCAATCGTTACTCCAGCCCTTTCGATTGCTCGAAGAGAAGACCCGGCTAAAGCCGTTACTCCAACCCCGCCAATCGTTACTCCGACCCCGCCGGTCGTTACTCCAGCCCTTTCGATTACTCGAAGAGAAGACCCGGCTAAAGCCGTTACTCCAACCCCGCCGGTCGTTATTCAAACTCCCTCTTTTGATTTTGGCCATTTCTCTCTCCCAATCCCGCGCCGAAGAAACCACCACCCAAAATACCTTTACCGGCCTCCCTACCGCGGCAGATGCCCAGGTCGCCCGATACATGAACCTGCTCATCCAGGATCCTCGCAACGACTTCCTGTTCGGCGAGGTCTTTCGAATCTACAAAACCCACAAAGCCGAATATCGGCTGCTCAGCTTCCTCAAGGGATCCATCAAGGCGAAGCCGGATGAGAAGAATCTCTGGATTCTGCTGGGGCTGGCGTATCGTGAATTTCGTGACCTCTTCCTGGCTCGGAAGTACTTCAACAAAGCGATCGAGATCGATCCGAAGGATTACTTTCCACGGTACCTCACCGCACAGGTGGTGCTGCGTGAAGGTAAGCTCGACGAGGCCATCGCGGGATTCCGAACGGCCGCGGATATCGCATCCGATCCGGAAGACAAACTGCGCGCTCGCGAAGCTCTCGCCAAAGCGTTCCTCTCTCAATCCGAAACGGAAAACTTCGACAAAGCCGCCGCTGAGCTGGATGCGATTCTGAAGGAGCGCGAGTTCGATACGGAAGTCCACTGGCGGGTGGCGCGCATCTACGAAGACCATGGACTCCACGAACAGGCGGTCAGCGGATTTCATAAGATTGTCGAACTGGCGGATGATGACGAACCGGAATTGGCCTGCCGGTCGTGGATGCGGATTGCGGGGATATGGGAAGAGGCAGACCCTCCTGAAGGCGTTACTCCAACTCCGCAGCAGAAGGCCATCGCGGCCTACCTGAAAGCCCGTGAGCTCATCGATGAACAGCACTGGCTGAGCGAGAAGATCAGTTCTCGGATTCTGGATCTCTATCGCGCGACCGGACGTGCCGACGAGTGGTTGTCGGAACTGCAATCCCGTATAGAGAAGCGACCGCGGGATGTGGAACTCCGCAAGGAAACCGCCCGAGCCCTGGCCGCGGCCGGCAAGATGAAGGAGGCAAGCGAACAACTGCTGGCTGCGGCCAAGGTGGCGCCCGAAGATGTTTCGGTGCTCGAAGAGATTATTCGCCTCAAATCATCTGCTGCCGACGAATCAGAAAACGAAGCCGAACGCCAGACACTCTACGCCGAGCTTCCGCCGTTCTATGTTCGGCTGCGAGAGATCAACAATGAAAATCTCGACTACGTTGTCCGCGAGGGCGAAGCGTGGTGGAAGGCTGGCAATCAGGAGACGGCGTTCGAAACCTGGCAGGGAATCATCAGCGATGAGGAAATCGAGATTCGTCGGCACGTGCTGCTCGGCGCGACGCTGCTTCGACAAAAACAATACGACGAAGCCATAGCGGCCCTCCGCAAAGGCATCGAGCTCGATACCACCCGTGACGACCTCCGGATGCAGATTGGCGAGGTACTGCTCCAGCAGAACAGAATCGACGAAGCGCAGAATGAGTTCCAATCCATCATCGCTCGCGGCCGGGCGACTGAGGTGACGTACCTGCACATCGCCAGTCTCTACGACGAAATCAATCTGAAAGATAAAGTCCTTGCGACTTACGAAGAGGCAGCCAAAGCGTTTCCGGACAGCTACGACATTCAGTTCGGACTCGGCTCCCTGTACGTTGATGACGCGCCGAGCGGACGCGACAACCCCAAAGCACGTGACCCGCTCTGGAAGGCGTTCCTGACCGGCCCGACGCCACGGGCTCGCCTGCTGGCCAATCTCAAGATGGTTAAGACCTACCGGAACCGCCACGACCTGACCGACCGCATACGTGAGCATATCAAGAAAAATCCCGGCGATCTCACTGCGGTGATGGCTGTCGGCGATATCGAGACCGGATACGTGGCCGGTTCGGGCGGACGCAAGGTCGAGATCACTGGCGGCGGCAACATCGGTCAGGGCCAAATGGCTTACAAGGCCGTGCAGTCCAAAGACCCGCTCTACTTGGCCGCTTACGAACGCAATGCCTCGCTGCTCGTCGCAGGCGATCGTTTTGAAGATGCTGTCCTCGAATACCGCAAGATGGTGGTGGTGAATCCGGTCAACAAGTGGGCTTACTGGCTGCGCATCGGCGACCTCTTCGCCGACCACGGCCAGATGCGGGAAGCAAGCGTCTATTGGGACTTCATTCGCGAACGCAACATCTCCGATCCGCAGATTCTCTACCAGCTCGGTGCGAGGATGCTGCGCGCCGAACGCTATGCAGACGCACTGAAACTCATCGAGGTGGCCGCATCGTTGCATCCCAACGACTA
>JASLXP010000816.1 GCA_030740295.1 Planctomycetota bacterium
CGGAAGTCTCCGCACAGATTCGCCATTCACCTTGACGATTTGGTCCTTTACCTTGATGCCCACCTCGGCCGCAGGAGAGTTGCCGGTCACTCGCACGATGTTCAGGAAAGGTGTCCGGATCGCGGGTGTAAGCTGAATACCGATCCCCACAAATTCCTGTCCGCTGCGGCCTTGATGCAAATCATCAACGTCCGGGCTGTCCTCGCCGCGGCTGTAAAGACTGAACGGGTTGGCACCGTTCTCAGCGAAGGAGGTGGAACTGATCTCCCACGCGCCGGAGCGTGGCGACCAGACACCTGCGACCTGCTCGCGCATGAAGTCGTCTGAGAAATAGATGTTGCCCATCCGGCGATGGATGGGTGCGGTCAGTTCCACTGCGTCGGGGTCGAATGCGACGGAGGGGTTGGCATCATTTCCAAGCCCGAGACCGTCCGAGGCGAGCAGAACTTTATCATCCTTGAGCACCACGATGCGGCCGTTGCGGCGCATGACACGCATGGTCGCTCCCTCGGTCAGATCGGGGAGAGTGACTTCGGCAACGGGCCACTCTGTCTGTGGCGTCACCCATTGAAGGATGAGTTTGTCATCCCAGAAGAGCAGGCGATGTTTCTGGTCGTCTTCCTTGTCAAAATCGATGTATGCCTTGATCTTTTCGCCCTTCAGATGAAACCCGAAGAGGTAGCCCACCCGTGGAACTGTGGTGGCCTTGGGACGCTTGGGATCCGCAGGATTCGAGGGCGAACCGAGAGTGACAGGTGCGGAGACCTTTGGCAGCAGGATCGAAAGCAGAACCGCGGCACAACCGAAGAGGGCCAAGACCGGCAGAATGTGATTCTTGAATGCCTTCATGTTGCGTCTGGTACAATTCTGATCCGAGTTCTGACCATTCATCCCTTCACCTGCGGGGCGAGCCGCAGGGGGTGAAGAATTCAGCTAAGCTCTGATCGACAACCCAACCTATCGCCATCTAGCGCTTCCGGCTGCCGAGCTCCATCTTGAGGGGGAACTCTCTGCCGTTCCTGAACAGATCCAGTGAAACAGCCTCGCCCGGCCTTTTTCCGGCCAGGATTTTTTCCAGTTGGGCGCTGCTCTTGAGGGGGTCATCATTTATCCGCATCAGGACGTCGTTGGCCTGGATGCCGGCTTTATCCGCGGGCTGGCCGGGTGAGACCTTTACTATCCAGAGCCCGAACTCCTCAGGATACTTGAGCCGCTTGCCGATGGCCTTGTCCACAGCCATGGGCGTGATCCCGAGGAAGGCCTTCTGATCGTTAAGAATGACCTTTTCGTTCCCGCCCAGTTGAATCGCCCCGCCGTCAACTGCGAGTTTGAGGATATCAGCCTTGGGGTCTATTCCATCTCGCTTTTTCACCGGTTTCTTGGTGACCGGGCCAACAATGACCGGTAATTTTCTGGGCGCCTCGGGCTTGTCTCTTCTCCGGATCATTCTCTCAGCCTGAAAGCGGGCCGTGGGTTGTGCAGAGCTCCTGACCTGTGCCAGTTCACGCTCCAGCCTCACCGTCTCCTCCCTGGCCGCTTTGACCTGAGAGCGCACGACATCCAGGTTAGTCTGCTGCTCGTCGTAGGCATTCTTGAACGTTTCGAGCGTAGTGCGCGTTTCATCCAGAAGCTGGTGAGTCTGCTCCTGGGACTGCCTGACATTGTGGAGGGCAAGGCCGGAAACAATGACGGCAATCAGACCCGCCAGCCCTCCTATTCGTTCTGCTAACATGTTTCAAAGGTGAAGAGTAAAAAATCGCATGAGAATTAAGCAGAACGGATTTAACCAACCGGCCACAAGAGTGTCAACGGCGGGCACACATCAGTCTTGACTTCATCGGAACGAACCTATATTTTCTGAGCCTCTTGAGGGCACCGAAAATACTTGGGCAGACGTTCCCGATCATCGGGGATACACACGACATTCACCTTTATTCATCCAAACCTTCGTGGAGATAAACCATGGCAAGACCATGCACTCTATTTACCGGCCAGTGGGCTGACCTGCCGTTTGAGGAAATGTGCAAGAAAGCAAAAAGCTTCGGATATGACGGGCTCGAGCTCGCCTGCTGGGGCGACCACTTCGAAGTCGATAAGGCTTCCAAGAGCAAAACCTACTGCAAAGAAAAACTGGCCACCCTCGCCAAACATGACCTGAAGGTCTTTGCCATCAGCAGCCACCTGGTCGGGCAATGCGTCTGCGACAACATCGATTCCCGGCACAAGGACATCCTGTTTTCCGCTGAACACGTCTGGGGCGATGGCGATCCTGAAGGCGTCCGCAAACGCGCCGCAAAGGAAATGATAGCCACGGCCCGCGCGGCAAAGAATCTCGGCGTCAGTGTGGTGAACGGTTTCACCGGCTCATCCATCTGGCATCTTCTTTACTCATTCCCGCCGGTCGATCCCAAGACGATTGATAATGGCTTCAAGGATTTCGGCAAGCGCTGGAAACCGATACTGAAGCAGTTCAACAAGCTCGGCATCCGCTTCGGACTGGAAGTGCACCCGACCGAGATCGCTTTCGATATCGCCTCGTCTGAACGGGCCATCGAAGCCGTCGATGGGGACAAGGCCTTCGGTTTCAACTACGATCCGAGCCACCTCGGCTACCAGGGTGTGGACTACGTGAAGTTCATCCGCAAGTTCGCCGACCGCATCTATCACGTGCACATGAAAGACGTGTACTGGTCAGACACACCGACCGAGGCCGGTGTCTTCGGTGGACACCTCGGTTTCGGCGATGCCCGACGTTTCTGGGATTTCCGATCCCTCGGCCGCGGAAGCATTGACTTCGAGGAAATCATTCGTGCCCTCAACGACGTCAAGTACGCGGGCCCACTCTCAGTAGAATGGGAGGACAGCGGAATGGACCGCGAGCACGGCGCCACCGAAGCCTGCACATTCGTCAAGAATGTCGATTTCCCGTCATCCGACAGAGCCTTCGACGCTGCTTTTGAGGATTAGTAGTCTTGGCGCTCCGCGAGGATTAGTAGTCTTGGCGCTCCGCGACAAGAGAATGTGAGATCAGATACGCCCGGCCTCTGTGCCGGGCGTTTTAGGTTGGGCACTGTTCCTCGCCATCTGGTATGTCAAAACTAGAGATCTGAGTTGCCCCATAGTCGGACACATAGCAACTCTGTTCGTATTCTTCAGCGGAGTATTGGACTGAGAGAAGCTCTAGCAAAGTCACTCGACCCTTGCCTTCAGCGCACGTGACAGTGACCAGAATTGTTTCATGAAAATAATCGGTGTCCTGCGACGGTGTCGTTCATCGCCCGGGATCTGTCAGTTCAGACGTTCTTCGTTAGGCTTTGAGTCTCAAATTGCCCGCGGGACGCTTGTGGGTAGAATAAGGCTATGACTCGGGTATACGAAGAAATCGTTGACTTCATCGCGACGGAGACGGCCCCAGACAAGCTTGTCAGATTCGAGGCTTCCGAGCAGACGAAGACTCGCGTCGCGGATCTGATTCAGCGAGAGAAGACAAGCGGCCTTACAGCGGAAGAGGTGTCTGAACTTGATCACTTCCTTAAGCTGGAACACCTGATGCGTCTGGCCAAGGCCCGGGCAAGGTCATCGTCTTCGTGACATGAGTAGCTACGTAAGTGCTGAGTTGCGGCGTCTAGTAAGATCGCGGGCAAACGGTCTGTGCGAGTATTGCCTGATCGACGAGACCGACACCTTCCTGGGCTGCCAGATCGACCACATCATCAGCGAAAAACATGGCGGACCCACCGAGCCGCAAAATCTGGCCTATGCCTGTGCCTTCTGCAATCGTGCGAAGGGTTCAGATATCGGCTCCATCGCTCAGAGCACTGGGGCGTTCACTCGGTTCTTTGACCCGCGCAAGGATCATTGGGGTGATCATTTTGGGCTGAGGAAAGCGCTCATCGATCCGCGTACTCCGATCGGTGAAGCCACCTCACGGATACTCGGATTCAATGAGGCCGAGCGCGTGTTGGAGCGTAACGCATTGCAGGTCATGGGGAGGTATCCCCCAGGGCGAGCCCTCGGCGCCACCGGCAGGTCCGACACCTGACAGATCGGTCAACAGGACCTGCAACGAATGCCGCAAGTGGCTCGGCGACAACATCGAATATTCCTCGAACACCTGTCTAATCCCACATCAACCGGGGCATAAATCCGGGGAATTCCCACCTGGGGCGAAGAATCGGCGGCCCATCGGGAAAGGACCTCGCCCTCCAAAAGGACTGCCAGAGTTCTCTACCCCATACCTTATCTGGTGTTGGTCCGAGGTCTGACCCACGCATAAGTGATTGAAATCTCTGGCAGACAGGGCTTTGCCAGTGATTGTCCTTGAATTGGTACCATGCTTGCTTAAGCGGCGCGGGCAGCGGGTCAACTTCAAGTTCTGACGTAAGTTTTGCCTTAATTTTGCGCACCTGGAAAAGAATCGAGCAATTCTGTCCTTCCAGAGTTCAAAAAAGAGGCGTTTACGACTATCAAGCGGCCCATTTTATTTCTTTACTCCCGAGAGCGAATCATGCGTAACCTGCCCACCAGCGAATCAACGCAGTGTCCCGTCTGTCTGAAGAGGGAATCCAAAACCTACCACACCTCGCTTTGCGTGTGCAAGGTATGCGGCACCTACTTTCAGATTGTTTCTGAACCTAAGCCCCAGGAAACATTGAAAACAGAAATCAGTAAACACCCGGTTCTCTTGCAGCAGGAAAAGGCTGCGGTTGTCTGATCCCAGGCGAACCAGTCCGGCATCTGCCTGACTCCCCAAGGTTGGCATCTCTTGAGCGAGTGGCCTCTCGGCTTTCCCACTCGCTGACAAATCTGCGGCATCCCCAAAAACTCTGATCTTTTATCTGCCAGATTGCATCCCTTTCTGCCCGGGAAGTGTGTATCTGCCACGAGGGCTCCTTTGTTCGAGGACAGGATTTACAGAAAGGACCGGGCATGAAGCCCAGGCGGCCAGGAAGGCGCGTCGAGTGATGCCGGACAGGCTATTTGGTGCCCTGCATCTTTGTCATGATAAACGCCTGCAGGTTGCGCATGGTGGTCACTGAGATGAAGAGCTGCTCGGAGACGCGGTCTTTTCTGATGAACAATGCGCCGAGGATGGGCACGTCCGTCATGGCAAGCTGTTCGGCCAGTTGCGCGGCGGTCTCGCTGCCTTCTTCTTTTTCCACAGCGGCCGCCAGCTTCATGAGTTTGAGTGACATGGTGCCGAGCGGCTTTTCTGTGAAGCTTGCACGAATGTCTGCCAGATCCCGGGGGAGACCGCCTCGGGACCGGCTACTGTCGATAGCAGCATCTGTAGCCCACTGAATGGACGTGCCGAAGGAGAGGATGGACAGGTCCGGCAGATGCGCCATCTCGAAGGTGACAAGCCCTTGATTCTTACCCGCTGTCTCTGCCAGCGATTCCACCTTGACGCCTTTGAAGGACCGTCTCCGTAC
>JASLXP010000817.1 GCA_030740295.1 Planctomycetota bacterium
TTGAAAACAGATTCCGCCACGAATCTGGGCAAGGTATTCCACAGCGAGCCGAAGACGCCTTGGCCCGGTAGGCCCGAGACTGAGCCAGTCTCCGCCCTGCGGGAAGAATTCGTCCGGCAGTGTCTCGCTGAACATCGAGTAGTCCGTGCGGAAGTCGTCAATACTGATTCGGCTCTTCGGCAGGCCGGTGCTGCCTCCGGTTTCGAAAACGCTGATGTGTTTGTCAGAAAGGGCCCTCGGCACCCAGCGGCGGATCGGGCCGCCTTTGAGTTGCTCGTCATCGAAAAGGCCAAATTTCTTAAGGTCGTCGAAGCACTCGATGCATTCGCGTGGATCCCAATCGAGCTTGCTCGCATAATCGAGCCAGAAGGGGCAGCCGGTTTCGGGATTAAAATGCCACTGGACGACTTCGCGTGTCCACGCATCGAGGTTGTTTTTGATTTCCCGGGTTCTAGTCTGGAGGTCGGACATGGTTGTGAATCTAAGGCTGTATTCCTACTCCTACTTCGCCACAATCGCATACAGCTTATTCCTGTTCGCGATATACAGCGTGTTGTTCACATACACTGGCGTCGAGTAAACCGCACTGAGCATATTCGTCTCGAAAAGCACTTTCTTCGTCTTCTTGGCTTCGAGGATTTCCAGGTCGCCGTCTTCGTCACCGATGATGACTTTGCCATCGACGACGAGCGGGGAACCCCAGACCGCGGCCAGCAGATCGTGTCGCCAGTTCTGCTTGCCGGTCTTGGCGTCGAGGCAGTAGAGGAAGCCGCTGAGGTCGGTAATGAAAAGGAGTCCGTCTTCGGTAATAGAACAGGTGGACATGGTGCGATTGAACTTCTCGTCACCGAAATGCCAGACTCTGGCAGTCTTTGTAACGTCACCGGTTTTGGTGCCGTCGATACAGAAGAGGTGGCCCGGTCCTTCACCGTGTTCGGGGTCCTGGCCGACGCCGATGTAGACGCGGTCCTTGTGGATGACCGGAGTGGCGATGATGTTGTTGCGGGTGCCGCGGCCACCTAGAAGCCACTTCGAGTCCTTGGGGTTGCAGTCAAACTTCCAGATCTGCTTTCCGGTTTTCGGCTCGTAGGAATATATGATTCCGTTGCCACCTGCGAAGATGACCTGCGGTTTGCCGCCCATGACGCCGTATGCCGGGTTCGACCACTCTCCGTGAAGGATGCCCTCGCTGACCGGGTTGTTTTCCCAGACGACCTTACCGGTCTTCTTATTGACGCAAATAAAATCCGGCGCGCGAGGGGAAGGCACGACGAGGTGCGCTTCGTCCACGCCGTTGCTGGTGACCGCGAACAGCAGGTCGCCGCCATCATCGGCGAGCGAGCAAGTGGCGAGGTTGTGCGGGAACACGGCGAGTTCGTCCATCATGTCGAGTTCCCAGACGATATCGACGTCGATCTTTGAGGTGCCCTTCTCCGATTTGTAGGGCCCGTCGTTTTCGTTGTCGAGAAATCCGTTCACGTCCGCGCAGACGACGCGTGCCTGGTTGCTGACGTAAAAGATCCTGTCGCCATCGATGAGCGGGATGGAGCAAATGCCCTGGTTCGGCCAGTCATTCACGCGGCCGGTGGGGAGCTTCGGATGCGCGGCCTGCCAGAGGAGTTTTCCATTGGCTTCGTTGAGACACATGATGACGCCGCGGTCGCCGACAATCTTGGGATTCTTTTCGGCCTCATTGTTGGTGCCGATGAATAATTTGCCTCCGGCAACGGATACATTGTTATAGGTCTGCGATCCGAGCTCGACGACCCACTTGATGTTTTTGCCGGTTTCGACGTCCCAACTCGTTGGCACATTCTTGCCGGGCGCGACGAGGTTGCGGCCGCCGGTACGTCCCCACATGGGCCAATCGCCAGCCCGTAGCGTTGGGAGGAAAAGAGCGATGAGCATTGATGAAGAAATAAGGGCTCTCATGGACAGTTAACTCCTGTTTCAAATCGTTGGGGAAACCAACGGGGGATAATTAAGAGGCGAATGAATGGATTAATTATTCGGCGCGACGCTCAGGTTATCGTAATAAATGTCAACGTTTGAATACCCGTGGATGCCGGGCGCGCCTTCATTGTTACCACACGCGTCGGTGGCCTCCAGGGTCCAGGCGGCGGGTTCCTGTTCTCCTTTCTTCCAGACCTTTCCGAAGAGCCTGGCGGGGTCGCCTTCCTTCGCAGGGAGCTCGGCGCGGAACTTGATCTTATACCAGACATCCGGATCCCATCGGAAACGTCTATCCACCTGGAATCGCGGCGGGGAACTGCCCGGCCAGGTGCGGAACTGAACCTTCTGATGGTTGCCCATGAGGTCGAAAACGTAACGCCCGTTGATAACCCCCGCGTCCGGCATGCGGCGTTTGTATTCTTTGGCCATGACCTCCAGCTCGACGGTGTAATTCTTCATGCCCGGATCGCCCACATAGGCAAAGGAACGCTTGAGCCCGGGGGCCTTGGGCGATTTGAACAGCAGCGTATT
>JASLXP010000818.1 GCA_030740295.1 Planctomycetota bacterium
ACGGCGCAAAGATGGTGTTAATCCCATCGGGCACTTTCACGATGGGGATGCCAGAAGACGATATCTTTGCCAAGGAACACGAGAAACCCTCGCGCACGGTGTTCCTCTTCGATTATTGGATCGATGCGTATCCTGTCACGAACCTTCGCTTTGAGCGTTTTATCGAAGACAGCGGATACGAGAATCGGGAGTTGTGGTCGGAGCAAGGCTGGAACTGGAAAGAGGACGAAGAGCTCACCGCGCCCGCCGGCTGGAATAAATCCGGATGGGATGCTCCAAACCAGCCGGCCACCGGAGTGAGCTGGCATGAGGCCCATGCCTATTGCCGATGGGCCGGAAAGAACCTGCCCACCGAGGCACAATGGGAACGGGCCGCTCGCGGATTGGACGGCCGACGCTTTCCATGGGGTGGCGATTGGCCGAGAAAGGAACTGGTGAATTTCAACAGCAATATCGGACAAGTGACGGAAGTCGGCAGCTATCCGGAAGGGGCGAGCCCGGCGGGCTGTTTTGACATGTCCGGTAACGTGAACAACTGGTGTCTCGACTGGTATTGGCCCGGATTCTATGCGTACGCCAGACAGAACGGCCTCGAGAACGACCCTGTCCTGGACGACCGGCTCAAGAAACTACTTGCCATCGATGCGCCCCTGAAATGCGACCGAGGAGGCGGCTACGCTACGGCCGACGAATGCCACGAAGTCCTGAGCTGCACAGACAAGGTGGCATGGCTGCCGGAGGCGCGGGAACTGTGGAATGGGTTCAGGACCGTGATGCGGGATGAGTAATATGTAATGCGTAATGAGTAAGACATGCTCGCTCTTCGATGCACGATATCGTTACTCGATACAAGGCATATCAGCAGTGAACCCGATTGCTCGATCTTGAGCTTACGAATTACGCATTACGTACGTATCCCCATTTCATCTTTCCGGCCATACTCAATAGAATCCGCCCTTCACACATCCCCCCAGAAGAACGAAAGGAGTTCTCGTGGCTGATATCGGTGTTATTGAAACTTCAAAAGGGACCATCAAGGTCAAATTCTTCCCAGACGTTGCGCCAGGCCATGTGGAGAATTTCACGAAGCTGGCGAATGAAGGATTCTACGATGGGCTGACTTTCCATCGCGTCATTCCAGGCTTCATGATCCAGGGCGGTTGCCCGCATACTAAGACCGACGACCGCAGCCGGCACGGCACCGGCGACGCGGGTTACAAAATCAAGGCAGAATTCAGCGACATCCCTCACAAACGGGGAATCCTTTCCACCGCAAGAGGTCAAGACCCGGATTCGGCAGGTTGCCAGTTCTTTATAGTTGTTGCCGATTCAAATTTTCTCGACCGTCAATACACCGTGTTCGGTGAAGTGACCGAGGGCATGGAAGTGGTCGACGACATCGTAAACTCGCCGCGGGATGCACGGGATAATCCCAACGAGCGGATCGAGATGAAGATCAGCATCGAAGCCGTCGATGACAACTGACGTGTTGTTTGTTCTTAATGTTTAGCCGCGGCCGGGAGAGCACCTGCTAATGGGTGACATTCTGTCGGAGGAGGGACTGTACCTGGCCGAGAAACTCGTTCAGCATAATCGGCTTTTCCAGGACCGCGTCAGCCATTCCTTCCAGGCTGCTTCGGTTGTCGATGCTCCCTGAGCAGACGATACAAGGCACGTCTTCCCCTGAATCTTTGGCCGCCTTCAATACATCCATTCCGCTGCCGCCTGGCATATCCATATCGGTGATGATGAGGTTTGGGTCTTCCCCGTTATTCAGGAAAGTCACTGCATCATCCGCACGCATGAGTTTGGTGATAGTGAGATCACCGAGCTCGCCGAGGGCCGC
>JASLXP010000819.1 GCA_030740295.1 Planctomycetota bacterium
ATGTGTAAAGGAGCCGGTCACTCGCATGTGAATGAACTCCATGTGCGGAATCGGATCACCGTCATCGTCCAGTTGTTTGGCCGGTTTCTTATATCTCTCGAGCCAGCGCTCCTCGGTACTGGCCGACGTACCATCGGCACAGGCAGGCACGGATGCAAAAACCACACCTGCTTCCGCAAGCCTGTCCAGATGCACAGAGCCTGTCTCCAGGATGGCGGATTTTTCCAGACCGCGAGGGCGCGTAACGTCTTTGGTGCTGAAGACCATTTCGTTCCCGAAGTACATCCCTTGACTGGTGCCGGAAATGGGGCATCTCCAGGTCTCATGAAGTCCCCTTTCATTTACCAGGTTCGCCGCCCCACTGTCATTAATCACATAATCAGGTGTTGTGTACAGGTATCCATCTCGCGATTCGGCATCCATCAGTTTGTCCAGGATTTGCTGCCAGGACAATGAAAAATCAGGATGAATAGCTATGTTACTTCTGAAAGTGCCATTCTTATACCAGCGAGGCGGGGCAGGCAATCCGGGGCCTGGAATTGGTTCACCTGCGGATGTCTTTTCTCTGCCCTGCGGCAGAAAATTATTATTTTGTGTCAGATAGATGCCCATTGCCGTACCGACATTCTTGAGGTTGTTCTTGCAAATCTTGTCTTTGGCAATTTTCTGGACCTCGATGATGGCCGGTACCAGCAACCCGGCGAGGATGGAGATAATGAAGGCTACGACGAGGATTTCTATAAGAGTAAATCCTTGAAGGCGTTTGGTCGGCTTTTGGGGAACAGGCATTAAGACTCCTTCGGCTCAGGGAATGCCGGAATGTGCTAGCGGCAATGCGCAATCCTGCTTCAAGCATGCAGGTTTTGCGTTTTACAACGCGTCTAGTTGATTTCTTGAGACATTAGCCATCTACTCCCATTCCCAAAGGCTTACGTGTCTGATACAGACAAGCTCAACGTCTCAATTTGCAAATTATAGCATTATCACTCGGATGGTCAACGATTGATTTGGGTGGATTTCTGAGTTGTCGGTCGAGTCAGACAGTCAATTAGCCCGCCTTTCAATCTGCGCTGGCACTTCCCCCACATCCTACCACCTTTTCGTCAGCGATACTCGCACTTTGTAGCCAGCAGCTATCTGCTTTCCACATAATGGGTAAAACGGAAGCAAGATGCCCCGGAACTGGTTTCAGGGCTGATTCGGCAACCTTGGCCAGGACGTCAATTTTCAGCCAAATCCACCAAACATTTGTGCGCCATGCATATTGGACTGATGAAAAACTGGGATGGATTCTGTTTAAATCTTTAGCACATAATGATTTTTTGTGCATTTTCTGTTGACGCACCACTCCAATTCAGTAGTATTCCGTCGTGGGGGGAAATGGCAGAAAGTGGAGCGTGTATTACTTGAGGTGGGGAATTGTGGGGAATTTCATCCGAAGATGGATTTCTGAATGTTTGCCGGGAAGTATGAACATACTCTGGACAAGAAAGGCAGATTAATCATCCCCTCCAAGCTCAGACAGGTGGTTGTAAGGGAAGACCCCGAAATCCTCGGTTTCTGGGCAACGGTCGGGGTCGATACATGCCTGTATATGTACAGCCCGAATGGCTGGAAAAAAATTATTGAGCACTTCGCGTTCGACGACAACCCCTTCCAAAGCGAATCATCACGACAGATTGAACGGTGGTTTTTCAGCAATGCGCAGTTCCTTGAAGTGGACAAGACCGGCCGCGTCAACATGCCCACCCAACTGCTCGGCAAAGCCCAGATATCGGACAAAGTCATCCTGGCTGGTGTCAACAAGCGAGTTGAAGTCTGGTCACCTGCTCTCTGGGGAGAGCAGGCTGAGGATGCAGACAGCTTCAGAGATTTCGTTGAAGCAGATCAGTCCAAGCCCAGCCGTGGCTCGACTGATTGATCTCTGCTCTTTGAAAACAAGGTGGTTCAGATGAATGAACCGATTTTGCACCATCCTGTCATGCTGGAAGAGGTATTGAATTTCCTCGAGCCTGCACCGGGAGCTGTATACGTTGACGCTACTCTGGGGGGCGCTTCCTACTCGAGAGCCATCCTCGAAAAGACCAATGGCCGCGCCACAGTCGTTGGGCTGGACAGGGACCTCGAGGCTATTGAGGCAGCGTCGCAGAGGTTATCGGAATACGAAACCTTCCACGCGATTCACACCGAGTTCAGCGACCTGACCAACGTGCTTCATTCACTGGGCCTGGAAATGATCGACGGTCTGGTCGCTGACCTGGGCGTCTCATCGCCTCAATTCGACCGGCCTGAGCGAGGCTTCAGTCTGAGGCATGACGGGGATATCGACATGAGAATGGACGCCACTCAGAAAACGACGGCCGCCGACATAGTAAATTATGAGAAACAGGAAGAGCTGGCCAGAATCCTCTGGGAATACGGCGAAGAACGCTTCTCGCGCCGCCTTGCAAGAAGGATTGTTGATCGGCGGAAGACAAAGAAATTTACGAGCACGGTTGAGTTAGCGGATTTCATCGCCGCGACCATACCGGGCAAGCGGGGCCACATTCACCCCGCCACCAGAACTTTCCAGGCTCTCCGGATCGCGACCAACAACGAGTTGGCCGAGTTGGAGTGCCTCTGCAACCAGGCAGAACAAACGGTGAAACCGTCCGGAGTGTTCATATGTGTCAGCTTTCATTCACTGGAAGACCGACTTGTTAAACAGGCTCATCGACAGAGAAACCAGGACGGAAAGCCGCTCTGGGAGCTGCTGACTCGCCGTCCTGCCACGCCGTCCGCTGACGAAAAATCAGTCAACCCACGAAGCCGCAGCGCGAAGCTCCGCGCTGCCAGAAGATTAGGACCATGATTCGAGTTGTTTTTGTTTTACAGATTCTTGCCGCCCTTTCCCTTGGGTGCCAGGCGATTGCGCTCAGGGGCGAAGTCTGGCGTAACGGCCATGAGCTCGCCCAGTTCATTGAGCGCGAGGTCGAGCTTCGTGCTGCACATCAGGAGCTCGAGCTGATTCTCTCCGAAGAAAGCATGCCCAGCCGTCTCCGTGACCGGGCAACTCGAATGAACATTCCCTTGGAAAGCGAACCAGCAGACCAGCAGGTTGAGAGCAACCTGTGATCTCGCCTTCAACGGTTCATTGAAAACTTCTGCACTCCACCGACCCCCTGTCGTGTGGAAGTGCTTAAGAATGTGTGTTGGGTGAACCCAGCGAATCGACGGCTTTGCAGGCGTCGAACTAAGCCAAGCATCAGTCCGAAAGGGGCTCGCGTGATTGAGCAGAGAGATTTTCACGTCGAGGCGGGCTGGTGTGAAGTTCCGGCCAGGCGCCATGCGTCAGGCTGTTGATTCGCTGGTCACCTTTTAATGCACCCTCTCGCCTGACCCACCAGTTCCGCCTCTTCTGCGCGTAAGGGGCGGCCCAGGAATGACCGCCACTATCAGATCTCAACAGCCCCATGGGCTGGAGCGTTTCGCAAGACGCGACGCTCCGCACTTTTATCGGTGGACTCGCCATGCCCGGTCAGGAATCAGGTATTCAGTCTCAAGCAGTCTCGCGTACCGGCGCCCTGCTGATGGCGGTGCTTTCAGTGGGCGTCCTGATGGTCGTCGGCCGTACGGTCCGCTTGCAGTATTATCCTCAGCGGCGCCTTTCAGCTATGGCGTTTCGCCAGCACGATCGCCTCATAAAGAAGCGTGCCTATCGGGGGTCGATTTTCGATAGAAACAGACGCGTGCTGGTCAGTTCAGTAAATGCCTACTCCGTTTTTATCGATCCCGCCGCGCTGAGACGACCTGAAGAACCACGGCTGTCAGATGCAGACAAACTCGACCGGCTCGAGTCCCTCTCCCGCGCGCTCGCGATTGCTCTTGAAATCGAATTCTCAGAACTGTGGGATCGCGTTCGAACGCGGGGTCACACACGTTTCATCTGGGTAGCGAGAAGGCTCGATACAGACAGAGAGCTCAGATTGCGATCCCTGATGGAGAACGGAGGAACTGCAGAAGATTATCGGGGTGCCTTCTTTACGACCGAACCCAAGCGTGAATATCCGCTAGGGTCACTTGCGGGACAGGTGCTTGGCGCCATTGGCAATCATGGAGAGGGCATGAGCGGCATCGAATCCAGTTGGGAGGCCGAGCTCGGCGGCGCCAACGGATTTCAATCCGTGAAGAGTGATGTTCGCAATCGCAGAACTGCTTTGCCCGATCTCGACTACGTTCCTTCCCGTGCCGGCCGCAATGTCCATCTGACGATTGATGCCAACGTGCAGGAAATCGTGGAAAGGGAGCTTGAACGACTTTATGAAGATTCCCAGCCGATTAGCACATTCGGCATCGTCACCGATCCCAATACCGGCGACATCCTCGCGCTGGCGGCCGCGCCCTCCTTCGATCCGGATAAGTGGGAAAACTATCGGTGGGGTGAAAGACAGCAACTGCGTACTGCGCGCCCGGTGACTGACTGCTACGAAGTCGGTTCCGTCATCAAGCCAATCGTCGCCGCATCTGCCGTTTACGCGGGCCTGCTCAATCTGAATACCCCCATTCACTGCGGCAACGGCGTCGTCAGAACCGATGACGGTGTCACCCACCATGATCATCATCCCTACGGCTCTCTCACCGTGACGAAAGTCCTGGCCAAGTCCTCCAACATTGGCGCCTACCGAATCATGAAAGCCTTGGGCCGAAGACGGCTCAACAATTACTTCTCAGACTTCGGTTTCGGAAGAAAAACCGGGGTCACTTTCCCAGGCGAATCGGCAGGGAAACTCTGGACAGTTGATGAATGGAAAGATAAGAAAATCAGCTCGTGGAATCTTGCCATCGGCTACGGCACCGCAATCAGTCCCCTTCAACTGGCGATGGCATATGGCGTCATCGCCAATGGCGGAAACCTCATGACGCCGAGGCTGGTCACGCGTGTAGAAAATGAAAACGGTGATGGGGTGCAGGATTACCCGGTCAACGTAACGCGAAGAGTGATCGGCCGGACCATCTCGAAGCGAATGCGCGAGGCTCTGGAAACTGTCGTGCGTAAAGGTGCCACCGGGCGCAGAGCCATGGTCGAAGGATACCGGCTCGCGGGCAAGACCGGCACTGCGGAAAAACTTCTTCCCGTGAGAGATGAAAGTGGCAACCTCGTTCGGAACAGGCAAGGCAGAACAGTCCACAAATACGCCAAGGATAAACACGTGGCCAGCTTCGTCGGTTTCGCGCCGGTCGATGCGCCACGATTACTTGTCTACGTGGGCGTCGATCAGCCCACTGGAGACCTTCAGTTCGGCGGCCAGGTCGCTGCCCCGGCGGTCAGAAACATCTTCATAGAGCTCTTCGAGTACTACCACATCAAGCCTGACAGGGAGACCGCGCATTGAAATTAGACGAACTGTTTCGCACCAACGGTGATCACAAAGAATGGGCCTCCACAGATATAAGAGGTCTCTGTTACGACTCTCGCCGCGCTGAGCCCGGCTTCGCATTCTTTGCTATCTCCGGCACTGCGGACGATGGACATCGTTACATTGAGGACGCGATGGAACGGGGCGCGTGCGCATTAATCGTAGAGCGGCGATTGGATCTGAAGACAGATATCCCACAACTTGTAGTGGCCAACGCAAGGCGAGCATTGGCGAATGCCGCACGCAAATTCTACTGCGATCCTTCTTTCGAAATGACCGTCGCCGCGGTGACTGGCACGAACGGCAAGACCAGTATTGTCTATCTCAGCCGGCACATTCTCTCCCACTCAGGAATTCAGTCAGGGCTGATGAGTACGGTGATGGTGGATGATGGCAAACGGAAAGAAACAGCTACACACACCACCCCCGAGAGCCTCGAGATTCAGAGCCTTCTCTCAGAAATGCGGAGAAACGGGCTGACCCATGCGCTCATGGAAGCATCCAGCCACGCGCTGGACCAAGGGCGCCTTGCAGGGCTCAAACTGGCCTCCGGTGTTTTCACCAATCTGACACCCGACCACCTGGATTATCATCGGGACATGTCACATTACCTGGCCAGCAAGGCCAGGCTTTTCGAGATGCTGCACGGGGACGCGTTCGCAGTTCTCAATCGAGAGGATCCGGTTTCATTGAAGCTGGCCTCGCGCAGCCTCGCTCGGCCCCTCTGGTTTGGGATGGGAGAAAAAGTCGACGTTCATGCCGCCGTCCATGACTGTTCCTCGGAAGGCACTCGACTGACCCTGACCGCACCTGACGGCTCCGCCGAGATCTTCACCAGCCTCGTCGGCCTCCACAACGTGGAGAACATCCTCGCTGCCACAGCAAACGCCCATGCCCTGGGCATTCCGTTCGACATCGTCTGCGCGGCCATTGAAAGCTTCAGCGGCACCCCGGGCCGATTGCAGCGCGTGGAGTGTGGTCAACCGTTCACGGTACTGATCGACTATGCGCACACACAGGACGCGCTTGAAAAAGTTCTGCAGGCACTCGTCTCTCTCCGCGGCGATGGCCGGCTTCTGCTTGTCTTCGGATGCGGCGGTGACCGCGACAAGAGCAAACGTCCTCAGATGGGCAAGGCCGCGTCCCGCTACGCGGATGAATTCTGGGTCACTTCAGACAACCCGCGCTCGGAAGATCCGAAAGCCATCATCGATGACATTCTGACTGGCATTAACGGAACGCCCTGTCACGTCGAAGCCGATCGCCGCGCAGCCATACAAGACGCCATCAAACACGCTGCCCCCAGCGACATCGTCCTCATCGCCGGCAAAGGCCACGAAGACTACCAGATCATCGGCAACGAAAAATTTCACTTCGACGACGCCGAAGAAGCAGCATCTGTGCTCAGTTCGCAGTAACCCGCTGAATTTCGTTCTTCCCTTCACTTTTTAATTGAAGCAAAACACGAAGCACGGTTTGATTCACGACTGATTGGGAAGTTGGTTTTCACCGTGCAATTTCGGAGGTGATGATGCCGATAACCCATTCAGAATCCCCCCTTCTCCCAAGCGGCCTTAACCTCGACGATGTAGCCGAAGCGCTTCAGGCAAACGGCGACAGGCCCTCAAGACAACTTACCGGTATCTCGACCGACAGCCGCACGATAGCAAAAGGCTATCTCTTCGTGGCAATTACAGGGGACCGCTTCGACGGCCACGATTTTATCCCTGCAGTTGCACGACAAGGCGCGGCCGCCGCGGTCGTGAGTGCCGACGTGACAGACGCAGCCGGCTTACCCCTCATCCGGGTCGAGGACACGCTCATAGCCCTCGGAAAGCTAGGCAACCTCTGCCGCAAAATGTCGCAAGCCCACGTGCTCGCCATCACCGGCAGCAACGGCAAGACGACCGTAAAGAATTTCGTCAGCTCCCTCCTGCAGTTGTTTGGTCCCGTAACTTCATCTCCCCTGAGCTACAACAACAACATCGGAGTACCTCTCACCATCTTTTCCTCACGGCAGAACGATCAGTGGCTGATTCTCGAAATGGGCACGAACCACTTCGGAGAGCTCCATGACCTTGCAGCGATTGCCGAACCGGATGTTGCCGTCATCACCAACATCGGTGAGACGCACCTGGAATTCCTCGGCGACAAGAACGGTGTGGCTCGCGCCAAGGGTGAACTGATCGAATCACTCCAGCCCGGCGATACGGCAGTTCTGAACGCGGACGATCCCTTTCTGCCGATCCTGATGGCACATACCGGGGCCCGCGTCCTGACCTTCGGCACCTCTACCAATGCGGACATCTGCGCCAGCGATATCGAGCCCTCACCCCGCGGTCTGCGATTCCGCATCAACGGGAGCTTGATGACTGAGCTTGCCGTTCCTGGCCGTTACAACGTTCATAACGCCCTTGCAGCCATTGGCGCGGGCTATGCCTATGGTCTTCCACTCAATGAAATGGTCGAGGCCGTGCCGGAATTTCGGCTGCCCAAACTGCGCATGCAGACCGAACGGATCGGGCCGGTGCAGGTCGTTCTGGATGCGTATAACGCGAATCCGACTTCCATGTCCCACGCGCTCGAAGAGTTCTCACGATGGCCGGTCAGCGGGCGTCGATTGATCATCCTCGGCGAGATGGGCGAGCTCGGTCAAGCCTCGCGCAATTCTCATCAACGAATCGGTGAACAGGTCGCCCAATACGAATTCGATCTCCTTTTCTCGGTCGGCCAAGACGCCGCGCACCTGCATCGGTCTGCCATTGATGCAGGCGTTCATTCCGGCAACGCGACCCACTTTGAGAACACCCTCGAGGCCGCAGAAGCCATCAGCGGTCACATCCGTCCAGGAGACACGCTTTTCCTGAAAGGGTCTCGAAGCAACGGGCTGGAAAAAGTGGCCGACCAGTTGCGCAATCACTTTGGAGGGAGCTCATGAAGATTGCGGGCACACATTTCAATCCCGAAGAATGCCGTGGCGCCATCCTACTCTCCATCTTTGCGCTCATGGCAATGGGCACGCTCTTCGTTTTCAGCGCGTCGGTCTATTACCCGATAGCCGGAGTGGAAGACCCCTTCAGGCACTTCAGAAAGCATCTCTTCTTTGTATTCGGCAGCGCGCTGATTATGTGCGTGTTGAGCTACTTCAATTATCGGTTCTTTCTTAAGGACGCGGTTCTTTTCTTGCTCGGTTTTATCACGCTGGCTCTGCTCGTGCTGGTCCTGATTCCGGGAGTCGGGGCTCAGATTAACGGCGCAAAGAGGTGGATTAGAATCGCCGGCTTGTCGTTCCAGCCTTCCGAGCTCGCCAAACTCACTGGCATACTTTTCTGCGCGCGTTTCCTGACGCAATACTCGGATCGCCTGAGGGATTGGAAGCAGGGCTTTCTGCCTGCGGTTGCGGTGATCGGTTTTCTTGCCGGGCTCATCGTGCTCGAAAAAGATCTCGGCACACCGGTGCTGATCGTCGCAGTTATGTTCATCATGCTTCTTGCCGGCGGCGCGAGGGCAGACCATATCGCATTGGTGACCGCCGTCGGGATTCCCCTGGTCATCTTCCTGATTCGCTGGGATGCCTATCGTATGAAACGCATCCTTGCGTTCATCAATCCGTGGCACGATGCGCAGGGCACGGGTTACCAGCTCATCCAATCCTGGATCGGTATTCATGAAGGCGGCATCAGCGGCGTGGGCCTTGGCCAGGGCATGCAGAAGCAGGGCTTCCTGCCCGCACACATGAACGATTTTATTTTCGCGATGGTCGGCGAAGAGATGGGTGCAATTGGAGTCTCCATGTTGATCGCGCTCTTCGCCGTGTTCCTTTACGCGGGTTGGAAAATAATCGTGAACGCGCCGGACCAGCCCGGTGCGCTGATCGCGACCGGTGTGGTTGCGACGATTGGATTACAGATGCTCATCCACATGCTGGTCAACGTCGGTCTGATGCCAACCAAGGGCATCTCACTGCCGTTCGTCAGCCTGGGTGGGTCGTCCATGCTTGTTACGGCCGCCGGCATCGGCCTGTTGTTGAACGTCGCTGCCCAAGCCTCCCCTGTTGTGGAAGGCGTCCCGGTGGAAGGAGGCCAGATCGCATGAAATGTATTTTTGCTGCAGGAGGAACGGGTGGTCACATCCAGCCCGCAATCGCGCTCGCATCGGAACTGATCGAGAGCATTCCGAATGCGGAGGTTCTTTTTCTGGGTGGCCGCCGCTCGCAGGAAAGTGAGTGGATCAAGGCCGCGGGGTTCGAGTTTCTGTCGGTGGAATGCTCGCCCCTCGGCGGGGGACTGAAGGGCCTCACCGCGCCGCCGAAGATGGCCTGGGGCACGCTCCAATGCGTGCGCATTCTGCGGAAGTTCCGGCCGGACGCAGTCGTAGGATTCGGGGGTTACACGTCGTTTCCTCCGCTTGTAGCGAGTTATCTCCTGAGAGTACCCCGCGTACTCCTGGAACAGAATGTCCTGCCCGGCAGGACCAATCGGTGGATGGCGCGAATGGTCAACGAAGTGCATTCGCAATGGCTGGAATCCCGCGAGCACATTGACGGGCGGACCCGGTTCTTCCACAGCGGAAACCCCGTACGCCGCAGCATCCTCGACCGAGTCGAGCGTTCCGCGAGTTCCCGGAGTCTGCTCGTCATGGGAGGCAGCCAGGGATCTGAAGCGGTCAATAAGATGATGATCGAGGCCGCGGACCAGATTGGCCGTGAGCATCCGGAGCTCGAGATTATTCATCTGACCGGACCGTGCCTTCTCGATGAAGTGCGCCAGGCATACGCCTCAGCCGGATTGCAGGCTGAGGTCCATGAATACCTGACTAACATGGCCGGCGCGTATCGGAAGGCGAGCTTCGCGCTCTGCCGAGCGGGCGGCACGACCATTGCCGAGCTCATGGCGGTGGGGCTGCCGGCGATTCTCGTTCCTTACCCTTATGCGGCGGACGATCACCAGCGGAAAAACGCCATGGCCGTGCAGTCCCACGGCGCGGGATTCTGCCTCGATGAATTTACCTCTGACGGCCAGACCATCGCCGACCTCATCCACAATCTTCTGTCCACCCCCTCCCTCCTCGATTCACTTCGGCAGAAGACGCATTCGCTGGCGATCCCCGATGCCAGCCAACGCATACTGGGCCACCTCTCCGATCTCGTTCATTCAACCAGGGAGTCTTCATGAGAACGCATCACCTCTACGGCAAGCACATCCATTTCATCGGCATCGGCGGCATCGGCATGAGCGCCCTTGCACGGATCCTCCTCTCCAGGGGCGCACGGATTACGGGTAGTGACGCACACGCAAATCAACTCACGGAAGACCTCAACAGGCACGGCGCAGCCTGCTTCACAAAGCATCGCTCAGAGCACGTGGAAGGCGCAGACCTCGTGATTTATTCGCCGGCGATTCCCAAATCGAATTGCGAACTGAGGACAGCAAGAGAAAAGAACATCCCCATCCTCTGCCGCGCCCAGTTGCTCAAGCTGCTCGCCCGCGAAAGAGACTGCGTCGGTATTGCCGGAACCCATGGCAAATCGACCACTTCATGGCTGGTGGGCAGCATGCTGCTGGAAGCCGGCTTCGATCCCACACTGCTCGTCGGGGCCAATATCGAAGCCCTGGGCAGCAACTGCCACAGCGGCCATGGGCGTTACCTGGTCGCCGAGGTGGATGAAAGCGATGGCGTGTTCGCAGATATGCGGACCTCCCTCGCGGTGGTCACCAACATCGGCCACGATCATCACGATTACTACAAAAGCCTGCACGAGACGGAAGAACACTTTCTCCGCTATATCGATCACAGCGCGGCCGGATTGGGCGCCATCGTCTGTGCCGATAACGCCGGCACGCTGCGTACGGCCCGCCGCTCCCGAGCTCGCATCCTTACCTATGGCACGGACAACTGCATGCTCAGGGCACACAACATCCAGCTCACCGGAAAAGGCTCGCAGTTCGAAGTCGAGTGGCTGGGCAGCCATCTGGGCGAATTCAGGACACCACTTCTCGGCAGGCACAACGTGCTCAACAGTCTTGCAGCCATCGGTGCCGGCCTGCGGCTCGATGTGCCGGTGCCGGTGATGGCAGCGGCCCTTGAAAAAAATCATGGTGTCGAGCGCCGCCTGACCTTGCGTGGCGAAGTCGACGGAATCCGCGTGTGGGAGGACTACGGTCACCATCCGGTCGAGATGTGCGCCACTCTACAGGCGCTGCGACCCGCAGTGAGCGGCCGCCTCCATGTCGTGTTCCAGCCGCACAGATTTTCCCGCACGCTTCACCTTCATGAGGACTTCGGCAAGGCCCTGCGCCTGGCAGACCACTCCATCGTCACCGGCATCTATGCGGCCAGCGAAAAGCCAATCGACGGAGTCACCAGCAAGCTGATCGTTGACGAGGCGGCGCGCTACGAAAACTGCGATGTCGAGCACATGGCAGATAAAGAATTCGTGCCTCATCGCCTGTCGCAACTGGTCGAGCCGGGCGATGGCATTCTCCTGCAAGGCGCGGGGGATATTCATCAACTCGCGCAGCCTGTGCTCGAAGCATTGGATTCCACCACACAGACGGAAAGAAACGCTGGATGAAAAGTGAGCTGAATGTCCGTCTCTTTGATGAGGCGAAAAATCTTGTCGCCATCGACGAGCCCCTCGGCCGGCACACCACCTACGACATCGGCGGCCCGGCGAGATTCTTTGCCAGCCCAGAGAATACGGACGAGGTCCGTCTGCTGGTCGAGAAGGCGCGCCGTGCTGAATTGCCCATGTACATCCTCGGCGGCGGCTCGAACCTGTTGATCAGCGATTCAGGTCTCGCAGGGCTCGTCCTTCACATGAATCGAATGCGCGGTATCGAAGTCAAGAATGGCAAACTGCACGTGGGGGCCGGCGGCTCGCTGCCGGGCCTTGTGAAGCGCACCGCGAGAATGGGCATCAAGGGCTTCGGTCGTTTTGCAGGAATTCCCGGGCTCGTGGGTGGCATGATACGAACGAACTCCGGGGGGCGTCACGGCACGCTTGCGGACGTGCTTCATTCGGTGGTTCTCATCAGTCACAACGGTGAAGAGGTCGTCAGGAATGCGGAAGATTTCAACTTCGGTCATCGCCGCAGCAATCTGTCCGACGAAATCGCGGTGAAGCTGATCTTCAATGTTGAATCAGGTGATCCGGCTGAGCTCAACGCTGAGCGGCGCAAAATAATGAAACTGAAAACCGCCTCCCAACCTCTGAGTGATCGAAACGCCGGATGCTGTTTCAGCAACCCGGCCCAGGGAATCCATGCCTCGAAACTCATCGACGAATGCGGTCTCAAAGGCTTCGGCGTCGGAGGAGCCGTGGTTTCCGAAGAGCACGCAAATTTCATCTGCAACGAAGACGATGCCACCGCAGACGAGGTACGAAAACTGATGGGGATTGTGCGAGATACCGTGCTTTCTGAGACAGGTTTCGTGTTGAAGCAGGAGATTATCTATTGGTCGTGAAGGGGTGTTGGAGTGTTGGAGGAAGGAGCGAAGTTAGCATCTGAGTCTCCGCCCTCTTAATCGTTATCTTAATCCTTCTCCTAATCGGGATTGCCGAGATCGCGCTTTACAGCGCCGGAAAGGCCAAAATCCGATTATGAGAAGGATTAAGATAGCGATTAAGAAGGCGGTCTCCCACACCGCCCTCTTTCTGAAGACTGTTTTCTTTTACTGATCGGGGAGACTGAAATGAACGCTGATACCCATGTTGTTGTGATGATGGGAGGTTTTTCGTCTGAGCGTGAGATCTCCCTGAAGACAGGGCAGGGAGTGGTCGCCGCTCTTGAGTCGAAAGGCTTCTTAGTTTCCCGGTTCGATGTCAGGGATGGCGGATTGACAGGGTTCGATCCCGCGGGTGTTGATGCAGTCTTCATTGCACTGCATGGCGAATTTGGTGAAGACGGTGGAGTCCAGGATCGCCTTGAACATTTTGGCTTGCCGTACACCGGTTCAGACCCCGAGGCCAGCCGCCTTGCGATGGACAAAGTGATGGCAAAAGAACGCTTCGAGGAGGCCGGCCTGAAGACGCCGCCCGGCGTGGTGGTCGACTGTCTGGCGGATATGCCCGACAGCCTGCTCGATGTATCCAGGCTCGGATTTCCGTTGGTGGTGAAGCCGGTGTCCGAAGGCTCCAGCATCGGAGTCAATCTGGCGCGCCATCATGCTGAGCTTTCGGATGCGATAAAAGAAGCTGCCCAGTTTCAGCAGGGCATCCTCATTGAAAAGTTCATCCCCGGCCGGGAACTGACCGTCAGCATCCTGGGCGATGAACCGACCTGTATCATCGAAATTCACTCGCCGATGTTCCTCTTTGATTTCGAATCCAAGTACGACGGCTCCAGCAAGTATTTGGTACCTGCGCCAATCGAACCGAAACATGCCTCGAGAATCCAGCAGGCAGCCCTGACCGCGCACCAGTCCCTCGGCTGCCGGGATATGTCGCGGGTGGACATCCGTCTCAAGCCGGATGATCCGGAGCCATTCATCCTGGAGGTTAACACCATTCCGGGCATGACCGCGATGAGCCTCCTGCCAATGGCCGCAGCCCATGACGGGCTGAGCTACGCGGATCTTTGTGAACAGATGATTCATCGTTGCCTGGCGAGGGCAGAGGTCCGTGAACCAGCCTTGGTCTGAATCCAGCAAATGGAAAATTGAAACCATGCCACGTCAAAGAAAAAAACCAGAAGCCCCACGAAAGCCACCCGCCTCAGCAAACAGAAACCGAGCTTCAAGAACTCGGAAATCCGCTGCATCCGACGAGCCGAAACAGCCGGGCTGGTGGAGTAGAAATCCGGAATCCCGGCGGTTCATCTTCCAGCTTGTTGTTCCGTTGGCTGCGCTCATGGGTGTGCTTACTTTTGGAACCAGGATGGCTTTCGCTTACGTGCGCACGATGCCGCAGTTCCGCGTGGATGCCGGCCACCTGGTTATGGACAACCGGCCGCACTGGCTGAAACAGGATGCCGCGCAGGCCATTCACATGAAGGCATTTCGTCGTCAGGATATTTCCATTTTCGATCCTGATCTCGTGCCGAAGGTGCGTTCGGAATATGAAAGAGATCCGTGGGTGCTGGAGGTCGTCTCTATTTCGAAGATGTTCCCCAATCAGGTGAATGTCAGCCTCGTGCTTCGTGAGCCTATCGCCCGCGTCAGCAGCGAGCTTGGTACCTATCTGCTCGATATCCACGGTATCGTGGTAGACATCCTGAATCCTTCGCATGACATGAACTACCGTCACCTCCCCACCATCGCAGGCTGGGAATCTGAGCCGCCGCTCCGGGGAGAACTGTGGGACGATCCGTCTATCACTGCAGCGCTCGGTGTGTCGAAGGTGTTGCTGGATGAAAAGCTCACCGAGGAACTGGCGGTGGACCAGATCAACGTGGCCAACTTCAAAGGCAACCAGGATCCCCGAGAAAGTGAGATCGTCATTCACCTGCCGGACGGCAACCGGATCCACTGGGGTCGCGGCGTGAACACTTACGGCGAAGTGCCGCTTCACGAGAAGCTGACGAAGATCAGAGAGTGCGCCGCAAAGGCGCAGGGCGGCGTCAATCTGGATTGGATCATCCGGTATCCGGAGAAAACGCTCTACCGGACCAGGGAAACCGTTGACGGGGCACGGCGGTAAGGGGTAAGTTCTCGGCCATCTGTCTTCTTCCGCCTTCATGAAGCGGTCGCGGACCCCGCGCCACGGGATCTTTTGCGGAAAAGACTACCTCAGTCTGAATACTTCCCCCCAGGAATCACAACATGCCAGAAAACTTACTTTCATGCCGTCCTCAGAGCTTCGGTAAGGCCGGGCATCGCGCGTACGAAGAAATGCAGCGGATTGGAATCAAGTACGTCGAAGCGTCTATTGCGCATCCCAGCAAAATGATCGAAGAAAAAGAGAAGTATGAGGCATTCGGACTTCAGGCTGCGACCATCAGCGGCAAGATAAATATTCAATCTCAAAGCTGCGGGCAGGAATTTGAGCCGTGGGCCCTCGCTTGCCAGGTGGCAGGTGCGAAGCACATGTTCGTCAGTGTCCATGCCGGAGAGCTTGACCGCCGTCTTGTTTACACCCGTCTCTACGAATGCGGTGAAATCGCCCGGCAGTATGGCGTCACCATCTGCATGGAAACTCATCCTGATCTGATTACCAATATGGATGTGGCGATCGAGACGATGAAGGGAGTGGACCATCCCAACGTCCGTGTGAATTTCGACACTGCGAATATCTACTACTACAACGAAGGCATAGACGGCCATGAGGAGCTTAAGAAGATTCTCAATTACGTCGGCGCCATGCACCTCAAAGAAACGAACGGCGCTTTCAAGACCTGGTATTTCCCCACCTTTGGCGATGAGCAGGGGGTGGTAAACTGGACCGATACATTTGAACTCCTGAATAAAGAGATCGAATTCTTCGGGCCGTTCACCATGGAAATAGAGGGCTGCAAGGATGAACAGTTCGAGGAAGATGATCACATCAAGCGAGTCGAGGATTCAGTCAATCATCTTCGCTCGCTCGGGCTCGTATCCTGACTGGAAAACCCTATGGCCGACACCCGGGACGAGCGACTGAGCAGTTACCTTGATCCAAACCTGATTGACACCGACATGCGTGCCGGCAGCAAGGAGAGCGTCCTGGAGGAGCTTCTTCGAAGGATGGAGGCCCATGGCCGCATCGCAAGTGCGGAGCCCCTGCTTGCCGAGTATCTAAAGCGCGAGGAAGTGATGTCGACCGGCATCGGCAACGGGCTCGCGGTACCTCACATTCATACGTCACTCGTGGATGATTACTGTGTTGCCTTCGGCCACTGCAGACAGGGCATTAGCTTCGATGCCCTGGACGGCGAACCGGTCTACCTGGTATTCATGATCGCCGCGGTGGAAGAGACCTCACAAAAGCATGTCAGACTTGTTTCGGCACTAATGCGCCTGCTGAAAACGCCTGGTGTTCTCGATGCCATCCTGGAAGCGAAGACTCCTGAGTGCGTCATTGAGGCCTTCAAGAATGCTGAGGCAGAATGAAACCTGGAATTTCGTAATACGCACAACCCACAGATTCCACCACTCATGCCATCACGTCCCAACATCCTCATCATTCTCGCTGACGACCACGGTTACGGTGACGTCACCTGCTACGGCGGGCCGAATCTGCAGACGCCGAATCTGGATCGAATCGCTGAGTCTGGAATGCGTTTTACGCGATTTTATGCGAATTCGTCTGTGTGCTCGCCAAGCCGGGCTGCGCTGATGACCGGCCGTTATCCCGATCTGGTGGGCGTGCCGGGCGTGATCCGCACACACCCTGAAAACAACTGGGGCTACTTTGATCCGGCCGCGATCACGCTGCCGCAGATGATGGGACGCGCCGGTTATACAACCGCGCTGTTTGGTAAGTGGCATCTCGGTCTCGACGCCGGCAGCCATCCCTGCGCTCGCGGGTTCGAACACTTCCGCGGCTTCCTCGGCGATATGATGGATGACTACTACACGCATCTTCGCCACGGCTTCAATTACATGCGGCAGGGCGAGGTCGAGATTCATCCTGAAGGGC
>JASLXP010000820.1 GCA_030740295.1 Planctomycetota bacterium
ACATCACCAGGCTCGGGTGATTGCGATCACGCCGTACCATACCGGCCAGATGGTCTCTGATGTTATCCCAGAGCCGTTCATCTTTGTACGCGTACGCGCCTGCACCGTCACACCAGAGCGCGCCTTCCTCGATGATCATCATTCCAACTTCGTCGGCGACCTCCAGCCACGCTTCGCGCCACGGCTGCGTGTGAAGGCGAAAGGCGATGATGTTGCCCTCCTTCATTTTGAGCAGCGCGGTTCGGATGTCCGCATGCGTTCTTGGCACGGGCGAGGGCCAGCAGCTCGATGCCAGCAGGTGGCGTTTGACGCCATTGAAGTAGAAATCCGGCCCCGCGGCCCAAAGCTCACGGAAACCGAACTTCTGCTGAATGAAATCGAGGGCCTTGCCATTTGCATCGAGCAGCGAAAGGTGCAGCCGATACAGATGAGGATCTTCCGGCGACCAATGGCGCACCTGGCCATAGCCCTTCTTCATCTTCCATTGCGTGCCCGTGGCTCTGTTCTCAATTCTGAAGACGAGCTTGTCTTCCTCGTAAATCTCAGCCAGGAGGCCCAGGCCATTTCCGCCAACGATTTTGCCGGCCAGCTCGATCTCTTTCTCTCTGACTGAGGTGATGATGCTCAAATCGTCAAGAAATACCTTGGGACGCGCCTCGATCCAGGCATCATCCCAGATTCCGTAATCGAAGAAGCGCCCCCCAATCGGCGCAATGATCTTCCCCTTGGGCGCAGCCCGCATGGTTGACTGATCTCCTTCTGAAATCTTGGCGAGCGACGAGAACGTGGCGCTCCAGTCCTGGCATCGGACCGCGAGCGTGTGTTCCTTGTCAGGTACGAGAGACAGTTCGACTTCGAATGGTGTCCAACCTTCGAGGCTTTCGGCGACCAGTTTGCCATTCAGGAAAACATGCGGATGAAATCGTGCCCCTCCGAGGTGCAGGAAATAACGCATGCCAGCCCATTCCCGAGGAATCGTGATGGAACGACGATACCAGGTGAATTCGCTGCCATTGCTTGAAGTGCCCCGGAGGACACCCGGGAGCTGAACCGGTTTCCAGTCATTGGCAGGAGCATTCAGTACCTGGGCCTGAGTCGTGGCTGCCTGCCATACACCGTTGAGATCGAGACGAGCGCGGAAGGTGTCCTCGGCAAAAGATGAACAGAGAGACAGGAGGAGAATGAATTTCATTGGATTACGGGTCACTCGATTGAACATCGATCTATATTTCACAGACTCATCGAAGACGCCATCTTCATGACAGGTGGTGTCCAACAAGAAGGAGCCTGCACTGCAAGTGTCCACACGGGTCAATCTCTTTGAACTGAGGGAGGTCTCTGCCTCACCAACGATCCTGCGAATGGAGGTAAAGCTGTTATCTTCTGCCGCACTATGACCGCGCTGAAAACCATCAACATCTTCCTCGCATTCACATTCGTAAAGTGGATATGCTGGTGGCATGGTGATCCGGCCGGACTGCTCTGGTTGTTCACCGTTGGTGTAGCAGGGGCGTATGGCAAGCTCAAGCCGGTAACTCTGACTATCGCGTTTGGTGTCTTTGTGCTTTGGCTCTCTGTGATCAGCCGGAAGAAGATGGAAGACTTCCTGTACTGCGAGATGAGGCGAGCCGCGCTCGCGGTCTGAGCGACTTATGGAACTCTCCCCTTTCAAAAAGTTCGTGGCCGGTGCGATGGCCCTGTTGTTCCTTGGTTACATCCTGAAGTTTTCATTTCCGCC
>JASLXP010000821.1 GCA_030740295.1 Planctomycetota bacterium
AGGCAGCGCCATTCTACATACCGAACAATTGCTGCCGGAAACAGGGGCGATTGCAATGGGATCCCTTTTTTGAAGCTTCTCGAATGTCATTCGTACGTTCTTGGACAGCTGCCCCGTCATCGTTTTGATTGAAGCGTTTAACTGCTCAAGATGTTCACCTCTCTCCGCAGTGCGCTGCTCTTCGCGAATGAGCGTAAGCTCTTGAAGCTGAATGATGTGATTGGCTACAGGATGCATTAAACCTCCAGGTGCATTAAAACAAAGTACTAATAATTAACCGAGCTTGCTAGAAGCGGCACAAGATCCTAAACATGCTGTGACCAGGAGTCAACACGTTACTTTTCCAGGACTTACCCCAGTTTCCAGGTGAAGCCTGGCAGGAGCGACTGAGCGGTGTTGCCCGGTGGCTTCTGATGCGGGATACGTGATGCCGGGATGCGGGAGAGGAGAACGGCGATTCCGTCCGCCAAGGCGTAGTAGCAGAACTCGGTTACGCCATAGAAGCGCTTGGCCACCTTGATGACGTGGCTGGAGAGGACAGCCAGCTTCAGCGTATTGCCCAGCCACACCGATGAGAAGTAGACGGCTGCGAGGACCAACGCCATCATGTTCTGTAGCCGGTGGTAGGACAGCAACCGAATGTCTTCGAGGTGGTAGCTCTGCTTGATGAAACGGATCGCGTCTTCGACGAGCCAACGAGACAAGTAGCCCTCAACGATGAACCAGAGTGACGTGCGCGACTTCTTCACCGACACGTTTGTGAGCAACATCAACGGATCTTTCCCAAAGCCTTTCACCACCACAAGGAAGAGTTGCTGTTTCTTTCCCGGCAACTTGACCCTGCGGAACCCGTAGCTGATCTGGCAGGTCTTCTCGCCATCCTCGGTCTCCCGAACGACTTGGTCGTGGAAGCTCATGGGGCAGCTTTGTGCCAGCTCAAGGACATTCCTGGCTCGACCTCGAAATACTAGGTGGCGCATCTTTGTCATTCTGACAAGGAACCGTAACTGCCTCTTAAGCAGTGGATTATACAGCTTCACGCGATCACCTCCGCGATCCATCACGTAGATACCGCGCTTCCCCACACTCGCCTCGATCGTATCCACGATCTCCAGAAGCTGGCGATTCTCGCTCACAAATCCAGGAGCTTTCGAGGCCCATAGCCGTTGGTGCAATGGAATCATCTTGCGCTTGCCTGCTTCGCACGCCACAGCCAGGCAGCCCCAGTATCCATTCACCAGTTTTCCAGTGCTGCCGTCCCGCACGCGGCCCAGAAAAGGCATTCGCTTGGCGTACTGCTTCCGAATATCGGTCGGGTCCAGAATGATCAGGGTGTCCTTCTTGATCCGGCTGCCAGCCGCTTTCGCGATCTGTTCGTTCACAGTCTGGCCAAGCCCTGGCGCGTCTAGATGCCGACTCAGTCGCTCCTCAGTCTTCTTCAGCTTGATCGGTTCGTCCAAGGCTCGTGCAATGTTGCTCAGCTTCACATCTTTCGAGGCCTGTATGCCGAAGACCATCTGTTCGATGAATTTCATCTTCGGCTTCGAAAAGTGGGGTGAAAATATCCCCAGAAATCTCTGAATCTGGTCTCGGATTTTCAGTGCAGTCGCGGTACGGTTCATGGCGGTCTCCTTGTGTTTGTTTCACAAACTCATCATACGATGAGGTCACTTGGAGACCACTCCTTTTTCACTTGTGATTTGAACCTGTTTACTCCCCTTCAACGACTTACGAATCCTCACGCCTCAAAACTGGGGTAAGTCCTGATAAGAAAGGGGGGCATTTTTCCGCAACTTCCACATCAACCATCAACCATCAACCATTAACCATGGGGTTTTTGCGCCCACGGCGCAAAACCCCACACTCGCCTCGATCGTATCCACGATCTCCAGAAG
>JASLXP010000822.1 GCA_030740295.1 Planctomycetota bacterium
CTTCGTCTTCGTCTTCCTCTTCGTCCTCCGATTCTGCTGCTTCTTCCACTTCCTCGGCCTCTTCGACCTCCTCCGCTTCTTCTACTTCCTCCACCTCCTCTGCCTCCTCGACTTCTTCGGCTTCCTCGACTTTCTCTTTGACCTCTTCCTTGTCGTCTTTGTCCTTTTTATTGTCGTCGCTCACGGCGGATCTCCGGATGGATCTGGACGGTAAATTTTGGGTGACACCCAGCACGCACGGATGAGGGGCAACTTATACAGAAGCATTACTCGAATCACCAGTCAACTGGTGTTTCATGCGTACTCCTATCTTGCGTTTCAGACTGCAGCCTTTCTAATAAATCCTTCCGCGCCCTCATATTCGAATCCTCTGGTTCAACTATGGAACAGCTTCTCTTGAGACTGACCATCCCCGCCATCATAACTTGCA
The DNA here is from genome assembly GCA_030740295.1 of Planctomycetota bacterium. Next base: position 431 of record JASLXP010000822.1, read on the forward strand.
TCGCACAACCTCTGCTTGCCCAGGCCAGTTTCGAAATCAGGCAGATTCAGGCCGGCGGGAAGACCCTGTTCTACAAAGGTAAACAGATTCAGGTGGGTGCCCGGACCCTCGTCACCAAAGATGGTGTTGCGTGGGCTGATGTCATGGGCCGCAGTGCAGAATGCGGCCTCCGCATTCGTTTGCGGTCTTCTGCGGCGCGCGTTCTTTCAAATGTAAGGGAGAAGAATCCCAAGGCAGAGGTCGTGGCCATGTTTCAGGGCCTTCCGCTCGGGCTGCCGGTGCCAGTGCCGTCTGGGAGCAGTCTGTATCTTCCGGGACCGTTCCAGAAATCCCAGGCGCGCACGTATGCGGCGCGGCTTGTGCCCAGCATCGATGGCAGAATTCGCGGCCTTCTTGCGACTGATAATTACCCGCGGGTGTTTTTCGTGCAGTTGAGAAACGCGCCTACTTTGCCTTACCCGAATACGGTCTTTTATCTGAATAATGAGCTCTCGGAGAAATACGCGCCCCTGGCCACGTTTGATGCGGCAAGCGATCACGTTGACCGCAGTTTCGACGCGTCCAACTTTGCCATATCGACAAAACCAGGGCTCCTCTTTATTGAAGCAGATGTGGCCGCCGTGCCCTCCCGTCTTCAAGGGGACGAATCGCCGACGAATCATCTTCGATTCCTCATCGAGGATATGGAGATCACCGGCGCACTCTCAAAATCGAAATCATGGATCAAGAAATATGCGCAGGCGGAAGCTCAACTCGACAGCCTGAAAAAGCTCGTCCATTCCCTCCCCGGAGCCCGGCGCCGCGAGGCAATTGTCAGTCGAGCCGGAGCCATCGGTAAAGCTGTCGAGGGCCTCAAGGTGAGCTCTCCTACCAGCCAGCATGTGGCTGCTCTTCGAGAGGTCGAAAAGTTCTCGTACGCGCCAAAGAGAGACTGGTTCGATGGACGCGACATCGCCGTTCGAGCCCACGCGCTGCTTGACGGCGTTGGGCTGACGACTGCCTTCAGATTCGGCTTCAAACTTCCTCGCATCAATTACACGACCGCCTTTCATCGCCATACCAGTCTGAATTCATTTCTGCGCGAGGTCAATACCGTCGTTGGCGCTTATGAGAGTAATTCAGGTGTGGTGGAACTCACGGCGAGAACTGTGACTCTTCACGATATCCGTGGCACCTGGAAGGAGCAGGATTTCGTAGCGGCTAAGAGGGCAGACGCCACAGCTCGATCCCTGAAGGCCAAGAAAGAGGCGGCCGCCGCGCTTAAGACAAACGCAGCGGCCGCGAAGCATCTCTCCGAGCAGGGCATTTCTGCTCGCGCTCTAAGCAATGAAGAGTGCTGGAAGCACTTCTTGACTCGAGGCGTCGCCATCGAGTCGGTGTCCGCTGAGGGGAAGGCTGCTGCATCGGGTCTGCAGGCGGGGGACATTGTCATGCAGGTCAGAAAGAGCGACGCACCAGAGGACACAGATCGTATTCCGTCAGCCGCTGTCCAACTTGGCGAAGCACTCCAGGCCAAACAGCAGTTGCAGCAAACGGAGGCAACCCTTTCGGTCCTGCGCGGCGGCAAGACCATGCCGATCAAACTCGCGATACCCCAGGCGGCCGGATGGTCGGTTTCAAAGACCCTTCAAAATCTTGCAGTCATCGTCACGACAGACAAGAAGAAATATATGATGGGCGAGCCGATCATCTTCACGATCCGCTTTTTCAATAAGAGCGAAGAGGACTTCGAACTCGCCGGAGAACAGCTCAATCGGAACATCGGCGTCGCGTTCCAGCGCAAATCGACCGAGTTCTTCCCGCTCAGAGAAATCACTGGCGACACCAAAGAAATCAAGGTACCGGCGGGCAAGCAGATTCGATTCAAGTATGTCTGCTTCGCCCGGGTCGTGCCTGGTGCTACACGAGTTTCCCTACAGGTGCCATTCGCCAATTTCTACGACGAAGAGAACCTCGGCAAAGACGCGGTCAACAGCCGCCCGCTGGCCATTACCATAGATCGCAAACCCTGGGTGCGCGGCAGGTCAGACTGGCGGACGCTCAAATATGCGGCACTGGTCCACGCCCTCGGCAATTCAGACAAGGAGATTGTCGCTGCAGCCGAAGACCGTATTGGCCATCTCGGCGCTGAAGCCGGCCGGGCCATCACCAGGCTGAAATCAGATCGATCCCTCAGCAAGAACGCGAGCAAGGCGTTAAAGCTAATCGGCAAAAAGAGGTAGGCCTCAAGAAGTAGTTGGTCGGGAGGCAGTCACCTAATACAGGAATCCACTTTGGCCCTCGTACCCTTCTTACAACTCCTGGCGATGCTAATGGCTTGCGTTCTGGCTGGTCAGCCCGTGGCGCGGCGATTGAATCTTGACGCACTGCATCGGCTCACTTTCGCCGCACTGTCCGGTGTAGTACTGATCTTCATTTTCGAGTTCATTGGCTGGCTCTTTAATCTGCCTGGATGGCTTACCTGGTTTCCGGTAATTGCCCTGTGCGGTTGGTCTCTGTTCGTCCTGTTTAATAGCTCCGGTAAGCAATCGGACATTGCGCTGGATGGGCTCGCCCTTTGGAGTGCGGTGGGATTTTGGATTCTCGCGCTGCAGTTCCAGATTGTGGTCTATGGGGGTGTTACGTGGTTTGGTGACTGGTACGAACACTACGAACGGGCGATTCTATTTCTCGACCATCTGCCTGCGGAGACACACTTTCATTTGGGTATGTGGACACTCCCAGCACGCGGGCCGATCTTCAACGCGGTTGCATCATTCTTCATGCGCTCCATGGGGCGAGATTTCGCCTCTTATCAAGTCTTCGCTACGGGCCTCAACACTCTGGCAGTTCTGCCGATGACGCTTCTGTTGCGTGATCTCGCCGGACTGCGGCAAAGAACGGCAATGCTCCTGGGGGCCGGATTGTTTGGGTTATCCCCATTCGCGGTTCAACATGAGGTCTTCACTGCTACGAAGTTCTTGACAGTTGCATACATCCTTGGGGCGATTCACTTCTATCTCTACGGGCAGAAGCGAAACTCGCCGGAGCTACGTGCCTGGAGTATTCCAGCTTTCGCGGCCGGTGTGCTAGTCCATTACCTGACGGTTCTGATCGCCCTTTTTTTTGTTGTTCATCTCTGCGTCAGTCATCTCTACGCGGCCCTCAAGGAAGGTAAATCCTCCCGACCTTTCGTGCTGCCTGTCGCTTGCAGCATTCTCCTACTTGGCCTGTGGTTTGGGACTTGCTTCGCCAAGTTTGGGATCAAGGCAACTCTCCAGGCTAACAGCACACTAGGAGATTCGTATTCCGAGCTCGTGGCGGAGGACAGGCAGGCTGAAGTTTCCTGGACGCGGGCTTTTGCCGGTAACCTTTATTGCACATTCGTTCCATATGGTTGGCGTCACGAATGGCAGGGACTCGGACACGCGGAGCGGGTGGTACAGGCTGACACAAGATGGGGCGAAGATTTCGTTCCCAAGCCTGAACAACAGGAGCGATTGGCCGAGTGGTTCTGTGACCTGTCCAACAACGCGTGCAGTCTCACAGGTGGACTCGGTTGGGCCGGGATGTTCGGCCTGATCTTTTCATGTGTCCTTTACGCGAAGAAAGGACTGCGGCGGGAGAGCGAAGTCCCCCAGCCTGAGACAGCACGGGCTGTGCCTGGCCTAACCTTCTGGCTTGCGTTCGCTTTGCTCGGAATCCCACTGAATGTCCTGGCCTCGCGGGATTACCAGTCACACGGGGTAGCACATCTGAACCTGATGCCCTTCATCTGTCTGGCCGCTGTTTGGCTCGCCTCGGCTGTGAAGACATTTGATGTAAGATGCAGACTGGCGTTCGGAATAGTCTTTGTCCTGGAGAGCTTGTTAACCTCCGGAGCCATCGTCTATCTGCAGGCCCGGCCAGTCCCTATCATCCTTAAGGCAGCAAACAGAATCTCCATTCGAGGTGAAATTGGATTGAACCCGCGATACGTGGACAACTATTTCCACAAGCTGAAACACGGTGCCGTATTCCTCTCAGACAGTCCTGGAACTCAGGTCGTGGCTTCACTGCTCGCAGCCGCGCTGGCTGTTGCGCTTCTACTATTCATTTGGCGAAGCGATTCAGGTCAGCGAGAAGCCTCCGCGCTATAGACCACAAAGGTCTCCAGTGGGTACTCACCCGTCTCAAACGCGTAAGGCAACAGGTGCGTGGTCACCTTATAGAAGGCCCCACGATCCCTGGGAGATCCTGTACGTAGAAACCAACGGGATTGAACTGAATCACGCGAGACCTCGCGAAAACGCTGAATTCTCTCTGGTGCCTGTCGCGGAGACCAGACAGGAATGACGAGAACATCTCCTTCAGGCAGCGGTTCGTCTGCCTGAGGTACTTGTTTCATTCCTGATGCCGCAGCGTAGTGTCTCCAACCCCAATGGCCTGCGAACCACAAGTGTCCTTCGGAGGCATTAAGATTTTCCGATAACTCCTGAGCCTTGGCCCGGTAGACTCCTGCATACTCCAAATCCGCAATAGACACCCAGAGCCCGAATACTGCCGTGATGAGGGAAGCGCAGACGCCAGCAGGTCTTGCCCATCTTGAATGCGCAACTGTGTCTTCCTCCAAGTTGAGAAAGGACAAAATCAGCAGGGGTGGCAGGCTTGGCAGCAAATATCGAATAGCAACAAATTCGGCGGCCACGAGATTGAAAGCGGGGAAACTCAAGGCCCACAAAACCAGAAAGACCTTGTCCCTACCTTCCTTTGAGTGCGTGCAATCGCCAAAGGCCTGCCTTGTTCCTCCCCAGATAGTCCGACCGAGTAGAAAAGTAAACGCAGCAAGGTTTATGACCATGCCAAACTCCAAGATGTTCTGAATCCAGATTCCGGCGAAGGGCCATCCAAAGGCCATCGTAAGCAATCCGGCCACGAGCAGACCGATCGCACGTGCACGATTCCATTGCAGAGCCAGGAGAATCGGGAACACGAATGCACACCCGGACAGAGCCCTCCCACTACACTGAATCAGGATGCCGATTTCATTCCAGGACCGGGAGACTCCCGTCCGGAAAAAGTGAGGCCGGCCATAAACCACCCAGCCATGCAGCCCCCAAAGGAGAACGACAACCACCGGGATCAGTAGACTCATCAGGGCACGAGGCTTCGTTCGAAGGATTGGATAGGCAACCATCAAGGGAAGTGCCGCTAGCGCGGAGTACTTTGTCAGGATGGCCAAACCCAACAGCAGCGCCCCCCCCCTAGTCGCGCTCGATTATCCGCATCCACTCCCCCAATGAAGAGCGCCATCCCTGCCAGGAACAATCCAAGCATAGGGACATCCAACATGACGTTATGCGAGGGTATGAACGCTGGGCAGCACACCAACATCAAAGCTGGAGTCAGCGGTTGTTTCAGAAATCGGCAACAGAGCCAGAGCATGCCTCCGACAGCCATCATCGTGAACGGCAGCATCGCCATGTGCAGCCCAACTTCGGTACGTCCGAACACTGGCATCACCATCGCCAGCCAATAACAGTAAAGTGGCGGATTATTGTAATCCTCGAAAGCGTGCATCGGCTTCAACGTCCAATCGATCTGAAACGAATATGGCCTCAATGGATCTGTCAGAATCTGGTCTGCCAGTTCGATGTAGGCCGGATCATCGATGTGGAGTGCTTTGCCTGAAAACGGCACGACCACCATCAGCGATAGAAACAAAGATAAGAGTTTGCACCGCCGCCAGGTTACGCAGGGCTCTTTTAATACTGCGATCATCAGAAGGTAGATTGAATGTCTGAACTGCAAAGAGAGGCCAGCACAACTCCTGTCACTATTGAAGTCAACTCGATTGGTCGAAACGGGGCTTGAATGACCTGTCCTCAACTCTTTGCAGAGATGTTCTGATTGCGGCCCTCTACAGTCGCCACCATGATGGTGGCTGGCAAAAACAATGTCGGGACTGCTCGAAACTCAGGTTGAATTGCAGTCTCCCCCTGCAAATCATCTATGAACACCGAACAGACTCCAGCTCTCGAAACACCTGCGCTGAGACTCTTTCTTCTCAGCTTCGTGATTCTGTTTTTCGAATTAGCTGTCATTCGGTGGACCGCGGCGAACGTCTACTACGTGGGTTATTTCACGAATTTTGTATTGCTCGCCTGCATGCTTGGTATTGGCCTGGGCTGCATGGGCGCAAAGTGGAAAACAGATCTGTTCCGCTGTTTCCCGATGGCAGTCTTTGCGTACATCATTCTGATATATGTTTTTGATTTCAATATTTCGCTTGACCTCTCCGACCAGATCCATTTCCAGGAGAAGAGGGCCTCCACCGTTCCGATCTGGATGGTACTGCCCCTGGTCTTTCTCTTTGTCGCAGGCATCCTGACCAGCCTTTCCCAACCGCTGAGTCAGTTGCTCCAAAGCCTGCCACCACTTCGTGCATACACTCTAAACATCCTGGGCAGTCTGGCTGGAATAGCTGCATACACGCTCTCTTCGTTTGCACGCCTCCCCGCAATGTTCTGGTTTGCTGCATCCCTGGGCATTTTCCTTCTGCTGAGCCGCGCGGGCAAAAGATGGAAGCAATGGCAGGTGGTCTGCACTTTGGGGTGCCTCGCTATCTCGGGTGCAGACTTGGTCGGAGAAATCTACTGGTCGCCATACTACAAGATTCGTCTGTTTCCATATCGGGAGCGAGGAGAAATCCTCGGAGCGGGCATCACTGTGAATGGAATTGGTCATCAGAACATGATCCCGCCGGACGACATGGAAAAATTTTATCACGCTCCTTACTGGGCGTTTGCGGATGAGAAGCCTTTTGAGGATGTGCTGATGATCGGCGCCGGCTCCGGTGGCGATATTGCGGTTGGACTAAGCCACGGAGTTAAGCATTTTGACGCGGTCGAAATTGATCCGGTCATCGCCGGACTGGGAGTCAGGCGGCATCCGGCGGCGCCCTATCAGGATCCTCGAGTAGATCTGCACATCAACGATGGCAGAGCGTTCCTTCAACGCACCCAAAAGAAGTACGACATGGTCGCCTTTGGACTGCCGGATTCGCTGACTCTCGCCAGTGCCTATTCCAGCCTCCGTCTCGAGAATTACCTCTTCACTATTGAGTGCTTCCGTACGGTTCGTTCGCGACTCAAGAAGGACGGGGTGTTTGTCCTCTACAATTACTATCGTGAGGAGTGGTACATTCAGAAGCTGGCCAAGATGCTCGAAGAGGCCTTCAATGAAAAGCCTCTTGTCATCATGTTCAAGCGATATGAAAATCTTCCAGGAATTCTGATGGTCGGGCCTAAGGTGGCAAATATTCCCGCCGTCAAGAGACCGAGGCCCTTCAAATATGATGACTCGCTTGTCAGTGCGACTGATGATTGGCCTTTCACTTACCTGCGCAAACCGACCATTCCGAAGCTCTATTTTCTGATGTTCGGATTGCTCATCCCTCTATGCGTTGGAGCCGTTTACGTCGCTCGTCCCCAAGCCGTAGATGGGAAACGGTTCTACAGCCATTTCTTCTTTATGGGTGCAGGCTTCTTCCTTTTGGAGACGAAATCCATAGTTCAGTTTTCGCTGCTGTTCGGTTCCACCTGGCTGGTGAACTCTCTTGTGTTCTTTGCCATCCTCCTGGCCGTCCTTCTGGCCAACGCGATCGTCTCCAAGTATCGACTGGAAAAAGCCTGGCCTTTTGTGGTGGCCTTGGGACTGTCAATTGCACTGAACTATTTCATTCCGATGGATAAACTGCTCTTTGAAAACTGGGCTTTGCGCTACCTGGTGGCAAGCACACTAATCTTCTCGCCCATCCTCTTCGCCAACCTCCTCTTCAGCCGTTTCTTCCGCGACACAGAAGCGGCCAATCTGGGTTTCGCCTCCAATCTCCTGGGTACGCTGGTCGGGGGAACACTTGAGTACACCTCACTGCTGTTCGGCTATCGCAAGCTCATGTTGCTCGTCGCGGTCATCTATGCCCTAGCGATGTTAACCGCTCCGTGGGGCAAAGCCGCGGCCTCAGCACAGGAAGATTCCTGAGCGAGAGAGTGGACAACAGCATCCCAGCCTTCGTTCAAAAGCCCTGCGCCTAATCAGCGTACACCTGCACTTCTCCACCTTCGAAGGCGCTGGTGTAGACTGCTTCTCCGAATTTCAGTGAGTGATAGCTGTCCCACAGATCGGGGCCTCCTTCGGCCTGGCCGATGCACTTTTTGGCGAAGTGCTCCACCTCGCCCTCGTAACCCAGGATCTTTTTCATCTGATTAATTCCGGTCCAGGATGGGTCGAAGGAATGCACGTACCGGCCTGTGTGCGGGGTGGATTTCAGGAAGTCTTCGGGTGCCTGCCATGACGTCTTGATCATGTCCTCACAGCAGATGTTGCTTTCGAAGCCGACGAGTTCGAGGCGCTCATGGATGTCCCGGAAGCCGGTTTTGTGATCGAGCGCGTTCAGGTCCATCAGGCCGATGACACCGCTTTCGAATTTTACGTTAACGGTGTAGGCGAACTGAGTCGGTGTGGCCTCCCGATAGAACGCGTGAACGGTCTGCGGATTGCCACCGAAGAATCGGACGAGGTCGAAGATGTGACAGAGCTGCCCAATCAGCATCGCTCGCCTTGCGGAATCGATGCCCCAGATCTGAGGGTACGGGCCCTGGCCGAATTTCACTTTTACCATGTGAAGCTCACCGAATTCTTCTTTGGCGATGATCTCTTTCGCCTGGGTGTAGACCGCGGCGAAGCGCTTCATGAAACCGACCTGGCCCCAGGTGTTGTTTGCCTCAGCGATTTCGGCGAGTTCCTTTGCTTCTGCCGAGGTGTTGGCTGAGGGTTTTTCCACGTAGACCGGGATGCCACGTTCGAGGACGGATGGTGCGAGCTCGTATTGCTGTGGCGCGGGGCCGATGCAGAAGACTCCGTCGAGCTCTTCTTTGTCGAGCATTTCGAAACGGTCGGTGTAGACCCGCTGCGCGCCGAAGTTCCTTGCGTTGCGGTTGGCCTTCTCCTCATCGATATCGCAGATGGAAACCAGGTCAATGAAAGGCAGGCGACAGATGTTTGGGTAGATGGAGCCGGTGGAAAAACCTCCTGCTCCGATGAAACCGATCCTTGCTTTCTCCATTTCGTAGTTCTCTGTAAAAGTGTGGCGAATAAGAGAGATCCGTGTAAGTTGCCGCGCTCGGTTCACAGAGCGAGAATGGTATCTGATCTAAAGGAACCAACTCGGCGCTTCAGCGGGCTCCGACAGTCCCCCAACCAATCCAAACATCCATGTCTGCGACAGCGACGGCTGAAGCCGAAACAACGTCGAACGAGACTAAAGACATTGTCATTCGCGCTATCGATGTCAAGCGCTATTACGGCGAAGGCGATGCCGTCACCAAAGCGCTCGACGGCGTCACGCTCAATGTCTTCCGCGGCGAGTATCTTTCCATCATGGGCCCGTCGGGATCAGGGAAGACAACCCTCTTCAACATGATCGGCGGGATCGATGCGCCTACGGAGGGGATGGTTTTTATTGATGAGATTGACGTGGCGCAGCTCGATTCGTACGAGCTCGCCTGGATGCGCTGTCACAAGATCGGATACATCTTTCAGTCCTACAATATACTGCCGGTGCTGACCGCGCTGGAGAATGTCTCTCTGCCGATACTCTTTGCGGGGCTGACCCCGGATGAGGCCAGGGAGAAAGGCGCGGCCATCCTGGTTAATTTTGGCCTTGTCGACCGCCTTTTTAACCGGCCGTACTAACTGTCGGGCGTGCAGCAGCAGCTAGTGGCCGTGGATCGCGCTATCTCAAACGACACGGTGATTATCCTTGCGGACGAGCCCACCGCGAACCTCGACATCCACACTGGCAAAGAGATCATCGAGCTCCTACTTCAGCTCAAAGAGGAGGATGGAGTGACCATTATTTCAGCGACGCACGACATGAAGATGTTGCACGTCTCCGACCGCATCCTCTGGATTCGTGACGGACAGGTTTTTCGTCTCGAGGAACGAGAGAACATCGACATTCAGGTCGGCCACATCGGCGACGAGGAGCATTGAGCAGTGGGCATATTTTCTAAACGCAAATCTCGGAATCTCGATCGGCGAACTGCGTTGAAAGGCGTGCCGATGTTGAATGAAGAGGTGACGTTTTCTTCGGATGAGGACAATGAAAAAACGACGGTCCGTTTAAAGGTGCCCCGGGGAGGTGGATTGTTTGAAAGGTTTCGTCCGCCAATCGTTGAGAAGAAATTCGAGTTGGATGAGTTGGGTACGTTTATGATCAATCAAATCGATGGGAAGAAAAGTGCGGAGGATTTGATTGACGATTTTGAGACGCATTTCCGCGTGAACCGACGTGAGTCGGAGTTGGGGGTCGTGTCGTTTCTGAAGCTGTTGAATCAGCGGAGGATTATTTCGATTGTGGAGGGCGAAGGATGAGACACGGAGATGGGGAGATGAGGAGATGGGGAGAGGGGGGGACAGGGGGAGACGGTCCGCATCGTAGGGCCGACTTCACAGCATGCAGAAGGACGGGCGGGACGCCCATCCTACGAAAGACGGGCGGGACGCCCATCCTACGATGTCTTCTTGCTTCCTTTCTGTTTCTCACGCTCACTTCAACTGCTCAAGATCCCAACCCCCAACTCCGCGAATTCCTCAACGTCTCCACCGCGCGCTATCCGGGCATGCCTGGCAATCTCGAGCTTGAGGAAAAGGTCGCCAGACGATTCGCTGCCAGCGGCTTCAAAAACGGTGCTATTCGATTCACAGCGCCGTCCTTCGTTCCGGGCAAGACTTCGCTCAAACTTGGCGATGCTGATCCCGTCGAGCTGCACCCGATGCACCCTTCGCTTTTCCGGCCGGGGAATTTCAAACAGACGGAATTTGATGCGTCGCTCGTTTATCTCGGATGGGGCCTGCCGCGGGACCTCGACAAAATCAAGGGGCTCGATCTGAAAGGCACGATTGCGGTGATGGATTTCCAGTGCAGCGATAACTGGCAACGGTTTCTGCGTTTTGGCATTCAGGGATTCATCTTCATTGGCGCCGATCGTTACTGGTATCAGGATTCCATTCTCAAAGTCTACAACACCGAGGTAGCGGTGCCCCGATTCTTTGTGGCAAAAGAAGCCGGCGAGAAGATTCGGGATGTTCTCGTTCAGGCGCAGGGTACGAAGGCCCACATCAAGGCCGAGCCCTCCGTTTGGAAGAATGTGGAGATGCGGGATCTCTGGGTGATGATCCCGGGCGCAAATGAGGAGATGGCGAAGGACACGTTCGTTTTTGTTGCGCCGATGGATGCCAATTCCGTCGTGCCCTCAATGGCGCACGGAGCGGAGAACGGGACGACCCTTTTCCTGCTGATGCGGATGCTCGATTATTTCAAAGAGAACCCGCCGGCCCGGTCGGTGATTCTTGCAGCCGCCAACGCGCACACCCACCACTTTCTCGGCGAACGCATGCTCTCGTGGCACCTCCTCGCGCCGCAGGAGAAGATCGAAGAAATGCGCAACCTGCTCGCCGCCCGGATTCGCCTGCAGAAAATGTATAAGGAGCAGTTTTCGCGCTTGCAGTTGAAGCCGGGTACCCTCGATGCTGACGACGCGGTGATCGAGGAGTTTCGCAAACTGGAGGACACGACTACCGGCAAACGCGTCAAGGTGAAGGGCCCGCTGCAGGACGTGGCCCGCCGCAACTACAACCAGACAAAAACAGAGCTTGCCGACCTTGCATTGCTGTCGCTTTCTGATGCAGAGGAGAAAAAGCGCAGAGCAGAGATCAACATGCGCAAGGGCCAGTACCTCAAGGTGCTCAAGCTCTTCATTAAAATCAGTATCCGCAAAAAACTGACCCTGAAAGCTCTGATCGAAGACGACAGGAATCTGCCGCCGGAAGTCCCCGAGAGCCTCCACTCCGGCAGTCTTCTGAAAAGTTACGTTGCCGAAGTTCAGCAGCAGTTCACGCGATGGAATGAATTGAATCTGCGCGACCTGCAAATCGATCAGGAGAACGGCGCCATCCGTGACCTGGTCGCAGGTAAGACCATATCCATGGTCATTTCACTGGACCTGATCTGGCGAGGCAAAGGGGTTGGTTTCTGTTCGTATAATCGTCACACGAGGGGCGGTGGCTGGGCACGAGAGTTCGGAAACTGGACCACTGAGATTGCCCGCAGAGTGGCGAACGACGAGACCGAAGCGGGCGCAGGGTCCGTGAAGGATCGGGACAAGGGGGAGACCGGCGAGGTCGAGCAATACGCGCTCTTCTTCAACACGATGACCTCTTACGGCGGCCTGCCGGAGAACCACTATTTCGGCCTGGACCTCTACTCATCCATTCCATACTTCCAGGCCGCGCAGACGACGCCGGCGCTCAGCTTTCGCAACGTTTATACGGATGGTGGCAACGCGTTCACGCCTTTCGATGTTTTTGAGAACCTGGACCACAATTTCATTGAGGCAGGTCTGAAATTCATTCCCGACTTCTTCCGTGCGATCCTGGCGCAAAAGGAGGTGACCGACTCGACGGAACTCCCCAAGCCGGCCCCCTTCTATCCCACCTGGAGCGTCAACCTGGAGACCCTGAAGAAAGATGAGTATTCACCAAAGCCGACACCGGACCTCAGAGTCGCAGGCAGTGTGGCCCTTCTCTATCCCAATCGAAAAAAAATCCTCATAAGACCGATCATTGGTGGGGATGTGACCAACGTCTACCTTTCCATGACCGACGAGCGTGCCAGCACGATCATCTATGGCATACGTGAAGGAACGAAACACGGCTGGTTCGGGCCCATCCCCAGCGCGGCGTTTCAATACGATGAGACCTTTACGCACGTCACGCACACGGTAGATCGGGGTGCGATACAGGAGACGTTCAAATCGGATGTATTCGAGCTTACGAATAAGATTCTGCCGATGTTCCGCTCGGTGGAATATCCCATTTACGATCGCACAGATCCCTCTCTGGTCGCCGCGGGGGTGATCGTGGTCTCCAAGATGACCCCGGTCGGCGGCAGACGTGATTCGGTGCCCCGGAAGCTGGGCGCGGCCGGCATCGACACTGAGACAAAATCCACCATTCCGCTCACCTATGGTCCGGCCGCACTTTACGTGGAGCACAAAGAGGTCAAAGAAAAGAGAGAGCCGGTGAAGCTCATGACCGGCCGGATCATGGCGATCAACGCAAGCGAGGATGAACCTGAAGGCATCGGGTTCTCATCTCCCGAGCAGCTCGACTCCGATTTCATCGCGCAGGCCGTGTCCGACATGGCCATTCTTAATAAGTACCGCGCATCTAGGATGAGCGGCGTCACCAACAAGCTGATTGACGATTACATCGCCGAGGGTGATGAGGCTATCGGCGCGCTTCAGAAGGCGGAGTCGAAAAAAGATCACCTGGAGTATCTCATCCAGCTCTACCGGGCGGTCGGGGCCGAATCCAAGGCGTACGGCTACCTGCGTGCCATCAACACCGACATGCTCAAGGCGATTGTGTTCTTCATGGCCCTGATGCTGCCCTTCTGTTTTTTCACTCAGAAGCTCATCTTCAATTTCGTCAGACTCGAGCTGCAGATTCTGGCATTCACCGGCTTGTTTATTCTGACCTACACGGTCTTTCGCTTTATCCATCCGGCATTCAAGATCGCGCTGACTCCCGAGGCCATTTTTGTCGCGTTCGTTCTCGGCGCGATCGGCATCTTTGTCACGCTGATCATGCACAAACGATTCGATGGCGAGATGACCATGCTGTTCCGCTCGTACACCCTGCAGACCGGCGAGGCGAGCACTGCCACCGCGGGGCAGCAGGCCATGCTGATCGGCGTAAACAACATGAAACGCCGGCGCATCCGGACATCGCTGACCACCGGCACGATCGTACTGGTCACCTTCACCATGCTTGCGTTTTCCAGTCTTTCGAAAGTTCGCAAGCCTACCCTGATCCGCAAATCGGAGAAGGCGCCTTACACGGGCATTCTGTATCAATGGCCGGGCAACATCGGCATGGACGAAATCTCTTTGCGGATCTTCCTCGAAATCTTCGAAGGCCGCGCCGAGATGGTAGTGCGCCGATGGCTTTTGCCGACTGGCAGTGACAGAAAATCGAGCTTTCACATGCGGCTGGACGCATCGAACGGCGAAACGGCAAAGGTGCTCACCGCGCTCGGTCTTCAGACCAATGAGGATGAGTTCATTGCCAAGATACCGATCCTCAAGGGCGGCAGATTCTTCTCGGCCGATGACGTGCCGGAAGTCATCCTGCCCACAGAGGTCGCGGCCGCGCTGAAGCTCACCGCGAAGGACATCGGTACGGCGAAGGTGAGCCTGCTCGGTGAAGAGCTCACGGTCGTCGGCATCCTGGACGAGGAGCAGTTCCGCTACATCAAGGACCTCAATCGCAAGGCCCTGTTCCCCATCATCCCGGAAGAAAAGGCCGCAGGCTCTGAGAGCGAGGAATCGGAGGCAGAAGGGGACGATGATTCCGGTGTTGCTTACGTTGATCCCTCTGAGCTGGTTCTGCTGCCTGTGGATGTCGCGTTCTCTCTCGGCGCTACACCCTACAGCGTCTCCATAAAGTTTAAGGACGAGGCGCCGCTATGGGACATCCTCACCGAAATCCTGACGGTCACCCAGGCAAAACTGCACCTCGGCAGCCGCGACGGTTTCGCCATCGGCGATGAGGGACGTGTGCGATCTGCCCCCGGTATCTATTACATTGGTTCGAGTTTCAGTACTTCTATCGGCGGCCTGGAACGCCTGATTATTCCGTTGTTGATAGCCGGCACGATTGTCCTGAACACCATGCTCGGCGCGGTGTACGAACGCCGGAACGAGATAGCGGTCTACAACGCCATCGGCCTCAACCCAACCAACATTGCGACCTTCTTCCTTGCCGAAGCTTTCGTTTACGGCGTCATCGGCGCAGTGGGCGGATACCTGATCGGGCAGGTGTCGGCGATTGGCTTGAAAGAGTTCGGCCTGGTGTCTGACATCAACCTGAACTTCTCTTCACTGATCGTGGTGTACGTGATCACCTTTACTATTGGCCTGGTGCTGATCTCGACCATGTATCCGGCCTACGTGGCTACAAGATCCGCGGTGCCTTCCGGCAGACGAAAGTGGTCCCTGCCGGCCCACGACGGGCAGACGATGGAGGTGGTGTTCCCCTTCATCTACCAACCCAATCTGGTGGCCGGCATGATGGTCTATCTCGACGAATTTTTCGGCCGCTTCACCGAGGCATCCCTCGGCGATCAAATAACGACATTCCTGGAGAAGGGCGTCGGCGAAGATGAACAGGGCCGACCGACGTACCGCCTGCTGTACGCAATCGCCCTCGCGCCTTACGACCTCGGCGTAACTCAGGAGGTCGAATTTGTCGCGTCATACGATGAAGTCGTTCAGAGCTACCGCGTGCACATGACCAACAACCGCATCTCCGGCCAGGACTCTAACTGGGTCACGACAAATATGCCGTTTCTCGAACGCCTCAGAAGGCAACTGCTGCAATGGCGCAATCTCGATGCGACGGAGCACGGGGTGTTTGTGAAAAGAGGAGAAGGATTTTTCGATACGTGTTTCGTAATACGTGATTCGTAATACGTAATACGTAAGGGCCGAAAGCAGAGGCCACCTGCTAGAGACTCAGACTACAGACTAAAGACCAAAGACTGAACCAGGAACAAAGAACAAGCCCCGCCCGATGTCCCGAACAACACCGACCATCCAAGCTGGAACTTTCTCATTACTCATTACGCATAACACCGGCCCATCCAAGCCAGAACTTACGTATTACGTATTACGTCCGCTGCCCCGAACAACACCGGCATTACAGTTTCGAGCATCCAGTATCCAGCATCACTCACAGCAAAGACCAACTCCAGCATTCCAACCGCACTACCCAGCAACACCGGCCACCCAAGCCAGAATTTAATCATTACTCATTACGTATAACACCGGCCATCCAAGCCAGAACTTACTCATTAATCATTACTTGTTACGCATGACGTCCCCATGTCCTTTATAGACGATAAGGAACTCAACGAATACCGAAACATCATGACGCCGCCCGAAGCCGGTGGCTTTGAAGATGGTTTCAATTGGAAGACTATCGCGGGGGCGGTTTTCCTCGGCTTCATCATGATGCCGGCTTCCGAGTACCTGACGCTCTTCCTGGGCAATGACGCGGCCATTAACGAGGCGGCCAGGTGGGTGACGGTGATCCTGTTCGCTGAGATTTCGCGGCGGTCGTTCAAAGATTTGAAAATGCAGGAGCTTTATACGCTCCACTTCATGACCGGACTGGCCATGTCTGCGCCGTTCGAGGGATACCTCTGGAAGCAGTTTTTCGTGCAGTCGGAAATTGCTAATGCGATGGGGATTGCGCAGGAGCTGCCGGGCTGGGCCTTCCCGTCCGCGGAGAGTATTCGGCAGAACGGGCCTACTTTTTTCACGATCGAATGGATGCCGGTGCTGGCGCTTACGATGTTTGGGCTGGTGTTGAGCCGGGTGAATGGATACGGCCTCGGCTACATTCTTTATCGATTAGTCAACGATGTTGAAAAACTGCCGTTCCCGTTTGCGCCTGTGGGAGCTGCCGGCATCGTGGCGCTTTCCAGTTCGCGAGACGAGAGCGAGAAGTGGCGATGGAGGTGCTTCTCTATCGGAGGCATGCTCGGGCTGGCATGGGGTGGTTTGTACCTTGCGCTGCCGTCCATGAGCGAGGCTGCGCTCGGTAAACGCATCGAGCTGATCCCTCTGGTCTACCTGGATTACACGCCGCAACTTTCCAGATTCCTGCCGGCTGTCCCTATCAATATCGTGGTCGATCTCGCCACGTTTATGTCCGGGATGATGGTGCCTTTCTGGAGCGTCATGGGCGCGTTTATCGGCGTCGTGTTCACCATGATTCTCAACCCGTTCCTTTACGATGCCGGCATTCTGCACAACTGGAAACCCGGGATGGGTTTCGTGGATACATCATTCTTTAACACGGTCGACTTTTATCTCTCGTTCAACATGGGCCTTGCGCTGGCTGTTTCATTCACGAGCTTCGGGGTGATGGCCAAATACCTTTTTTTCGCAAAGAAAGAGAAGACCGATGATCGTGCAGTGCTGAAGCTGGGCGAAAACTGGTGGGACAAGCTGAAAGGGGGGTGGAAGACATTCGTTACCAACAACAGAGAGCGCGGTGATTTCTCACTGTGGATTGCGGTTCTGATTTACGCAGGCACGAGCGCTTCCTGGATCCTTCTCGGCGTTTTCCTGGTTGAAGGCTACCCGTGGATGGTCTTCACCATTTACGCGCTCGTTTACACGCCGTTCATTTCATACGCCACCGCCAAGCTTGAAGGCATTTGCGGCCGCGCGGTAGACATCCCTTACGTCAAGGAATTAACGATCGTACTTACCGGGCAGCAGGGCCTTGGCATCTGGTTTGTACCGCTGCCCATTCAGAACATGGGCGTACAGACGGTCGGCTTCCGCACCCTCGAGCTCTGCGGCACAAAAATCAAGAGCCAGGTCAAGACGCTCTTCGTGGTGATACCAATCGTGGTCATATCATCGCTTGTCACCTCGCAGCTCTTATGGCAGATGGCGCCAATACCATCTGAGAAATATCCATACACAGAGAAGATGTGGGAGCTGAATGCAAAGAACCAGTGCCTGATTTATTCGTCGACCATGGAGGGTGATTCGCTCTTCCTCGAGTCACTGGATTCCTCATTCATTCTCTGGGGGCTGGGCGCGGGTTCTGCTGTGTTCGTGTTCCTCTCTTCCCTGGGCATGCCGGTGATGCTGATATATGGCGCGGTCTGGGGGCTCGCGCAGAGCTCGCCAGGCGCCATCCTGTGGCAGATGTGCGGGGCCTTTGTCGGGCGCTTCTATTTCAAACGCAAGTTCAAGGAGATGTGGCTGAAATACATGGCCATCATCCTCGCCGGCTTCGGCTGCGGGATGGGGCTGATCGCGATGGTTTCCATGTCGTTTGTCGTTCTTAAAAACATGTTGTCCCCCAAGATCTTTTAGGCATGGAACAGCGCGACGCCAAAATTACCATTCGGGCGATCATCATGGGGGCGATCTTTTCAGGTCTCTTCGCCTGGCTGACGGTCTATTTCGAGAATCGGATGGACCTGATTTTAACCGCCACGCAGATTTCGGTGTTGCCGTATGTGCT
>JASLXP010000823.1 GCA_030740295.1 Planctomycetota bacterium
CCCAAAATCATTGGTGACGGAAAATCACCCGTGGGCAAAACGGGCTGGAAACTGATGAGCCAGGCGTCCGAATTGAAGGGCGCCGCGACGAAACGATTGGGCGATGACATCCTTGTCGAAGGTTTCGTTGTTCGAGCTCAATCCTGACCGCACCCGATATGAATCTGCTCCACGTCATTCTTGCTCTGTGCATCCCATATGTGCGCGCTGAGTCGCCGCCTCGGTATCGATACGAGCATGTGGTTATCCCAACCGCGCCCAACGATGTGGCCGTAGCTGCACGAGGGGCGACTGCCCGCACGGACGGTGCCCCCGGCCGGTATCATCCGCTGCCGATGATCGATGGCGACACCTGGGATGTGAACGGCCACGTCTACACAGCCTGGAATTCCGGCGGCAGCAAGACGCCTCACTGGGCCGAGATTACTTTCGGCCGTCTGGAGAAGATTGGGAGCGTCGCCATCCACTGGCCGCTCGTAAACAAGGTCTATCGTTCGTCTTCGAGATACGCCCTGTCCGCCTGGGTTGACGGCAAATGGAAAAAACTTGCAGCGCATTCAACGACGCAGGACGTCTCGAAAACCGTTCATCGATTTCCCGCGCTGACGACTCAGCGCATCCGGATCGATCAGCCTGCCGGCGGCGGCCATTCTTCTTCGCCTGAGGTACTCTGGATCAGCGAGGTCGAGGCTACTGCAGTCGGCGAAATCCAACCGCCTGAATTGCCTCCGACTCTTCTGAAGGCTCCGGTGCGCTTCACCAGGAACCCTGAAAAGACTGTTGGAAGCCGATATCTGAAAACGGAGTGCGCGGGCTTTATATCCGGCATGAAGGCTGTGGTGCTCTTCTCGAGCAAATCGGGCATCAGCCGGAAGTTTCGGATCTACCTGACCTATACCGGTAAGCGGGATTCCTCGGTGCAGACCAATGCCGGCCCAATCCCACCCAACGGCCGTTTCCGCAGCGTGATCAATCTGCCGGAATTCGATGGCCGGCTTAAGGAAATTCACGCGGGCTGGATGGACAAAAGTGAGCAATCGGAAGACATCACCATCGAAGAAATCCGAATCGTCTCGGAAGCCGAGCTGCCAAGGCCTTGGGCCATCCGGGACAAGACACTGCCGTGGAGGTGGCCATTGCCCAACAGGACCGGGGTCTCAGTGGATACTTCGATCGTGGTGTATTTCAGCGATCAGATCTGGAAGGACTCGTTGACCGATGATCATCTCAAACTGATCGGGCCTGAAGGAGGGATTCCCTGCAAGGTCAGGTACGAGCCCTGGATGCGCAAAGTGGTTCTGCAGCCGAATGAATTGCTCAAACCGAACGCGACTTACTTTGTCGGGATGGGGTACGGCTTTCGCGATCTTCGCGGCAATCGCATCCACAATCGGCCCGGCGAATGGGACGGCTATTTCTTCAGTACCGGCCAGAAGGTTCAACCATCGGCTTCGCAGATCGAGCTTCTCGGCAGCGGCGGGATTGAGGTGGTTGAATGGCCAGTGGATCTACGGGTCGGCTGGCCGGGACGGGTGGTCATCAATGTCCCGGCGGGAACCGGCAAAATCGAGGTGCAGCCATCCTCGCATTTGAAGCTGGTGGATCGCACGCCCTTCGACGCGAACAGGACGCAACGCAAATTCTATTTCGTGGCGAAGGCAGCAAGCGCAGACAAGGACTCCGCTGCCGTCAAGTTTCAAACCGCCGACGGGGCAAATGCATCGATCCGTTTCCCAACGCTTTCGCTCGAGGATGAGCTTTCAACCCGCAAAGTCGGCACGCTCGATCTGCCGCGCCGTTGGCCAATGACCGCGCCCGTGAAGAACTACAAAACGCGCTCGATCAACTATCCCGGCAAGAAGATCGAGGCGATTCGAAAGACCTGGATCGAGGCCGGCAAACCGGATGCTGACCAAGCCTTCCCCTCCAATGAAAAACTCTATCAACTCGTCCCTCACACATGGATGCAGCGAAACACCCATGTGAATGACCAACTGGGCTGCCCCGTTCATGGCAACGAAGTTCATAAGTTTCGCGGGCAGGGCACGTGGAAACGCGATTTGCTCAATCGGCCGTTCCAGATTCAGTGCCGTATCGGTGGCGAATGGTATCCCTCAAACAGAATCGCCGAGAATGATTTTACCTCGGGCGACTTTCCGGATGATGGCTTTGGATGCTGGATAGATGGCCGCTGCTATCACTTCATCGGCTATTACAATCATTGGACGTTTTCGGGCCTGACCAACTGGTACGGCTGGACGGCTTCCGGAGCGAATCACTACAAGCGAACGGGTGAACAGATTGGCGCGCGCAAATCCATGATCCTTTTGTATCGGCTTGCCGAAGAATACGCGCACCTGGCCGCAAAGCCTGCCGATCGCATGAACGCAAATCGGGGAACGGTCCACCGCCACGATACACCGACCCGCCGCAGCCATTTGCGACAGGTGACGAGTGTGTCTGAGCTGAGGATCCTGGGAATGCTGCGCGACAATATCTGGACGTGCTCGTCCTTTCAGGCGGTCTGCGAGATCTACGACGCGATCTTCGAAGGGCTGAAGGATGAGGATCGAGAGCTCATCGAATTCCTGCGCTCGAAGAATCCGGCCATCCGGACGATGTCGGACATTCGCCGTTTCTTTGAAGACAATTTTATTCGGGTTGGCGTCCAGATGTTTTTTGATCGGTCCGTCGTGGGCAACGAGGGCGCCTATCAGGAAGCGTTGATGAAAGCCGCGCTGCTTTCCGATATCCCAGAAGCTGACCAGATCGTTGAGTGGGTCTTCAGCGGCCCCGGCCATTTTCGGTACAAACTCGCCAACGCTTTTTTCAAGGACGGCGCGGCCTTTGAATCGGTCTCTTACAACAGCGGCCATGTGGCAAAGCTATACTCAGTGTACGACACGCTCGAACGCATGAACGCGGGCAGAGCCGAGGGGAGCGATACGGCTGCGGCGAAACGTCTACAACAGAAATACGCGGAAGTGTTCAGATTCCCAATCGAGATGTGCATGCTCGACGGCGCGGTTCCACCATCCATCGGCGATGCAGGCATGCCGCAGGACAATGAGATCCTTGCACCGAGGCCGGGCGCGAAAATGGGCGGGCGAAGGCAGCTCTACCTCGGCCTCTTTCGGTCCGTGCGCGACCTGCTCTTTGCCCAGGTGATTTTTGGAAACGGTGATCCAAAAGACAAAGACCGCAATCGGCAGCGACTTCTTTTTGAAGAGCCGGAACTGAATGAGGCGGTGGATACCGCCATCGCAAAGCACGGCCCGCTGCCCATATTCACGAGCAGGCTCTTCGATGGCTACGGCCTGGGTATTTTGCGCGCGGGCGAGGGAGCGGATAAACGCGCCATCTGGATGAGCTGGTCGACCCTGCGCGGTCACCCTCATGCTGACAAGCTGCAGATCGGTTACGCGGGTAAACAGCGCAACGTCATGCGATGCCAGGGCTATCCTCGGCTGATGCAGCACTTCTCCCGCGGGGCCTGGGTTTACAATCCGTTCACCCATTACAAGGCGCACATTTGGCCGGACAGGAACACCGGCGGCGGCCCTATCCTGCCACGACATTTCATCGGCAGCGGCGACATCCAACTGGTCGAAGCACGAAGCGAGGGGAAGAACTCTCTCAACGGCCGAACGGCCATTCTGATCAATGTCTCCGCGGCAGATTCGTACGTGCTTGATCTCGTTCGGCTGGCCGGAGGGCAACGCCACTATCTCGCCGTGCCCGGGCTCAGCATGCATCAGAAGGTCACCACCAGCGGTCTGGCGTTCACCCGGCAAAAGGGAGGCACCGTCGCGGGAAAGGACATCGGCCACTGGGATGTGAAGAACGCAAGGCAACACTTTCAGAGTGATTACATGCAAGGCCTCACCGCCTACTACAACGTGGCATGGTCCCCGGTGACTCAACCCTGGTGGGTGGACTGGCAGGCACAGAATTCAGACCCGGCGGCCATCCACCTGCGCTACCACCAACTGCCGCAGCCCAGGACGAGGGTGGCTCTCGCTGATGGTGAGCCATTCAAGAAAAAGGAGAACGACGTCAAGCTCCGCGCCTGCTTCACGGTGCGGCAAGGCGAGGACAATCTGGTCAGCCAGTTTGCGGGCCTGTTCGAATACTACGAAGGGAAGCCTTTCATCGATTCGATCGCGCTTCTGAAAATGGGAACAGATCAAAAGAGCGTTTTCAAACCCACAGGAGTGCGAATCAAGTCCGGGGATCAGGAAGACATCGTTCTTGCTTCCGGATTGCAGTTGCCGCGTGAATCCAGCCGGCCGGAGGTAAGACGGATTCAGAATCCGCAGGGCGAGTTCAAACTCACCGGCGAATACGGGATCGTCTCGAACCGCGGCGGCAAACTTCAAGCGGCACTGCTCGTCAATGGCACGGAACTCAAGGTTGGCGGTTTCTCCCTCCTCCAGAAAAGAGCAATTCACGCGGCCAGAATCGTGGGCGTCGATTACCCATCACGCCGCGTCACCATCTCCCCGATACCGGCTGTGCCGAAAGCACTCGTCGGTGAATACATCGTTATCAATTCACAACATCGCCAGGCAATGCTGCGAGTCGAGGATGTGGCTATGGACGCGGATGACAAATGCACACTGAAGCTCGATGCCGATCCGCTCATTGGCGAAGGCGTTGCCGAACGCTTCGATGACCATCAGATCATCACTCCGCAGAAATTCTTCCTTGCCGGCAACAGGTATTACAAAGGTGCGGTCCTGACGAATGAATCCGGCCGAACCCGCTTGCGTCTCAGCAAAGTGACCAAAGCCGGTATCGTTTTCATCGACCCCGCGCATGGCGAAGCAACCTCGGAATTCCTGGAAGAACGCTTCAAGGATGGCCCGGACAAAGGCGCTCTGAGAAACATCTACATTTACGACTACGGCATCGGCGATACCGTCACCATCCATCTGCCGGTCAGGATTCGCAGAACTCAAAAGGACCGGCTGACTCTGGAGGCTCACCAGTCCGTAACCATTTCGTTGACGTCGAACGCCGAGCGACGTCCCAGGATTTCGTACCGAGAGCGCGGTGAGAATGATTGGTCCGCGGCCTCGTTCAGTGAAGCGGATAAAGCGCTCATGTTTCAGATCCCGTTGGATGCCACCTCTTCGGGCACAAAGGAACTGAAAATTTCAGATCGCTGACGGATGGTTGCTGCACTCGGGTTCCCATGAGACCCACACTTCACACTGGCATTTCAGGATGGGCCTCGTGGCAACAGGCTGGCAGATTCTTACGTACGCAGAAGATCCTCGATGCGCCTATTCAAATCTGGGGAATTCATAGGTCGGTCGATGACAATAACGCTTCAATCCGATGTGCAATCGAGTCTGTGCTGAAGGGCCCAGATGCACCTGAAACTGTGTGCCCCTTATTTCGATAAGCTGTTTGTCGCCATCTTCGCCTTCCATTGTTGCTTCGGTGAATTCGTGCTCGGCGAAGCAGCCAGACTGTATAAGCACGGTTCGAGAATCTACGGCATCTGTATTTACCAGAGATAGGCTGATACTGTCGGCGGTCACCTTGTCAGCGAGGGCTGCCACGTACTCCGGCAGGCCGGGCCTCCGGCTTTCTGCATCGAAGTAACGCAAGTGGGACTGCAGAAGGCCCCCATTATAGATCGCTGCAGGCGTGCCCATCGCCAATTGAACCAGTGCTTCCGGCAGGACGGGATTGAATGCCTGAAAGTGGTAGCACTCGCGCGTTTCCGGGTCCGTATCATCACTCTCCATCTGCTCGATGTTCCGCAGGATGTTCTGATATACCGCATCAATGGTCTCCTCCGGGTAATCCGAACAATGGCCCTCGAGGAAGGCGAGCCAGGACTGGGGACGCCAGGCTCCGCCTTTGAACGCACGTGTGCCAGGCCGAAGCTCGAAACCTCTCAGCCCGGGGAAGACTTCGCTGATCCGCGCCCGATCTTCATCACTCTGGCTGAGGTAGTAGAGATGGATGTACATGTATGGATCCGGCGCCCGATAATCGAACCAGCCCTGGTCCCCGTGCCGGGCGGGGATCTTTAAAACGCCGTCTTCTTCTCTCCGCAGTGACCACATCAGGTCCAACTGCGAGCGGCACAGATCCAGCCAGGAGGCATCACCCGTCATCAGCAGCGCGCAGCTTCCCGCAACGAGGGCGGGCTCAATAATGATTCGAGAGCCGTGGGGCCAGCGCCATCCGTAGTAACCGCCCCACCACTTGCCGTTCATCAACTCGCCAATCTCGCCATTCGGTCCGATGTTGTCCGGCATGATACCATCGTTTCTATCCCTCCGTTCTAACCATGCCTGAAGGTAGTCGAGCACCCACTGTTTGTATTTATCATCGCCGGTGTAGATGTAGGCGTGGGTGACCATGCTTGTGGCCATCAGGTTGAGAGGCACGTCGCCGCGAGTCATTCGCTCGTTGATGAGCGTGAGCACCTTCTGAAACATTTCGTCGTCGGTCCAATCGACTTTGAACAGCGGGTCGGAACTGTCGGCGCCCGGGATGTCTTCGAATGGGGCGAGGTATGCAGCCAGGATCGGGCGGTGATAATCCCAATCTGCCTGAGTCGTGACGAACCGGGGTCCTTTACTGCCGTTAAGAGGCGAGCGGATCATCTTGCGCTCGGGATCCCAATTCGGCGCCAGGGGATCTTCGCCCGTGTACATGGCCGCAAAGCGGACGGCTCGTTCACGATTGACGTAATGGCCGGGGTCCGCCATCGCCAGGTAGTAAAGGTATGTGTAGCTCTCGCTGTGGTGGAACCAATCGAATCCAGTCACGAATTCTCGCTCGACGGTCCCGTAATTCTCGTATTGCCAGGTGATCGCATCCCATTCCTTCTGACCCATTTCGAGGACCTGCTCGCAGCCTCCAAGGAGAAAGTGCAGAGGAAAGGACAGAAATGCCTCATAGCCATTGTCCGTGCCATCCATGCTCGTCCATTCAGTGCGCTGAATCAGGGTGCCATCCGAACGGGTGCTGTGATCCACAAACGGTACCGCGGCGCGGTTCATCACACCGATCAGGTCCCGCTGGCGGACAGCCCAGTTTGGAGGAAGTTTACGTTCGACGGTTCTGAGAGTTGGTATGGACATGGTTTACTCGTCGTCATCAGCAAGACTGCTTCAATCAGTTGTGGAGAAGAAATGAGTTCAAACGGTCGCTATGATGGCCAGCGATCCATTGCTGCCGCCGGCGCCGGATCGTCGGGGAATTTCTTCCAATATTCGTAAAGGACGTCTCGAAGTCGCTGAAGACCGGTAAGGACATCTTCGCTGGCGTGTTCGTCGATGAGATTCTGCCGGAAAAGAAAACGCAGCCAAGCGGGCAGCAGCTCGAAGATGGCAGCCGCTTTGTAATGTTGGGGATTCATGAAATTCAGCATCTTATTCAGGAAAACGTCCAGCGTCTCAGCGTTCGGGCACAGCATGTCTTCGGGCATCTTCTGCGTTGGCTCTCTCCACTTCAGGTTGAGCATCCGATCCGCCATGCTGCCACGGTCAACCAGTTTGCCCTCGTTGCGCTGTTGGATGTACTTCGTGAGGTCTGAGCGAACAAGCTCCGCTTTCGAGTAGCTCACACCTTCCTCGTTGTGGAGATACCTGACAAACTCAAAGCTCAGGAGCGTGAGGTTGTCATTGACTTCATCTTCAGCAAGCTGCTTTTGATTTCTTTTTTGAAGTCGCCCACCCGGAACGGGAAAATCGTCACGAGACCACTCCCGTTGAGCGCTCCCGATAAGATGATTCAGGTATTGTTCGAGCCGGGGTTGGTCCAGCTCCGGATAGTAGTGCTCCACCCGCTGGCGCAGTTGCAGATCGTTTGGGTCGGGGCGGCCCGCATTCTCCACATAATTGTATAGTTCGAGAAACGAGCCCATGCCGGCGAATTCGTCCGCCGCCCAGCCCATTATGACAGTCGAATCCCGGATTTCCGGCCATCCAATCCACATCATTTCCCGCACGGTGTCGAATTGGCCGTGGTAGGCCAGTTGTCGGATTATGTTGTTCAGCTCGTCGAGTGCAGAGCCTGCATAAGCCGCCAACTCGAAAGCGAGAGGAGGGACCTCATCGAGTCTCTGTTCCGCGACGAGGTCGCCGATGAGCCAGCCCAGGAACCGGTGAATATCTCTCTCATAGGATTGAGGATGCTCATCTCGGAAGGCCTCGATGCACGCTCTGAATCGGCCCCGTTCCCCACGCTCTGCCGATGCGGTGTGGAGCCTCGAAAGAAACTCGAACGCATACTCCGCGATATATTCTTCATCCATCCCGGCGAAACGTTCGACGGCTTGGTGAAAAAGTTCGACCTGTCGCTCATAGTCTGCTGCCTTAAACTCCTCCCACAGGTCCGCGACAGGGTCGTTTTCTTCAGGGCGCTCCAACTCCTCTGTGTCCGTGGCGGCCGGCGCCATGGCTTCCTTTGCGCCGGTATTGACCCGCTCCCCGGCGCTTGCAGAAATCCCGGGGGAATCTTCTGTATCGGTAAAGACGGCGCGCGCGGCGGGCTTCTGTGTCTCCAGTGGCTCAGCCGTTTCCTTTGCCATGCAGCACTTCTTGTATTTCTTCCCGCTCCCGCAGGGGCAAGGGGCGTTACGTTTTACTTTTGACATGGGATCCTTCAGAAAAGTTCAGTTCCTCTCCTCGTTCGCGCCGTTCCTTCAGCTTTGCCATGAATGCTCCTGGACTCGTCCAGTGTTTGATTGATCAGGGGATCGGATTTTGCCGCGGGAATCGTCTTTCAAACTGGCCCCAAGTTCCAGGACCGGGAATGCGGGCAGACATGTAAGAGCGGCGCGGGGCCGCATACAAAGTCCTCGTCTCAATCTTTGACCTATACGCGGCCTCAGGCAGCAACCAAAGTCGTGGGCCGGGCTGCCTGGTCTTTTACGGAAAGATAAGGCTTACTCTGGCGAGAGCGGCCCGGCGATCCTGCGCACGGTGGTTTCGAGTGGCCGCGAGCCCTCTCTGACGAATTGCGCCCGAATGGTGTGCTCACCGACGGGCAGACGGCTGGGGTCGAAGTGGACCGTGAATTCCCGACCGGTGATGGTTGTCTCTGCGCGGAGGCCTCCTCCCTCGCCCGCCGTGAGTCGACCGGTCGTGGGGAAGCGAAGGCTCTTCGGCGCGGCGCCTGATTCGTGGGTGATGCGTACCTCGATCTCGCCAGCCTTGCCAGTAGTGTCCAGCCGCAGGGACGCGGCATGGTCATCATCAGTGAAGAGACGCCTCGGCATGTGGAGCGTCAGGTCGCTCTTCTTCACTTCGCGAAAGGAGAGGTCGTCTACCCAGACGGTAGCCGGCGCACCCATGACCCATACGCAGAGATAGCTTGCTTTTGCGCTCTTCACCACGTCTGCAATGAGCTTGAGCTCCTGCCATCCGTCTTTCTTCTCGCCGAGCACGGTTCTAGATTTCACTTTCCCTCCTTTGGCCGCGATACGGAGGGTGGGCAGGAAGCCGCTCTTGCCCTTCACCCAGGCAGAGAGAATGTACGTGTGCCCGGCCTCCAGGATCTTGTCGATGGAAGGCCGTCCGCCCGGCATTCGCCACGAGGCCCAGACGAGCACGCTGATAGCTGGCTTTTCCGGCCCGCCGGGCGCCGTGTTGGTGATCCTGACGCACTGCTTTCCGCTGTGGGCTCGTGTGGAATCAAGGGCCGATTCTCCCTTCCCGCCCCAGACCTGGACCATCCAGGGCCCCCATGCCTTGTCTGCGATTCCCTCGAAGTCTCCTTTGGGAACAAGCTCCTCACCAAGGATGAGGTCCGCTCCGCGGCCTTCTGGCTCCTTCCAGCTCGTGGGCGGCGGGGGGGCCGTTGCGGGTGCGCTTTCCGGTGCCAGGTGATCGGCCAGAGACAGAATCTGCGAAGCGACGAGCCAGCGCCAGCGATGGATCTCGCCCGGCGGGGGTGGCGGCTTCCTGCTGTACACAGCCTGGTAACTGAGCCCGACGTTCTGCATGACCCAACTCAGTTCCTCCTCTGCGTGCTGAACGGCTGCCTGCGCGGCCTTGTCGGATGACTTCCGGACCTTCTCAATCATGCCATGCAGGAGCTGCGCGTATCGGTAGTCGTCAATCCCTTCCCGGAGGCACTCGAACGCGATGCTTGGGAGCGGGCCTTCTGGTGTCGCGTAGCTGTACCCATGATTGCCTCGGAAGGGCGCCTGAAAAGGCTTGCCGAACTGGTAGACCCATTGCAGGATTTCCCGGGCGCCCGATCTGAAGCCATAGAAGCCGAAGAAGAAGCGGTCGCGGACGAATTCACCAATCTTCTCCGCGGAAGAGCCGCCGTTGTAAACGCCGTAACTGTCCTCTCTGCCATTGCGGACCAGTGTCTCGTACACCGCGGGAGAGAAGCGGTTAAGGTGGAAGAAGTCAATGGCCGGAGTGAGCTGGCCGATCTCATCCATCCCCATGGCGATTCCGCCGCCGATGCAGACATGCGTCTTCATGCCCGGGACGGCCTTTTTCAGGTAGTTGTTCCAGTAGATTGCGTCGGCGATGTGGCCGTGTCCGCCCGGCTCGTCAATAACGTAGGCCCACGGCTCTCCCCAGCCGTTCTTCTTTGCCAGGCCGGCCATGAGCTTCCCGGCCCTGACGAAGTCGTCTTTCATCTTCTGGCCTTGCTTTTGGACGAGGCGCTCGGCTTCGTCCTCCGGCTCTTCCAGGTCCTTTTCCCCTTTCTCGCAGGGCCAGAAACTGAACCAGAACTTCTGGTGATTCCAGTAATAGAGAATCTGGTGACCGATCCCGAACCGGAAGCGTTCGGGCATCCGGCCGAACACCTCTCCATAGATTCTTGTGGCTGTCTCAGCATTCTTAACAGTGGCCTTCACGTCGTCGGGGCCGAACTTGCGATCCCGGGACACTACTTCCACGGACGCGAGCTGCTGGCCGCCTTGCAGTCCATGTTCCCGGAGGTCGATCAGATTCCTTCTGAATTCATCGTCATCTTTGGGCCGCCGGTCTGACATGACCATTTCCGCAGCCGGCTCGGGCAGTGAAAAGGGCAGGACCCTTACCCGCAGGCTCAGGGTCCGGTCCCGGCCGTCAGCTTTCAAAGAGATCGTTCCCTTGTAGATTCCCGGTGTCGCCTGGGCCGGGACCTTCAGCGTGAGCCAGACCTGGGCATTGTGGCCGGCGCGCACCGAGAGCTGAGTCTGCCTCTCGAGCAAAAACGGGATGAGCCTGTAAAGCTTCCCTTTCTTGTCCGTGACCTGGCGAACGTGCCGCACCCAACGCAGGTCTATCTGCCCGGCAGGAATGATCGCCTCATCGTTGCGGAGCTCGCCCGCCTGGACAGACAGGCTGGTAACATCTCTCAATGCATGGACGGCGAAGGTCACCGGTTCATATTCCCCTCTGGCCGCGAAGCAACGCAGCTCGCTCACCCTTTCGTGGCGCCTGGGAACATCGCGGGGCCTTACGGCGTCCGCGTAATCTCTGGAGAAGACAACGAGGCCGAATCTGGTTTCACTCTCTGAGGGCGCGAGAGCCGGATGAAGAGCCTGCGGTACCTGTTCCTGCCAACCCTCAGGTGCCGGCGGGAACTCGGGCCCCCTTTCAGCCCAGACGGTGTAAAGCGCGGGTGCCGGCTCTGCCCGGGCCGTGGACGAGGCCGACAGCGCGAGAGCCACGGCACATCGGACCAGAAGCTTCCCAGAGCTCGGATTAAGCATTAGCAGAAACATTCGTGCAAACATGACGCTACCGAGGAACTGTGGGTTCTACTCGCAACCCTGGCGGCGGAGGCGGGCCCTTCTGGTAAATCGCAAATCCCTGGTTCCTGGATACGACATTCCCCTTGCCATCGACGACGATGTTGATCATGAGTGTCTGTTTGCGCTTTTTCAGGTCCGCCTCGAATCGATAGCTCCAGTATTTCGCGGATGAGCTCGTCTTCTCCTTAAAGGAATCAACGCTCAACGAGTCCCAGGGCTCCTTGCCCCGATTGGCGTCCTTATAGTGCTGCAGCCTCTTTGCCAGGTGTGCCTTGGCCGCAGTCAGGGCCTGCTCACCGGTGACCCCTGGAGGATTGGCCAAAGGTGGAGGAGCAGCAGTCACTTGAAATTCCACCGGTCCGGCTTCGATGGCAGACTTGATTGGCGTGACCTTGACTTTCAGCGTGTATCTGCCCACAGGCAGATGGCGTGCTCCCTTCGCAAGCTTGTCCCCCGACTTCCGAAACAGATTTCCGAAACCGGGCAAGACGATCCGAGAGCTGAAAGACTTGCCGGTCCCGAGGTCCACTTTTCGCGCCATGGCAGGAGCTCCAGGCATCACGGCGCGGGGATTGTTCACCATCTCCCATGCGTCGCCCTTCGCATCTCGCAGCAGATATTCGTTTTTCCCGATTGAGGAACTGCCCAGGTAGCTCATAACGAAGAACGACACCGGATTCGCGGCGTTGTTGGTCACGGTTACTACAAAGCTGATTGCCTCGCGGGTAGTAAA
>JASLXP010000824.1 GCA_030740295.1 Planctomycetota bacterium
CAATCTCGACGTGAGAGCGATATTGACAAAACCGAGAGGTCGGATAGAATCTTGGACAGCTAACGATTGCGACAAACGGAAGCTTATTCAAGAAGACTCCGCTTTAGGATTCTGAGACGTTCAACTGCGTGTAAAGGGAACAGAATGATAGAGTTGAAATGCACGTCGTGCGGCGAGGTTTTGCGGGCGCCTGACGAAAATGCCGGAAAACGCGGTCAATGCTCTCGATGCCAGGCTCCTATCGAGATACCTGCGGTTGCAGCGTCAACGAACTCAGCGGCGCCGGGCCGGGCCGATAAACGCGAAGCGCCCGCTGCAGTTTTGCCGACTTCCGCCCAAGCTGGCGGCCGCAATGAACTTGAATCGCTTCGATCGGCAACCGCAGATGCTACGGAGGACAGGAAGACGCGCCCAGATTCGAGATCGCCGATAAGCCGGTATTCAACACCATCCGGCAACGTTGTCGACAGCGACGGAATACCGTTCGCCAAGCCTGCCGACGAGCGTCCGTTTTGGCATAAGGCGGCGATGGCCGCTGCGGTGGCTCTGGTTGTTCTAGTAGTCGTGCTGGTTATCGTGTTGTCAGGGAACGACGCTCCACCGGACCGACCGATCTATAAGAAGGCGCAGATGCTGCACCAGGAGGCGTATGATCTTATCAGGCCGGTGAGACACCTTGTTGGCGGTGCTGAGCCCAGCCAGCTTCTTGATTGGGAAGAACGAGTTCGGGCCTCGATCAGCAAGTTCAGTGAAATACTTGAACTCCAGGCTGAAGATCCCGAGGAGGTCAGACTGCTGACAGCACTTCAGGAGGAGACCGCTCGGGACAAGAACTCTGTTTCCAAGAGAATTACGGATATCAGGGACGAGCTATGGCCTATGGTGAAGGCGAATGAACAACCCGGTGAACTGTTTTCACGCGTGTCTTCGGCGATCCCGATCATCCGGGACGGGAGCGGACACGGTTCGGGTTTCCTGTTTGAATACGGGGGTAAGTTGTGGGTCGCGACTAACAGGCATGTAGTTGAGGGGGTCAGCAAGGGTGGGCTGAAGTTGGTTTTCCTGCTTGGTGACCCGAGCAATCCGAGTAGTAACTCAGTGGCCGTTCCCTGGAAAGCGTCGGTCGGGGCGATTCATAGACGTGCGGACCTGGCGATCATAGATATTCCCGTCCCGCCTTGGCTGCGGGATCTCATCGACAGGAAGCAGGTCCGTCCCATAAAACTACTTCCCAAAAAGCTGCAGTCTCAACCGATGGATTCAATATGGACAACCGGGCACCCCGGAGGTCACCTCTCACTGACAGCAACCACGGGAGAAATCACAGCCGTCAGGAGACAGTACTACGGGGAGGAACACCACTACGGCAAAGTCATCCAGATCAACGCGAAAGTTTATAAGGGCAGCAGCGGGAGCCCTGTATTCAATCGTCACGGTCGCGTGGTCGGCGTTGTTTCCTTTGGAAACACCGAGCGGGGGATAAACTACGCCGTCGACGTGGATGCGTTGTGGAAACTTCTTACTGATCCGGAGGTCCGTCTGTCCATTGAAGAAGTAGAACGACTAGCCAAGGTGTCGACGGCTTACGCTCGATATCGAATAGAGATGGAAAAAGAAGGATGGCGGCTTTGCGAATCGGTGGAGGCGGACCGTCATTCTCAGTGGGTCGAGGCTCTTGAGAAATGGGTGAACTATCGCAGGTGGGTTTTCAAGGCAACGGCG
>JASLXP010000825.1 GCA_030740295.1 Planctomycetota bacterium
AGTCTGATTGCGCTGTTTGAACGGAACTGATATGGAAGCTTGAAGGTGCAGGCAGTCTGCTGATCGGGTCTCAGTTGCAGGATAACCTCATGAACATCGTACTCATCGGGCCGTCGGGCTCAGGAAAGGGTACTTGCGCCACTCAACTTTCTGCCGACCTCGGACTGTCGGTGGTTTCCACTGGCGAGCTGCTGCGGGAAAACCTCGAAGCGCGAGCAGCAGTTGGCTTTCTGGCCAAGAGATACTTCGCTCGCGGTGAGCTCGTCCCTGACGAGATCGTCGATGCAATGGTTGCCGAGAGGCTTTGGAAGGAAAACGAAGCTGAGGGATTTCTTTTCGATGGGTTCCCAAGAACTTTCGGCCAGGCAGAATTTCTTGACCAGCTTCTCGGTGAGCTCGGCGAACAATTGGATGCTGCGATCATTCTCGACGCGCCCGATGATGTGATTGAAGAACGCCTGACTCAACGTCTCGTGTGCCAGACATGCCACGCGCCATACCATCCTCGCTACAAGCCGCCCGTTTCAGATGGAGTTTGTGATCTGTGCGAGGGTGAGGTGCAGCACCGTCCGGACGATATCCCCGAGATGATCCGGGTTCGGCTCAGGGCCTTCCGAAGGGTTGTCATCCCTGTCGTCGATTATTATGAAAAGTCTGGCCGACTTGCTTACTTCGATGCCCGGGGGGATGTGAAAGAGGTGATCCGTGATGTGAGCGAGGCCATCCACGCACTGAGCCACGAAGATGCAGATAAGGCCACCGGAGAGATTTTTGCCAAGTCTCCAGACGAATGGCTTGCCGATGCCGACAGACCCGAGCCACACGAGAGCTTTGATATTGCGCTCATTGGCGGCCCCGGTTCCGGGAAGGGCACTCAGGCTGAGTTTCTGTCACAGTCTCTCGGTCTTCCGCATATCGCCAGCGGTGACCTGTTTCGCGACAACATAAAGCAGGGAACACGTCTCGGTAACCTGGCGAAGGAGTCCATCAACCAGGGCGCCCTCGTGCCGGATGATGTCACGGAAGCGATGGTGGAAGAACGGATCTCCCGGCCGGATGCAACGGACGGCTTTATCCTGGACGGTTTCCCAAGAAGCCTTCCTCAGGCCCTTGCACTCACTGAGATGCTCAGCCTGAAGAATCGGCACTTGGATCTCGTTCTTTACATCCGGGTCTCTGATGAAGAGATCCTGAGGCGGCTCTCCGGCCGGCAGATATGCCGGGAATGCCAGGCGCCGTTCCACCAGGAATTCCGGCCTCCCAAAACAGAAGGCAAATGTGACGCGTGCGGAGGCGAATTGTATTGCCGTGATGACGATCACCCGGAGACGATCCGGGCCCGGCTGAAGACATTTCACCAGCACACCGCGCTCACTCTGGCCCACTACCGCTCCGCCGGGCTGCTTGAAGAAATAGATGGCGAAGGCGACATGGCCGAAGTGACAGAGAGGCTCAAGACACTAATCGAAGGGATGGCTCGCCCTGTCTGAAAACGCCGGCCGGTACGCCCTGCCGCAAGCGTGACACTTTGCAGGGCAAGTAGGCCAAGACGATGACATTTTGACGGATTCAGGGGCGAAGCTCCGACCGTTTGCCTAGCCCAGCCCAACGGGCTGGGTGGATTGGTACAAAGATTTGAAAAGGGGCAACGCCCCGGCCATTTCTAAGGATGCCATTATTGGGGCAAATGACCGGGGCGTTGCCCCTAAGGATGACCTGCCCGAAAACCCAGCCCGTTGGGCTGGGCTAGGCAAACGGCCGGGGCTTTGCCCCTGAAAACTGTCATTCGAATCCGTAAAATTGCCTTTGTCTCGGCCTACTAGCAAGCCAGTGGCCTCATTTCGAATGAACAGGCCCACGACTCTCAGGGGGCGAGGACTCGGCTTCGTCCGAGGAGATTGCGGCTGATGCGGGCGTTATCCGGTACGGACTTCAACCAGAAGCGGACGGTGTCCTTTACGCTGCCGCGGATGAACCAGTTGTGATGGATTTCCGCGGCCTCGGTCGGTCGGCCGCGGATGACTACCGCATTGTCCTGCGACCGGAACGTGTTGTGGTGAATCTTCACCCATTCCCCGGCGATTTCCGTCCCGTCGCCACGGTCTATCCCGCCGTGCATGTCAAAGCTGTGGCCGTTCGACCAGTCAAGGACGACGTTGTAGCGGGCCTCATAGCGAGTGCCGGGCGCGCCGGTGGCGGCAATCGCGTGGCGATTCCAGTTGAACAGGTTGGCCTCGATGAGCGCTTCGGATTGGTCGAGGCAGACGCCGTAGCCGAGACCATAGCGCTGGTTGTGATGGAAGTAACAGTGGTGGATTCTTGAGCGTTCGGCACCCTTCATCAGGTAGATGGCCGAGTGACTCCAGCCGGTGAATTCGCAGTTATCCGCTTCGAAGTCCGGCTGTGAACAGCGAACCGCAT
The DNA here is from genome assembly GCA_030740295.1 of Planctomycetota bacterium. Next base: position 2,422 of record JASLXP010000825.1, read on the forward strand.
CGCAGGTGGGCACTTTGTAGTAATTGTCTTTCTGGCCCCATCGCCAGAGCTGATCAGTGCGGCGTTCCGGATCGGGGCCGGAGAACCGTAGCCCGGTAAGCCGCACACCTTTTCCTGCGGGTATGAACATCGTGCAGTTCTGGAGCACCTTGCAGAAGAGCAGTCCGCCTTCGGAGTCGCCCCTTCCCCTGCCGCTGGCCAAGGTGACGCCGCCAGGTATGGAGATGTCTTGCCGGCCTTCCGGCTTGGCCAATGGGCTGAGATCGATGCGGGCGTCGTCGTCCACATAAACCACCTGGCCGGCTTTCGCCTTCTCGAGGGCGTCCAGTAATTCCTCCAATGTCCGAACCACAAAATCGCGACGGGAGACGTGTCTGCTGTAATTTGTCCCGCCACCGATGGGGTCGCCCGTCGGGTTCGATTCCGCGCCGAATGTCTCCTTGGATTCCGGATCCGCGCCGGCCGGGGGAATCGGTGGAACCAGATGTGTATTCGGTGATGGAGCGCCCGGGGGTGGCATTCGTCCCCAATGGTTGTCTCTGATCCGCACGGTCGCCGGTGGCTCTCTGAGCCAATGCTCCTCGTAATTGCCGGGCGACAGCCAGAAGCGGACAGACTCTTTCTGATTCCGATGACGGACGAACCAGTTGTTATGAATAGCGGCTTCTTTCGCCGGGCGCCCGCGAATGACGATAGCGGGGGCTTCCGCGCGAAAAGTGTTGTGATGAATTTTGAACCAGTCACCGGCGACATCCGTGCCGTCGTCCCGCTCTCTCCCGCCTCGCATATCAAAACAGTGACCTGTGGCCCGGTCCATGAAGAAGTTGTAACGGACTTCGCAGCTTGTGGCCGGCCCTCCGCTTCCTGCGATGGCGTGGCGGCACCAGTTAAACCGGTTCGCCTCGATCAGTGCATTTCGGGCCTCGTAAAGGAATATCCCGTGCCCTTTACCTTCGCGATAGTTGTGATGAATGTTGTTGTGGTGGATGTGTGCATCCGTCGCTTTGGGGCCCAGGTAAATGGCGGAATGACCCCACCCCAGCAGTTCGCAGTTGTCGATTTCGAGTTTGGGATGAGCGCCTTCGATGGCCCTCGCGGTGGCCAGACTGCTTAAAAGGGTTTTTCCCTGGGGCAGCCAGAGCAATCGGCGTTCGGGGTCGGGCCCGCTGAGGCGCAGGCCAGTGACGCGGGTGCGCTCGCCGCCGGTCAAAAACAGCGGGTCTGTGTGAATCTCCCATGTGTAAAGCAGGGCCCCAGCCGATCCCTCTTTACCGCGTCCGCTGGCGAGGGTCACTCCTCCCGGGATCACGATTTTTGAATGGCCGGGCGTCTTCAGATCGGGACGCATGTCGATCACTGCGTCGTCATCCACATACACCACTTGACCGGCCTTTGCTTTCTTGATCGCCGCAAGCAGTTCATTGAGAGTGCGCACATGAAAATAGCGCTTCTCGACACCCCGTCCGTACCCATTTCCGCCGCCGATGGGATCGCCAGTGGGATTGGGCTCGGCTCCAAAGGTCTCATCGGGATTGCGTTGGGAGGTCTTCTCTTCGGCGAGCATCAGGCTTGGGCCAGGGAAGATGAAAAGTAAGGAACTGAAGGTCCAGGAGATTTTCATTTGGGTGGTTCAGTCTGCCTTGATTCGGCAGGATCCTCGTGGCGTTTTCCTTTCTTTACTCAAGGAGCATGAGGGGGCCAGTGCAGAGCTCAACCGGATTTACTCGATTCGGCTAACGATAGAACAGAGCCCTTGTGATTTATGTAGCCAGAGTCGCTAGACTCGGGCGAGTGTCTCTTCTTTGTCGCCCAGGCGCATGCTACTCACAGACTTCCCTGTCTCTGCTTATGCTCTGCGCCGCCACCGAGCCCGGTGGCAAGTCAACGAGGAGTTCTTGACAAATGCGAGCACGGTTATGGAAATTACTTTCAAACGCGTCGTATCTGTAATCTTCTGCATGATTGTTGCCTGGAGTGACTGCAGTATGGGAGAAGAATCAAGACCGGTTGTCATCCAAGACGGTCGCATCGCGCGGTTGATTCTGAACAGTAAGGATCGAGTCCCCTCGAATCACAGGCAACCACTGTGGTCGCTCGATCTTCTGAGCGCGAAGACAGGCCAGCTTATTACTGTGGACGCTATCCGCGGCGGAGAACAATTCGAGGTCGAACCGATGCGTGCCGAAGAGAACACCAAGACTCGTTGGCGACTCCGAGAGCGAAAATCAGGAAACGAGGCCGGGGTGGTTGGAACCGAAGTTCTGGTCGCGGATGAGACAATTCAGTTTCGCTTTGCCGTCGAATCTCTCTCTCCGGATTACATCGTCGATCGCGTTTGGTATCCCCAGTTTCCCCTTTTGCCTTTGAGCAGGGAGAAGGAGAAGAATTCCCTGGCCGCGCCGATCGCCTATGGACAGTTGATAGAGGATGTTCATCACGCGCCGATGCGAGACTACGGACGGGGTGATGATCGGATCTCATCCATTTATCGAGGCAGGTATCCTTCAAAGTTCTGTGCTCTACAGATGCTGTTCTACTACGAATCGAACGGTGGAATACTATTCATGACGCCAGATCCCGAGCAGCGTCTGAAAGAATTCATCGTTGACAGAACGAAAGCGGGTCTGCGATTTCGTGGGATCCATTATCCTGCAGGTGATGTTCCGCTGAAGGGTGAGCTCGAGCTGACATATCCTGTGGAAGTTCGGTGGATCAAGGGTGACTGGTACGACGCGGCCCAGGTGTATCGTCAGTGGGCGTTGAAGCAGTCTTGGGCCAAGGACGATCTCAAACTATCAAAAAGAGGGGATGTTCCCGATTGGTTCGCTTCCTGCCCGAGTTGGGTTCGCATTCCGCGCGATCCTGGCGTTCCGTGGGAAGAAAAGACGAAATGGCCGCTGACGTGGGCCGAGGCGGTTGGCGCCCCGATGGGTATCCATTGGTATGGCTGGGATGAGAATGGCGGTCCTGAAAACAAAGAGTGGCCGAAGCACTTTCCCCCACACCCTCAAGTAGAGGCCCTGCTCGCCAGATATCACGAAGCCGGCCTTCATGCCATGCCTTATCGCAACGCGAGGATCGCTGCCATCGATGGCCCGCTCTGGAATCAATACAAGGGCAAAGTCGTTCGCCGGCGTGATGGCGAGATCGCTGCGAAAGAATCCTGGGCATCCTATGGAACCAGAGAGCAGGCCGAATCGGCTCGAAACCAAGGCAAACGAACGGTCAGCAGAAAAAGGGGCTCATCCGAGCTCTGGCGCATCTACCATGATTTTGCGCCGGGCTGCATGGCTGCCCCGGAATGGCGACAGACATTGACAGAGCGGATTTCGCCGTTGGTGACTCAATATGGTTTCGATGCGGTCTATGCGGATCAGGCGGGTGTCTGGAACATGCGCTGTTTTGAGAAATCACATTCACATACACCGGGCGATCCCGAAGCGTGGCAGGAATCGACTCGTCAGACTTTCAAGGAAATCTCGCGTGCCTGGCAAAAGGCCGGACGGCCGGGCGCGCTGGTCTCGGAGTATCTCGGCGAAGCCCTGATGCCGTTCATTCATGGAGGGCTGACCGTCAGCCCAGGCCTCCTCATGAGCCATCGCCCGGCGCCTCTCTTTCCTGCGGTTTATCACGAATACTTCGCCGCCATCGGCTGGAAGGATAACCCCGGTGAACTCCGCGATCCGGACCTTTATCTTCACCAGCGCATGATGCCCCTGGTCTTCGGCTCACATCTTGGTTGGATCACTTACGCGATACCGAAACTGGTTGAAAAACACCCCGGCCTGGTTCGCTGTTACCGGGAAGCCGTTGCATTGCGTCGCCGTTTCCCCTCTGCCCTTGGGACAGGCAAGATGTTGCGTCCGCCAGTCGTCGAGGGGGTCGAGCTGCGCGCCGCGCCTTCCGCAGCTACAGGCATCAACCCCGTACCCTGGCCGGCAGTGCTCGCAGGATTCTTCCAGGATGAAACGGACGACAGGCGGGGACTGGCCGTTCTGGCCAACTGGACTCGAAAACATCAGAAGGGAAACTGCGTCATCGATCTTCACGAAATGCCCGGCCGGGTAACGGCGAAGTGGATCGATGGTAAATCGCTGGCAACGTTCGAGGAAAACTCGGCGACCGTTCAAATTGATATGCCCCCCTATTCGGTCATGGCCATTCTGTTGGAGGGCCAGGGAAGCCAACCGTGAATCCACGGCCTTTTCTTTTCGACTGATGTGCGCCCCGAGCAGGTTAACGGTTACTGCCCATCTTTGATGCCTTCTCGAGGATGCCGGGAATGGCCTCCTCCATGATGTCTTTCACATCTTCATATCGAAAGGTCCGCTGCTCGAAAGTACGCTTGTCGAGGGCCCCAAGGAAACGCTGGTCGAACTCTTTGAAATAGGCCCCGTAGATGTGGTAACTGTCGGCCTGGTGAACGTAACGGCCCAGCTTGATCTTCCTTCCGGACAGTTTCGCGATTTTTCTCGCAAGCCTCTTCTGCAGGAAAATAAGCGCAAACATATTCATGAACGAAGCCTTGTAAGCGTCATTCGAGCGGAATCTCACATTCGTGTTCAGGTACCATGTGCCATCTTCGCCTTCCAGCAGTCTGCACCAGATGCTCTGCAGGCACGCGGGGTCATAGCAGATATTGTCTTCCCAGACTTTCCATGTGATCGCCTGAGCCCGGCGAGTGTGGGGCGTCTCTGCCAGTTTTTGAGAAATCATTTCGATCTGGTCATGGATGTCCGTCGAACCGGGCAGGGAATACTCAAAAAGCCTCTGGTGGTAGGTGTACTCCCATCTGGTATCGCCTGAATCATCCGCAGCGTCGCGAACGCAATGGTCCTTTATTCCGTCATTGACCTCCATGACGTATTCCTGGAGGTCTTCCATCCCGCCCGGAAAATCTTTGTGGATCATTGGCTCGGCCAGAGGATTGGTAACCACGATTGTCATCGAACAGTCCCTGCTTGGCGGATCCTCCGCCTTGTCGTACTCCGTTCTTACCTCGCAGCCCTGTTCGTGAAGGGCAATCAAGGATTTCTCCCAGGCTTCGGCCAGGCTGTTTCCTTCAACCATCAATACAGGGATGTTCGCGTTCATACAGGGATCTCCAGACTTGTTATTTTGCGGCGGTCTTCAGAAAACTCGGTGAGCGCACATGGTAGTGGGCCAGCCTGGTGAGACAAGCTTCAACTTGACGATTCACTGTTCAGGGCAGAAAGCTGTCCTCGTTCTTCCTGACCACTGACACCTGACCTCTGAACACTCTTGTGCTCAGGCCAGAATACTTATCCAATGTTCACTGTTCCTAAGAACGTGTCTAGTTTAGCCCACAGCAAATAACTTGACGGATCTAGCCCCGGAGGGGCGGAAGCATGTAGCCTGGGGCGCAAGCCCCAGGATTCGGAAGTCTCGGCAGATCCAGCCCCGGAGGGGCGAAAGCAGACTCCGCAGAAAGGCCACCATGAGCTTGACGGCTTTAACATCGATCACCAGAAAGATCTGGTGGCTACGATGTCGTGAATTGAAATGAGTAAAGGCTGGCGTCCTTCAGCTCGATCCTGAGTCGAATCGGTTTGCCGGTCACTTGACTGAGGTCCGCCGAGGATTGCCAGGAGACGACGTGGTTTTCGGCGCTGTCTCTCAGCGCGTCACACTGCTCCAATGATAGACCGTCTGCCGGCTGGCGATCGTGTCCGAGCACTACCGCTTTGGCGTGACCGCCTTCGCGGACTTCCACGTTCAGCCGCAGTTGATCGCCGGTGGTGATGAACGGTTTGGTGATCAGCTCTCCGCCGTCTTCGCCGGCGTCGAGCGAGATGAAACCATCCCTGCGAAGCACTGACAGACACACCGCGCTGTGAGTATCCTCCCGCCAGTCGGCGCGTTCAGAATCGCTCAGCGTAGAGACCGGGCGCGGGCTGCCATCGGTCCAGCGGTCGTGCTGCGGAACACGGCGTTTCATTCCGTTGTAGTAGAAACGAATTTCGTCCTCGTGCTGGATGATGCCGTTATAGGCGCCCAGTTGCAGCCGGTCGTAGTTGCCGGCGAGTCCCTCGGTCAACGGCGACGGTTCGAGGAACGGCTGGCGTTCGCCGAGACGTTTCCACTCCTTCAGGTCGCGGCTCATGGCGAGCTGGATCAGGTTGAAACCGTCCGCGTTTGTGCGATCGGGCAGGCGCTGACCGGTCGGGTAATAAACCGTGATCAGCCCAAGATACAGCCCTTCATACGGGACGACGCCGAAGTTGTAACATTCGCATTGCCACGTTGGCGTATGCTGAGCGGATTCCGGATGGCGCCAGCCGGTCTCGGGATCAGGATCGGTGAACAGCGGCTTGGCAAGCGCTGGATTGGACAACCGGCGCCGGATGATGTCGATGGCCATTTCCTGGTCCCGTTCTTTATCCATGCCGAACATGAATCGCGGCTCTGACCATTCCACGAAGTCGCTGCTGAAGGACACGTCGTAAGAGCGTCCAACAGTCTTTGGGTTTGGCCTTTTCAGCATCGCCAGGAACAACCGGTTTTCACGGTCAAACGTCATCGTCCCCGCGTCGCCGGATGGCAGGTGCGCGTCGAGCTTCTCCCAGTGCAGGCAGTCCGCGCTGACGACAGGAACGCGCCCTTTTGGAACGGTCAGAAGCCCTTTGTAACGCTGCGCCGGGTCCGGGTCGTCCGGGTCGTAAACCACGTGAACCAGGCGGCGTCCGTCGGGTGTCGGGAACAGGTTGTTCTGCTTGGATCCCTCGAATTCCACCAACCCCAGATTCGGTTTCTCCCAATGGATACCGTCTTTAGAGAGCGCAAGCGCGTAGTTGTGTCCGCTCTTGCCCTTGTATCCCTTGTATCGATATTCGTAGACCTGTTTGAAGACTCCCTCGTCCGGAATCCACATCGGCGGAGAGAAGGTTGCGCAATAAACACCTTCCAGAGGTTTTTCGGCTTTCAGCACGGGCCCGCGCTTTTCGGGCTGATGGAATGTGTGTTCCAGCCCGTCGATTCGCTCGATGAGGTAATCGTCTAGAAAAAGTTGACGATGAGAATCGATCTGGATGGGCATGGCTTCAGGCGTATGGGGTTAAACAGGTCCCTGAATTGAGCGATTCTTAAGACCCCAACGAGCTTGCCAGCTTGCCTCATTGGTGAATCAGGTTGTGAAGCTAACAGAGGACGCACACATTGAAATCGAAGGGCAACCCGGCCAAAACAATAAAAACACCCGAACGGTGTTTAGAAATTGATTGGCCCGTTTCCCATCGAATTTCGGTTTAGG